>NZ_JBHXRM010000020.1:0-3387 GCF_042716895.1 Streptomyces sp. NPDC058653 | reverse complement strand
AGGCTGAGACTCCGAGGGGCAAGATGGGACCGGCCGTCCGCAAGGTGCAGTGGGTCAGGGAGGAAGCGTCGTCGTGAGCAGCAGGCCATCCTGGCTCGGCGCCCTGCCGCTGCTCGTCTTCGCCGGAGTCTGCTTCGGACTCCCCGTCGCCGCCGTCGTGTACGGCGCCTTCACCACCAAGGACGCGGTCACCGGAGCCACTTCGGCCACCGGCGCCAACGTCTCCACCTCCCTCCAGGGCCCCTATCTCACCTCCCTCACCAGCAGCGTCGAACTGTCCGCGCTGACCGCCCTGATCGGCACCGTCCTCGGGACGCTCATCGCCCAGGCCGTCGTCACCTCACGGCGGCGCGCGCTGCGCGAGTCCGTCCTCACCGCCTCCGGTGTCCTCGCCAACTTCGGCGGCGTACCGCTGGCGTTCGCCTTCGTCGCGACCCTCGGCATCTCCGGTGTCGTCACCGAACTCGCGCACCTCGACGCCGCGGGCTGGAATCTCTACTCGTTCACCGGACTCACCGTGATCTACCTCTACTTCCTGGTGCCGCTGATGGTGCTGGTCAGCGTCCCCGCGCTGGACGGCCTGCGCCCCCAGTGGCGGGAGGCGGCGCAGAACGCCGGGGCGACGGACGCGCAGTTCTGGCGCCATGTCGGTCTGCCGGTCCTCCTCCCCACCCTGCTCGGCGGGTTCGTGCTGCTCTTCGGCAGCGCGTTCGCCGCGTACGCGACGGCCGCCGCGCTCGTCGGCGGCTCCGTACCGCTGGTCACCCTCAAGATCGCCGCGGCGCTCTCCGGGAACGTGCAGGTCGGACAGGAGAACGTGGCGCTCGCGCTGAGCCTCGACATGATCGTGATCGCCGGTGTGGTGATGGCGGTCTATCTGCCCCTCCAGCGACGGAGCACCCGATGGCTGCACTGACCCCGACGGCGTCCGCGACCTCGCCCGCGGCCCCGCCTCCCAAGGAGGCCGCGCCGGGGGCCACCTCCGTACGGAGGCGGCGCCGCCCGCGCGTCTGGCGGGGCGCCGTACTGGCCCTGGCCGGGATCTACTTCGTCGTACCGCTGCTCGCCTCGTTCGTCTTCACCGTGCACACACCCGGTCAGGGCGTCTCCTTCGAGGCGTACACCGGCATCCTGTCGGCCGAAGGCTTCGCGGACAGTCTGCTGCTCTCGCTGGGGCTCGCGGCCTGCACCATCGCGCTGTCCCTGCTGCTGGCCGTGCCCGCGCTCGTCGCCGTACGGCTCGGGGCACCCCGGCTCGGGCCCGCCGTGGAGATCGTCTGCATGCTGCCGCTGGTGGTGCCGCCGATCGCGCTCGTCAGCGGGATCACCACCGTGCTGGGCTGGGGACCGGAGTATCTGTCCACGACACCGCTCTACCGGACGTTCATCGTCGTCCAGGACGAGTCGTTCCCGCTCGTGCTGGTGATCGCCTACACCGTGCTCGCGCTGCCGTTCGTCCACCGGTCGCTCGACGCGGGGCTGCGCGCCGTCGACATCCCGACGCTCGTGGAGGCCGCGCGCAACTGCGGGGCGAGCATGCCGTACGTGATCGTCCGGGTCATCCTGCCCAATCTGCGCTCGTCTCTTGCGGGCGCCTCGTTCCTCACCCTGGCCCTGGTCCTCGGCGAGTACACGATCGCCGCGCTGCTCGGCTACCAGCCCTTCGCGGTCTGGATCGTCACCATCTCCGGCTCCCAGGCCCAGACATCGGTCGCGGTGTCACTGCTCAGCCTGCTGATCGCCTGGGCGCTGCTGATGGTCCTGTCCCGGGCCGGAGCGCGCGCCGCCGCCGGAGCCACCAACCCGGCCCCGGCCCCGGGCGCCCCGACCTCCCTCTCCGGCAAGGAGTAACCCACCCATGTCAGCCATCTCCACGCTGCCCGGCGACACGACCGGTCCGGGGCGGGCCACCGCCCCCGCCCCCGGCGCGCTCGTCGAATTCCGCGGTCTGCGCCGCGCGTTCGGGCCCACCGTCGCGCTCGACGGTCTCGACCTGACCGCCCGTCCCGGTGAACTCCTCGCCCTGCTCGGCCCGTCCGGCTGCGGCAAGACCACCGCCCTGAGAGTGCTCGCGGGCTTCGAGCACCCCGACGCCGGCGAGGTCCTCGTGGACGGCGAGGACATCACCCGTGTCCCGGCCAACCGCCGCGACGCGGGGATGGTGTTCCAGTCGTACAGCCTCTTCCCGCACCTCAACGCCCGCGACAACGTGGCCTTCGGTCTGCGCGTACGCAAGGTCTCCGCCGCCCGGCGGCGGGAGCGCGCCACCGAACTCCTCGGCCTCGTCGGCCTTCCCGACCACGGCGACCGCTTCCCGCACCAGATGTCCGGCGGCCAGCAGCAGCGGGTCGCGCTCGCCCGCGCGCTCGCGCTGCGACCGCGCGTCCTGCTGCTCGACGAGCCGCTGTCGGCGCTCGACGCCAAGGTCCGGCTCTCGCTGCGCGAGGAGATCCGCCGGCTCCAGCTCTCGCTCGGCATCACCACCATCTTCGTCACGCACGACCAGGAGGAGGCGCTGTCGATGGCCGACCGGGTCGCCGTCCTCAACGCGGGCCGCCTGGAGCAGTGCGCGCCGCCCGCCGAACTGTACGAGCGGCCCGCCACGCCCTTCGTCGCCGAGTTCGTCGGCACGATGAACCGGCTGCCCGGGCAGCTCACCGACGGGGGACGGGTCGCGGTCGTCGGAGCGACGCTGCCTGTGGACGGCGAGATCCCGCCGGGCCGGGAGACGGCCGTGGAGGTGCTGATCCGGCCCGAGAACATCACGGCGACGGCGGACGAGCGCGGTACGGCCACGGTCGTCTCCGCGTCGTTCTTCGGGTCGGTGACGCGGGTGCTGCTCGACCTGCCGGACGGCGGCTCCGTCAAGGCCGACGTGCCGTCGAGGGACGCGGGGGCGCTGGCCCCCGGCGTACGTGCCACGGTCCGGCCGGCCAAGCGCCCGGTGCTGGTCGTCGCGCGAGCCGCCGGGACGGGTGTCACGGATACGCGGCCCGCCGGGACGGCCGGGTGAGCCCGACGGACGACGGCCACCGGGTACGTACCCCCGCCGCCGTGCTCTTCGACATGGACGGCACCCTCGTCGACACCGAGACGCTCTGGTGGGATGCGGCGGCCGAGGTC
Source organism: Streptomyces sp. NPDC058653 (assembly GCF_042716895.1). Lineage (NCBI taxonomy): Bacteria > Bacillati > Actinomycetota > Actinomycetes > Kitasatosporales > Streptomycetaceae > Streptomyces > Streptomyces sp. NPDC058653. The sequence goes on along the minus strand of NZ_JBHXRM010000020.1, from coordinate 264 downwards.
GCCGCGGGCATCGGCCACCGGCTCTCGGACGCCGACGCGCCCGAGGTCGTGGGCCGCGCCGTCGCGGACACGGCGGCCCACCTCGTACGTGTGACGGGCGCGTCCCGCCCGGAGACCGTCGCCGCCGATCTCGCCGCGTCCTTCCTCCGGCGTGTGGAGGCGGGTGCGCCGCCGCGGCCGGGAGCCGGTCGGCTGCTGGCCGCCCTCGAACAGGCGGGGGTGCCGTTCGCGCTGGTCAGTGCCTCGCCGCGGAGCGTGGTCGAC
>NZ_JBHXRM010000019.1:20725-137991 GCF_042716895.1 Streptomyces sp. NPDC058653 | reverse complement strand
CCCCTGATCTGCGCGCGCCCCAACGGCCGGCCCGGGCCGGCCGTTGGGGCGACTTATAACAGGCGGCAGGTGCACACATCTGAGGAACGAGCGGGCACCGGCCGCGTACCGTCGGGAATCTCGGACGCGGCCGGTGCCCGCTACATGGCGTCCAACTTCGCCCACCCGTCCTGTGCGACCTGATCGCTGATGATCTGAGGAGCGCTCGTGAGCAGATCGGGCATCACGGCCATCGCTTTCCCGAAGTGTTCGGAACTCGTGTGCGCCTGGGCCGCCTCGGGGCTCGCGTATCCCTCGATGAGCACGTACTGATGAGGATCGGTCAGGCTCTTGGACCACTCGAACAGTATGTTCCCCTCCTCGGCTCGGGTCGCCTCTCCGAAGTCCTTCCGCAGGGCGTCCCAAGCGGTGCTCTGCTCGGGGCGTACGGTGAATTTGATGAGGCTGAGCAGCATGTGGATCCTCCGGTGATGTGGTCCCCCTGTCGGCCGTGAGGCGGCGTTCCAGGGGCGGGAGCGCGACTGCGCTTGTTCAGTAGTGGCGTGGTGTTGGCCGGCTGTGGGGCGCCGTTGCCGTGTGCGGTCAGCTGTGGGTCGCGTACGGTCGGGGCGCCGGCTCCGCGGGCACGGTGGTGTCGGATTCGCTGAGGCCGTATCGCCGGTGGAAGGCGCGCAGCGGGCCGGGGGCGTACCAGGCGATGCGGCCCAGTACGCGCATGGAGGCGGGGACGAGGACGCCGCGTACGGCGATGGCGTCGATGAGGATGGCCAGGCCGCTGCCGAGGCCGAACATCTGCATGAAGCTGAGTTTGGCGGTGCCGAAGGCGAGGAAGCTGACGGCGAGCAGGCAGGCCGCGGCGCTGACGATGCGCCCGGTGTGGCCGAGGCCGTGGGTGACGGCGTTGTGGTTGTCCTCGCCGGCGTCGTGGAGTTCCTTGATGCGGCTGGTGACGAAGACCTCGTAGTCCATGGACAGGCCGAAGGCGATGCAGAACATCAGCACGGTCATGGCCATTTCCATCGGCTGTGGGGTGAAGCCGAGCAGCCCGGACAGGTTGCCGTCCTGGAAGATCCAGGTCATGACGCCGAGGGTCGCTCCCAGGCTGACCAGGTTCAGCAGCAGGGCGCGCAGGGGCTGGACGATGCTGCCGGTGAACAGGAACAGCAGCACGAACGTGGCGAGGACCACGAGCAGCACGGCGATCGGCAGCATGTCGCCGATGGACTTCTTGGAATCGACCAGTTCGGCGTCCACACCGCCCACCAGGGGTGTGGTGTTGGCGGGTGGCTCGACGGCGCGCACTGTCGCGACCAGTTCCTGGGCGGCGTCGGACTTCGGCGTGAGGTCGCTGACGACGCTGATGCGCTGGGCGTCGTCGGCGGCGAGGGCGGGGTTGCTCGGGAAGCCGGTGGCCGGCTGGCCGTCGGTGAAGGCCCCGCCTGCGGTCTCGACCCGTTGCACGCCGCTCAGTTCGGACAGCTGCCCCGCGTACGCGCTCAGGGGTTCCTGGCCGACGCTCTGGTCGATGACGATGTGCAGGGCGCTGTCGTCGGTGCCGTTGAAGTTGTCCTGCACAGAGGTGGCCACTTGGCGGCTCTGCGCTTCGGTGGGCAGGACCCGCTCGTCGGGTGTGCCGAAGGTGATGTTCAGCAGCGGGGCCGCGGCGATCAGGAGCACCGCGAGGACGGGCAGCGCGGTCAGGGCCGGTCGGCGCATGACCTGTGCGGCCAGCCTGCCCCAGAAGGGTGCCCGGCCGGTTGTGCGGGGGCGGCGCTTCGCCCAGGGCAGGCTTCCGGCGTTGACGCGGTGGCCGAGCACGACGAACAAGGCCGGCAGGACGAGCAGGGAGCTCACCGCCGCGATCACGACGACGCCGACACCCGCGTAGCCGAAGGAGCGCAGGAAGTACTGCGGGAACACCAGCAAGGCGGCCAGCGCTGCCGCGACGGTCGCGGCGGAGAAGGCCACCGTACGGCCCGCGGTGGCGACGGTCCGGCGCACCGCGTCCTCCACGCTCGCACCCTCGGTGAGCTGTTCGCGGAAGCGGCTGACCATCAGCAGGGCGTAGTCGATGGCCAGACCGAGCCCGAGGGCGGTGGTGAGGTTGGTGGCGGTGTTGGACACGTCGGTGAGGCTGCCGAGCAGGGAGAGCTGCGCGAACGAGCCGGCGATGGCGAGCAGCGCGATGGCCAGGGGCAGCAGGGCCGCGACCACACCGCCGAAGACGAACAGCAGCAGAATCAGGGTGAGGGGGACGGCGATCGCCTCGGCCAGGACGAGGTCGTCGACGACCTGCTCGCCCAGTTCACTGCCGACCGCGGCCCCTCCCCCGGCCTGCACCCGCAGGCCGCCCTCCTTGGAGCCGGTGTACTCGCCGATGACGCTCTCGGCGTTCTTCTCCAACTCCGTTTCATCACCCTCGACATGGGCCAGGACCAGCGCTTCGCGGCCGTCCTTCGAGCGCAGCGATTCGGCGTTCGTGTCCCAGAAGGAGACGACGTTCTTCAGGTGGGGTTCCTTCTTCAGATCCGCGACCAGTGCCCGGCCGTCGCTCTGGGCGCCCCCGGCGTCGACGCGGCCTTCCGCGGCGCGCACCAGCAGGATCAGATTCGTTTCGCCACCGAACTTCTCGTCGATGACCTTCGCGGCCCGGCTCGACGCCGAGCTCGGGTCGTCGAAGCCGCCCCCCTTCAGCTTGGTGAACGCCCCACCCCCGAGCACTCCCAGGCCCACCAGAGCCACCACAGCCAGGACAAGGATCAGCCGGGACCGGCGAATCGCCAGTTCGGCAAAGCGAGCAAACACGCGAGAACCCCTTCGTACAGCGCAGACAGCGCCGACACTTCGACAGCAAAAGAACGGACAGAGCATGTGAAAACCGGCTCTGTGGGCGCATGGGTGAGCATCGAAGAGAGAGACGGCAGCCGCCGACAGGGCCCCCTCGACCACCGCCTTGCACTGACGACGACGGTAGGGGCCGCAGTCAGAATTTGGCAGTGTTAGATTTTTCGAACAGCTTGCAGCATTACCTCTGTGAGGCCAGGTCCGGTCGTCGTACGGTTGGTTCATGTCCATTCAGCTGGCTGTCGCACCCGTGCCCACGTTGCGTGAACGGCGCAGGGCCGCCGCCACCCAGGAGATCATCGAAGCCGCGGAGCACCACATCACCGCGCACGGGCCGCACGCCCTGTCACTGCGCGCCGTGGCGCGCACCCTGCAGATGACCGTGCAGGCCCTCTACCACTACTTCCCGAACCGGGACGCCCTGATCACCGCCCTGATCACCAAGGCGTACGACGACCTCGCCGGCGCCGTACAAGAAGCCGTCGACACCGCGCCGCACGACGACGAGGACCTGCCGACGCTGGTGGTGGCCGCGGAGGGATACCGCCGGTGGGCCATCGCCCATCCCGAGCTCTTCCAACTGCTCTACGGTGCCCCGCTGCGGCACTACAAAGCCCCCGTGGACGGACCGACCACACAGGCCATGAAGCGCATGAGCGCGGTCTTCCAACGAGAGATGTTCGCCGGCTTCACCACGGCCCAACTCGCCGCGATTGACGCCCCCGCCCTCACCCCCGGCGTCCGCGCGCTCCTGGACCACTCAGCGGGGGAACCCGGTCATCTCCCGGCCCCGGCGACCGCTCTCATGCTCAGCGCCTGGGGGCATATGCACGGCCTCGTCGTCCTGGAGGTCTTCGGCCACACCCCGTTCCTCAGCGGGCATCAGGACGACTTCTTCCGCACCTCGATGCGTCACATGCTCCAGGGGATTCACGGACGCATCCCGTCCGCCTGACACGGACGGTGGTGCCGCCGTGCTCCTACGCGTGGCACCGGCGGCACTGCCCCGTGTCCGCCCATTCCACGAAGGTGCCTACCGTTTCCTCGGGTCCTACTGAACAGGGGCCCGTCCGGCCCCGTTCGCCGCGTCGGTGGCCAGCGCCTGGGCGATGACCAGATGCAGCTCCGCCTTCAACTGGGCATCCAGGCCCGCCAGTAGCAGATCACGTACAAGCCCCTGGGTGAACCGCAGGTCGTTGTCGTCCGACGGGTCCACTGCGATCAGCGCGGTCCGGAGGGCGTCTCCTACCGAACCGGTGGCCCCTTGGAGCCGTAGCACCGAGTGGAGCAGACGGCGGTCGATGACCGGGCCCATGGCGGCGCAGGTCTCAAGCACGGCGATCACCGCGGGTGAGTACTCGGCCAGGCGATTCTGGATTATCACCTTGAGTTCGAAGGGCATGCCCCTGGCCGGGTCCTCAAGGGCGTCGATGGGCTCCCCCGACTTCAGCAACCCGATGAGCAGAGAGAGGTTTCCGCCGGTCGCACGGTGGACAGCCGACGCCAGGTCCCAGGAGACGGGTGTGCCGCGCATCTGCTGGATGAGTGTGTGGGTCTCGGATGCCGACAAGGCGGAGAGCCGGAGGTTCTCGGCCTTGTCCGACTGGAGCAGTTCGGCCACCGTGCGCCGGAGGTCGGGACTTGAGGACACCCGGTCCTCCCGCATCGTCGCGATCACCCAGAGAGGGGCGTCGTCCACTTCCCTGGCGAGCAGCTGGAGCAGTTGGAGGCTGTGGACGTCCATGAGGTGAATGTCGTCCATGAGTACCACCAGTGGTTTGCCGACGGACAGCAAGGCCTGGCACGCGGCTGTATGGAGAGCGAGACGTTCGACGTCCGAGGGTTGCCCACCGCGGTTCACGAGCCCCTGCCCGCTCAGGAATGCCCGCCGTGCGCGCACGAGGATGCTGCGGACGATCACGGGCAGTGTGTCGAAATGCCCGTCCTCATTCATGATCTTGCAGACCGCCGGGAGCCACGGGGTGTAGTCGGGGAGTACGGAGGTTTTGGCGCCGAGCGCCCTGACCACCTCTGTGCCCGACGAGGTCAGCTCCCGCTCGAACTCCCGGAGAAGGCGGGTCTTCCCGACACCTTGTTCTCCGACCACCAGCATGACGCGCGTGTCGTTCGCCTTTCCCATTACCGATCGCAGGCGGGCGAGTTCATGTTCTCGGCCCACCAGACTCGTGGAGCGCCGGAGTGGTTCGGCCGATTCGGTGCTGGGGCTTTCGGGGGTAGCGGCGATCCGGGCAGTTGGGGCGGAGGGTAACGCGTCGAACGGCTGCCGGGACGGACTCGGAGAGGAGTCGGCGAGCGGGGTGCCGAGATCCTGGCGCAGAATGGACCGGCGTAACTCCTTGAGCTCCTTGCTGGTACCGGCGCCCAACTCCGCCGCGAGATGTGAACGGATTCTCTCGTAGGTCAGGAGGGCCTCCGCCGGCCGTCCGGCGTAGTACTGCGCGCGCATGAGCAGCGATCCCAACCGTTCCTCCAGGGGGTTGGTGCGGACCTCTTCGCTCAGGATGCGCGTCACCTCGTCGTATTCGCCGAGCCCGAGGCAGGCGTCCGCCCGAATCTGGGACGCCTGGAGCCTCACCTGCTCCAGCCGCGTGGTCTCCAGCGTGGCGAACTCGTAGGAGGCCAGTTCGCTGTAGGGAGAGCCCGTCCACAGGTTCATGGCCTCGGCCATCGCGTCACTGGCCGCCTCCAGTTGGCCTTCGGCGAAGAGGAGACGGCCGTTTTCCACCGCGGCCTGGAACCTGCCGACATCCGTCTGGGTCGGGGCGATGTCGAGTACGTATCCAGGCGCCTCGTGACGCAGTTCCGGAGAACCCGCCTGATCGCCTTCGCCGGCGAGTGCCTTACGGAGGCGGGAGACGTATGAATGAAGTGTGGCCTGCGCGGAGTTGGGCGGCGAGGACTCCCATAAGGAACGGATGATCCTGGGAACCGGCACTACTCTGCCGGCATTGATCAGCAGCAGTGCGAACAAGGCGCGCTGCTTGGGCGATCCCAGCTGTCGCGCTTTTCCCCCCATGCTCACCGCCATCTTTCCGAGCACTCTGACCGGGGCGGGGCGCCGGCTGCCAAGAGCAGCCGCAACCATGCGTGGATACATGTTTCGGTTGTTCTCCGTCGATGGATCCAAGCGGAAAATACGGTACGGGACCAGTGCGAACCTCTCCTCCTCACCGCGTGACGCGGTCGCTGTGATCACCAGCCTCGCCCGGCCCGGTGGCCGTCGCATTGCCCGTCCGTGCACGGTTGTTGAACCTGAGCGCCGCGGCGTTGTCCCCGTACGTGGTCTTGAACAATCGGCTGAAGTGGGCGGGATCGGCGGACCCCCAGCGGGCGGCGACGCCGGCGACCGTGCCGCCGGTGCGGGCCAGGTCCGCGTGGGCCCGCTCCAGGCGGCGCCGGCGGATGAGGGCCGACACCGTGAGCGGGCTGGTCCTCGAAGAGCCTGTGCGGACGGCGTACGGACATGTGGTGCGCGGCGGCGACCTTCACCGGGGACAGGTCCCGGTGGGCGAGCCTCACCTCGATGAAAGCGGCGATCCGGGTGCGCGGCACGTCGTCCGGGGCAGGACCGGAGTCGCCCAACTGCGCCGAGAGCGCCACCGCGATCAGTTCGATCACCGCCGCGGCCGACCTGGCCGCCTCGTCGGTACGGAACCCGCTCACCGACCGCGCCATGTCCCGCGCGAGCGAGGACACCGGCGCCGCGGGGCCCCGGTCGCCGGGAATGCGCGCCCCGGCGAGCCGGGCGGCGTCGTTCGGTCCGAGCCGCGGCGGGTGCCGGGGTACCAGCAGGATCACGCTCGTGGTCACGGTGCCGGCGAACCGGACCGGCCGCACGGGGTCGATCAGCACCAGGTCGCCAGGTCCGAGCACCGAGCTGCTGCCGCCCTGGTCGGCGCGTACGTGTCCGCGCGTCACCAGGTCGATCCGCCACAGCTCCTCGTCGGCGGGGCGGGCGGAGCGCGCGTCCCGGAAGCACTCGCCCTCCGGTGTGACCAACTCGGCCAGCCGCAGGGGCCCGAGGTCGCGGGTCACGATGTCGGCGTGGAACTCGTCGCCCTGATGCCGTCCGCCGAGCAGGGGCGGCAGACCGCTGGTCGCGAGGGTCTCCAGACACGCCTCGACACCGTCCATGCCGCCCCGGTACCCCTCCCGTACGTCCGCCACCGTCGTGTCCCTCTGCCCAGAGCGTCAATCGCCCCACGGTATCGAAGCCCGTGCGGGCGCCTCCGTTTCTCCCTGCCCGTCAACACCTGCCCGGCGCCCGGAAGAAGACGCCGCGCGTCCCCTGCGAATGGGGAGACCCTTGGTCGTTCGTGCTCACTTATGCGACTTGATGCCGTCCAGGGCCATGGCGAGCACCCGATCCCGCTGCGCCTCTTGGACGAAGTTCGCCCCGCTGACCCCGTTGACGAGGAAGAGCACGTCGTCGAAGCTCACATCAGCCCGGGCCTTGCCGGCGCGCTGGGCTCGTTCGAGAAGCGGTCGACCGGCGGCGTGGATCATGTCGCGGCCGGTCACGAACATCTCCGCGCGGTGCGCGATGGCATCGTAGATCGCCTTCTTGGTGGTCGCGTAGCTGACGAACTGGCGCAGCCAGCTCTCCAGGTCGTCCCACGGATCAGGGCCGTTCAACTCGGCCGCCATCAGGGCGAGGGCTTCGACCTCGTCCAGATAGACCGCCTCGAACAAGTGCTGACGCGTGGGGAAGTTGCGGTAGAGGGTCGCGATGTTGACCCCTGCCCGCCGGGCGATCCCCTCCAGCGAGGCACCGGACCCCTCTGCCGCGAACACCTCACGAGCGGCGTCGAGCAGGGCGTCGAAGTTGCGGCCTGCGTCCGCACGCGCCGGCCGGGTCACGGTGAAACCCGATTCGGCTCGCCTGCCGGACTCGGTGGGGGCCATCACCCACTCCTCCTCATCTACTCACCTTGCCAAACGAAGGGGTGCCTGCGCTAAAGTCAAGTCATGCCTTCGATTATGCGCAGGCATGCCTTAGCTTATCCCGAACCGGCAGGAGACCATGGCTACCATCGGCTTCATCGGCAGCGGCAACATCGGCAGCACACTGGCCCGCCTCGCGGTCGACGCCGACCACGACGTCGTCCTCAGCAACAGCCGCGGCCCGGAAACCCTGCGAGACCTGGTCGCGCGGCTCGGCCCGCGCGCCCGCGCGGCGACCCCGGCCGAGGCTGCGGCCGTCGGCGACCTCGTCGTGGTGACCATTCCGATCAAGGCCTATCGGCAGGTCCCCACCGAACCCCTCCAGGGCAAGGTCGTCATCGACACGCTCAACTACGACCCCGCCCGCCAGGGTCACGTACCGGAGATCGATGCCCACCCCACCCCGGCCCACCTCCTCCTTCAGACGCATCTGACCGGCTCACACGTCGTCAAGGCGTTCAGCAACATCTTCTTCAAGCACCTCGCCACCCTGGGACGCCCGAGCGGCGCCCCGGACCGCAGCGCCCTGCCCATCGCAGGTGACGACGCCACCGCCAAGAGAGCGGTCGCCGCCCTGATCGATTCGCTCGGCTACGACGCGTACGACGCGGGGCCGCTCGCCGAGAGCCGCCGGTTCGCGCCGGGCACGCCCGCCCATCACGCCTATCTCGACCCGGCCGGAATGTTCGCCGCCCCCGGCCGGCCCGCGTCCGCGGACGACCTGGCCAAGCTCCTCTCGGCGTAGGGAAATCCTGGGCCGGACAAAGGGTCATTGGCGCACACTCGTCGTCAGATTCCGCGCGTCATCGATCGTGTGGCAGCCGGCCAGGCCGAACGCGTCCCGGATCTCCGCGGCGAGAAGGTCGAGCAGCCGGCGGACACCGTCCTCGCCGGAGACCGCCGGCGCCCGGAGCACGGGACGGCCGAGCAGCACCGCGTCAGCGCCCAGGGCGACCGCTCGCAGTACGTCGACACCGGACCGGATGCCGCCGTCCATGAGCAGCTGACAGTCGTCGCCCAGCGCGGCCCGTACCGGCGCGATCAGTGAGTGCGCCTGCGCGCCGACGGTGGCGTCGGCGGCCGGCGGCCCATCGGTCAGCTCGACCGGCTCGACGCGGCAGGAGATGGCTCCTGCCGCCGAAGAGCACCTGGACCACCGGCCTCAAGCCGACATGACCTCACACCGGCGGGACGTCAGGCCAGCAGCCGTTTCCAGTCCGTCGCGGTGAGTACGCCGGCCGAGTGCGCCCGGTCCGCGCCCGCGCGGTGCAGCGTGGTCACCGCGTTCGCGATGTCGGCGTTCTCGCCCGCCCTTACCTTCGGGGTGATCAGCGGCCAGATGTCGGAGCCGAGGTAGCCGGTCTCGTCCGCGCCGCCCCGGACCATGGCCGCGCAGGTGTGCTTCTCGACGTTGTGCGTGTCCGCGAGCTTGACGACGGCGCGCTTGGTGGCCGCTCCGAACACCCCGTCCACCGGTACGTCCGAGAAGCCGCGCGAACGCAGCAGGTACTGCGCGGCACGCACCTGGGGTCCCGCGGCTCCCGGCCTGAGCAGCGGCCAGACGGCGGGCCGGTCCGCCCGCGCGACGCCCAGCGCGCCGGCGACCGCGTCGCGAAGCTCCTGGAGTCTGCCGTAGAGCACGTCGCCGGGGCATTCGGTGGAGTTGAAGTCGCGGTGCCCCATGATGTCGCCGACCGGCCGCCCGTACTGGGTGGCGATCCATGCCACGAGCTGGACGAGGGAGTTCCAGAGCGCGGCCGGTACGTCGACCTCCGTATAGAGGCCCTCGTTCTCGATGCCGATGACTTCGCTGTTCCGGCCGCCCACATTCGCGCCCTGCACATGCTGTGTACCGCCGCGTACGACATCGAGGCTCTGGTGCCGGCCTTCGAGGATGAAACCCCCGCGCGAGTTGGTGAACTGCTGGCCGGAGTCACCCCAACCCTGGCCGTCCATATGGAAGTTCTGGATCGACCGGCAGATCGCCATCGCGTGCTCCAGCGAGTAGTCCTCGCTGTTGCCGGGCTCCGCGGTGTGGTGCACGACGATGTAGGTAGGCACCCGGTCGAGTACGACGATCTGCTGGTTCGGGGGCCGCGCGCCCCATTCCGCCGTGGTGTGGATCCGCGGCTCGGGGGCGGCGAGCGCCGAACCGGCCGCCCGGCGGCCCTCCGTGCGCGCCGGGGCGGCGTTGGCCGGCGCGTTCGTGGCGAATCCGAGGGCGCCGACCGCCGTCGCGGTCAGCCCCCCTCGCAGCACGGTACGACGGCCGGGTCCTGGCTTGGCAACCATGTCGATCTCCTTGGGAAGTGGGGGAAAAATCTCCCGGGTTCAACGACAACAGGCATGTCGCGCAACAGGCGTACGCCGGTCCGGTGGGGCGGAGTTGACGCGCGTCGACGATCCGCGACGCGTCAAGAGAAGCAATTCCGCCATGTCCCCGACAACCCCGTCGGGCAACCTATTTGACGGCTCGTCGGCTCCTTGGAACTACGCGCGTTCACGAATCGCCCGCGAGGTGACCAATCACCCTCCGTCGCCTTTGCTCGCACCAATGACGGAATGACGGAAGGGGTCCCCGAGCCGGCGGGCGGGCCGAGCCGGAAGTCCCGAAGACACGTTTCCGGCGTACGTGTCTGACGCCTTGTTAGGCAGTACGAGGGAATTCTTCGGGTCCACGTCTGATCGCGCATCCCGGGGCGGTCGGATCAGACGATGATCGCGTTTCATGGCGCAGAGAAACGCGGCGGACAAGGTCGGACCGTCTGCCTACACCCACGAAAGGCTCGCCATGCCCCTCCTCCCCCGCGCTCTCCATGTCACCCGAGGCGCCCTGGCACTCACCTCGCTCTGTACGTGTCTGCTCCTGGCCGGATGCGGCGAGCGGGCGCCCGCGCCCACCGCCGACCAGCGGGCGGAGATCCGGGCCCCACGGCCCGGACCGGCCCAGAACAGTGCCGAGGAGAACGGTGAAGGCAGGAGCGGGGAAGGCGGGAGCGGAGAGGACGGGAGCGGGGAGAGCCCGGCCACGGAGAGCAAGTCGGCCGAGGGGGCCGGGCCGGCCGCCGCTCCCCCGCGATGGCCCGCCTCGGCGAACGAGGCGGCGAGCCACGGGCTCGCGGGAAGACCGGTGGAAGCCGCCCTGGTCCGCGAGATCCCCGGTCTCGGTCCGGTCACCCGCTCCCGGATCCCCCTCGCCAGCCGTCAGGCGCTCGTGGTCACCGGCGAGGGCAGGGACTCGTCGAAGTCGGGCGTCGTGCTGTACGAGCGGAGCGCGGACACGGGATGGGAGCCCGTCACCAACCGCTGGCCCGCGCACAACGCGCTGCGCGGCTGGACCTACAACCACCAGGCCGACGACCTGCGTTCACCGATCGGTGTCTTCACGCTCGGGGACGCGGGCGGCCGGCTCCCCGACCCCGGGTCCAGACTCCCGTACGACGAGAGCAGTGACTTCGAGTCGTCGGGCACCGGGTTCCTGGGCGAGCCGCTGGGAGGCTCCTTCGACTACGTCGTGGCCATCGACTACAACAGGTCGCCCGGGAACACGCCGCTGGACAAGACGCGCCCCCTCGGGCTCGCCAGGGGCGGCGGCGTCTGGATCCATGTCGACCACGAGGGACCCACCCAGGGCTGCGTCTCGCTATCGAGGACGCGGATGGTCGACCTGCTGCGGCTGCTGGATCCGGCGAAACGGCCGGTGATCGTGATGGGCGACTCCCTGGCGCTGCGCGACTGACGTGGTGGATGGGGCTCTTGCCGACGGGGGCGCGATGGCGACAGGGTGTCTGCCACAACACCGGCAAGCACTCCCCCCACGAGTCATACGAGGTGCCCGGCATGAGAAGTGACCGCACAGGAACAACGACGGCGACCGGAGAGACCGCACCGGCCGCGAACCTTGCGGGCGGGCCGAGCCGCCGCCAGGTCGTCGGCATACTGGCGGCGGCCGTCGCGACGGTGTCGGTGCCCGCCGCCACGGCCGCCGCCGACCAGTCCCCCCGCCGGCGCGCCAGCCGGAGCGCCGCACCGGCAACGGACCCGGGGCGACAACTCCTCGCCACGGGGCCCCTGTTCATCGGTACGTACACCTCCAGCGGCGGTCCCGGCATCGGGCTCGCCTCGTACGACACGGGTACGGGGCAGATCACCTCCACCGGCACCCTCCGGGGCGTCGGCGACCCCTCGTATCTCGCCGTGCACCCCGACGGGACCACGCTGTACGCGGTCAACGAGCGCCAGGACGGCGGCGTCACCGCGATCGCGCTCGGGGAGGACGGCGGCCACACGGTCCTCGGCACGCGCGGCACCGGCGGCTCGTCGCCCTGCCATCTGTCCGTACACCCCGGCGGGCGCTGGCTCCTGAGCGCGAACTACGGCTCCGGCAACGTCGCCGTCCATCCCATCGAGGCATCGGGCGCGCTGGGCGAGCGCACCGATCTGGTCACCCATTCCGAACCGGCTCCGGGACCGGGACAGAACGGCCCGCACGCGCATCAGATCCTCACCACCCCGGACGGCGGCCATGTCCTCGCCGTCGACCTCGGCACCGACAGCGTCTACACCTACCGTCTCGACGAGACGGCCGGCACACTCACCCGGGTCTCGTACGCGACGCTGCCCGCGGGCGCCGGGCCGCGGCATCTCGTCTTCCATCCGTCCGGCCGATTCGCCTATCTGGCCAACGAGTTGAACAACACCATCGCCGTCTGCGGCTACGACCCGGACAGCGGGTCCCTCACCCCCGGTGAACCGCAGTCCACCGGCGCGGGCGGCGCGGGGAGCAGCTTCCCGTCCCAGCCGGTGATCACCCCCGACGGGGCGTTCGTCTATCTCGCCAACCGTGGGCACAACAGCCTGTCGCGCTTCGCGGTGGAGGACGACGGCGCGGGCCTGCGGCTGCTGGACACGGTGCCGGTCGGCGGCGACTACCCGAGGCAGCTCGCCCTCTCCCCCGACGGGACGCTGCTGTTCGCCGCCAACCAGCGGTCGAACGCCGTCTCGGTCTTCCACGTCGACCAGGACAGCGGCCAACTGACGTCGGCCGGGGCCCCGTTCGCGTCTCCGGTCGCCGTCTGCGTGCTTCCCCTCTGAGACACCGGTCCGCGAGGCCGGCCGACGGTTCGGTCACTCCGTCCGGTCCGGCCGGCCCCGCGGTATCCGTACGACCGCCGTGCCCCCGTCCAGATCCACCGATGTCCGGTGCGGCGGAGCGCCGTCCTCCTCGTCGTCGCGCGTCAGCAGCGCGGACCGGCGTTCCTTCAACTCGCTCTGTTTGCCCGGGGAAAGCGTCGCGTGCAGCAGTTCGAAGCCGGTCGTCGAGACCTGCCCCTGCCGGGCGGAGTTCCGCCAGGGAAGCACCGAGGACCGTCCGGCGCGCAGCAGGAGTTGATCGACGAAGGCCAGACCGGTGAGCAGGATGACGAGTCCCGGCAGAGTCATGAAGACGGCGAATCCCATACGCCAGTATCGCCCGGGCGCTTCCCGTCGGGTCAGGTGCCCGTGGGGAAGAGTTCCTGCCGTAGAGCGGGGTAGTCGGTGTAGCCCTCGGCTCCATGGGTGTAGAGGTGGCGCTCGTCGATGGTGTTGAGGGGCGCGCCGGCCGCGAAGCGCTCGGGAAGGTCGGGGTTGGAGATGAAGGACCGGCCGTACGAGACGAGGTCGGCGAGCCCCGCGGCGAGCACCGCCTCGCCGCCTTCGCGGGTGGTCGGGTCGTGGTTCTCGCCGATGTTCGCGACGAGCGGGCCGTGCCAGCGGGGGCGCAGGTCGGCGAGCGCCGGATAGGTGTCGTTGTCGGTGAGGTGGAGGTAGAGCAGACCGAGGCGGTCGACCGCGCCGAGCAGCGCGCGGTAGACGGGGGCCGGGTCCGCCTCGGCCATGCCGAACTGCGGATTGCCCGGGGAGAGACGCAGCGCCGTACGCCCGGCTCCGATCGCGTCGGCGACCGCGGTGACCAGTTCGACGGGGAAGCGGATGCGGCCTTCGGTCGTACCGCCGTAACCGTCCGTCCGCAGATTGGTGTTGTCGGCGAGGAACTGATGGATCAAGTAGCTGTTGGCGCCGTGCAGTTCGACCCCGTCGAAGCCGGCCGCCATCGCGTTCCGGGCCGCTTGTACGTGGTCGTCGACGGCCTGGCGGATGTCGTCGAGCGTCATCTCGCGCGGCGGCAGGGGATCGGCCTTGGCCCCGTCTCGTACGTGGATGGGGCCCGGCACCTTCACGGAGGAGGGGCCGCTCGGTAGGTCGCCGTCGATCCGGGACAGCGGGTGTCCGTGCCGGCCGCCGTGCATCAGCTGGGCGATGATCCGGCCCCCGGCGGCGTGCACCGCCCGCGTCACGGCCCGCCAGCCCTCGATGTGCGCCGCCGTCTCCAGGCCCGGCAGCCGCCAATCGCTCTGCCCGCGGCTGCTGGGCCAGATCCCCTCGGTGACGATGAGTCCGGCGCCGGCGCGCTGCGCGTAATGCTCTGCGACGACCGGCAGGGGCGTGCCGTCGACGGCCGCGCGGTGGCGGGTCATGGGGGCCATCACCATACGGTTGGGGAGCCGGAGGGGACCGAGGGAATACGGGGCGAGAAGCGTCGTTTTCGTCATGGCGGGACGGTAGGACCTCACACTGGTGTCAGGTTCAATCCCTGCCACCGTCGCGGCGACGGTGCGGACCTCGGGAGGAAGCGTGAAGATCGGCGAACTGGCGCGACGTACGGCTGTCAGTGAACGCTCTCTGCGTTACTACGAGGAGCAGGGCCTCCTCGTCTCGGCGCGTACGCCGTCGGGCCATCGCACGTATCCGGAGCGGGCGGTGGACCGGGTGATCCGGATCCAGGAGCTGTTCGCCGCGGGTCTGTGCAGCGGGAAGATCGCCGAGCTGCTGCCGTGCATGCGGGACGAGGACGGGGGTCCTTCGGAAGCGGCGACGCCGTGGCTCGTCGCCGACCTGACGCGGCAGCGGGCCAGGATCGACGCGCAGATCGCCGAGCTCGTCCGTACGCGGGAGGTGTTGGACGAGGTGATCGTGGCGGCGTCCGGTTATTCGGACGCACCCGGCGCGTCCGGTCCGGCCGGTCCGGCCGGTCAGTCGCGGGCCTCCGGCTCGTCGCGGCCCTCCGGCTCTACGCGCTCGTCCGGCTCGTCGCACCCGTCCGATCCCTCGATCTCTTCCGGCTCGTCGCGCTCGTCCGGTCCCTCCTAGGACTTGTCGCGCCCGCGGCGCCGCCGGAGCTTCGGCCGCCGCAGCTCGGGCCGTTTCAACTCGGGCCGCTTCACCTCTCGCAGCCACGCGGCGAACGCGGTGAGCTGAGGGTGCCGTTCGCGCTGCTCCCGGGTGGATTTGTCCAGCTCCTCCAGCAGGCGCTGGGAGCGGTGGTCGGTGTCGAGCTCGTCGAGCAGTCTGTCGATCTCCGACAGCATCGCGCCGTGCAGCTGCCATTGGCGCGGATGCTGCTGCACTCCTTCCAGCAGCAGATTCGCCGCCCTCTCGCGGGTCGCCGACGCGGCGGCCAGGTCGCCCGTGAGGCGGTCCTCCGCCGCCTCGGCGGCCTGGCTCGTCTGGGTCGTGACCAGCACGGCGAAACTGACGAGCGCGTCGGCGACCTGCCCGAGGAGTTCCTCCAGGGCCGCTCCGACCTGCGGTTCGAAGAGGTCCTCGTCCCGGCGTTCCTTGGCGAGGTCGGTGATCGTGCGGGTGAGGACGCGCAGGACCACCGCGCAGATCTCCAGCGTGTCGAGGCCGGTGCGGAGCACCACCCGGTGCAGCAGCCCCTCCTTGACACGCGGGTTGAGGCGCAGGCTGTCCTCGGCCTGACGGAGCGCGGCGTCCACGTCGGCGATTCCGTGGTCGAGGCGCCGCGCCTCGCTCAGGCGGGCCGCAGCGAGTTCGACCGGGGTGTGGGTGGTCATCTCGTCGCCGACGTCGCGCATCAGCCGGCGCATCTGCCGGGCGAGGCCCTCGATGGAGTCCCCGGCGGCGCCGACGTAGACGGGAGGGACGAACAGTACGTTGAACAGCAGGCCCACCACCGCGCCGATCAGCGTCTCGATGATGCGGTCCCAGGCGGTGTCCGCCGCATGGGTGACGCCGAGGACGAGCATGGCGCTGATCGCGACCTCGGGCACGAACTCGTCGACCCGCACGAGTCTGCCGGCGAGGAGCGAGGCGAGGATGATCAGCGCCAGGCTCCACCACGACAGCCCCACGAGGATGCTGAACGCGACGGCGATCAGCACGCCGGCGACCACCGCGTTCACCCGGCGGACGCTGGTGGTGAGCGTGGAGTAGAGAGTCACCTGGACGACGAGCAGCGCCGTGAGGGGCGCGGTCAGCGGCGCGGGTTCGTCGCTCAGCCAGATCGCGACGAGGTAGGCGAGCGTCGAGGCCACCGTCGAGCGCAGTGTCTGGGTGACGGTCACGTCCTTGCGCAGATCCCACAGAGCGGTCAACGCCCTGTGCACGGAGCCACCCTTGTCGTCGCTGTCCGCGGCCCGCAGTCTCATGAGCAGCACCCTGCACACAGTCGGCGTGCGGAGTCCGTACGACACGCGGCACACGGCGTCGATGTGCGAGCGCCCACCGGCCGGCGCTAGGGCGTCCCGGTCGTCCCGGTCAGGCGCCGACGGGTACGGGAGGGAGCGGACGGCGGCAGTGTGTCGAGGATGTCGGCCAGGGTCACCCCGGCGAGGCTGGCGCGCCACGCCTCGTGCGCGTCCGCCATCTTCTCGGCGAGCACGCAGGTGCGACGGCAGTCCTCGGCGGGCAGCGCGCCCCGACCCCGCTGCCGGATCTCCCGGCATTCGTACGGCGGTGACGTGCCGTCGATGGCCTCGACCACTTGGAGGAGTGTGATCTCGGAGGCGGGCCGGGCGAGCCGGAACCCGCCGCGTGGCCCGGTGCTCGCGGTCAGCACACCGGCCTTGACGAGCGTCTTCAGCTGCTTGGCGAGATAGGGCGCCGGCAGGTCGTAGTAGAGCGCGAGCTGCGCGACCGACGCGCCGGCCCCCGGATCGAGCTGCGCCAGCGACGTGGCGCAGTGCAGAACCCACTCGGTACTCACAGGCAGCTTCACGACACCGAGCTTATCGCAGATATTGTGGACCTCTTTAGTCCATTATTCTGCTACTGTCCGACTGTCGGGACCGGAAGACCCCGAGAGAGCTTCGAGAGAGAAGAGAGAGCATCATGCGAATCGCAGTGGCCGGCGCGACCGGGAACATCGGGACCCTCACCGTCGCCGCACTCGAACGCGGCGGCCACGATGTCGTACGGATCAGCCGCTCGGTGGGTGTGGACCTGTCGACGGGCGAAGGACTCGACACCGCGCTGTCGGGCGTCGAAGCGGTCGTGGACGTCACCAACGGCCCGCCCGCCGACCGGGAGGGGACGGTCGCGTTCTTCGGCACCGCCACCGGCAATCTGCTGGCCGCCGAGGCGCGGGCCGGTGTCCGGCACCATGTGCTGCTCTCGATCGTGGGAGTCGATCGCGTCGAGGGCAACGCGCACTACGCGGGCAAGCGGGAGCAGGAGCGCCTGGTATCGGCGGGGCCGGTGCCGTGGACGATCGTTCCGGCGGCGCAGTTCCACGACTTCGCGGCGATGGTGGCGAGTTGGACCGAGCAGGACGGTGTCGCCACGGTCGCGCCGCTGCTCATGCAGCCCATCGCGCCCGCCGACGTGGCCGACGTCCTCGCCGAGATCGCGACGGGCGAGCCGCACGGACGCTATGTGGATGTCGTGGGACCGGACCCGCAGGACCTGGTGGACATGGCCCGACGCACGAACGAGGCACGCGGACACAGCGTGAAGCTCGTACCGACCTGGTCGTCCCTCTTCGGCACGGAGATGGCGGGGAACGTCATGCTGGCGGGCGAGGGGGCCCGCATCGCACCGACCACGTTCGACCAGTGGCTGGCGGAACAGCGGTAGGCGGGGCGGGCGGAGGGCGGGGGGCGGGGGCTGCCGGGCGCCCGTTGCCCAAGTCCCCGTACGGGGCGATGCCGGGGTCGTCGCCCCGCCCCCTTACCCGACCCGGTGCGCCGGTTCCGGATTCGATTCGGGCGTCTGACGGGGCAGCGGTACGACCCGGTCGTCGGGTGCGCGGCCCTTGCCGCGTAGGCGGTCCATCTCCCGCCATTCCGGGCGCAGTCCGGTGAGATTCGTGGTGAGGAAGTACGCCGCCCCTCCCACCAGCAGCACCGGCGCCAGTCCGATCCCGGCCACCGCGGCTCCTCCGATCAGACCGCCGAGCGGCATCCCGGACCAGGAGAGGGCGCCGCTGAGCGCCTTGACCCGGCCCAGCAGCCGGCGTGGCACCCGTTCGTAACTCACCGCCGCCAGAATGGGGTTGAGGAAGCCCGCGCCGAAGCCACCGACCGCGAACACCGTCACCACGACCCACAGGGGTGCGGGTGAGGCGAGGATCAGCCAGCGCGGCGCGCCCGCCAGCAGGAACCCGGCGAAGAACACCACGCGCCGTCGCATCCGGTGCGCGACACCGGCCGCTATCAGGCTGCCGCCGATCGCGGCGAGTCCGCCCGCGCCCGCGCAGAGGCCGATGGCGCTCGGCCCGTTGCCCGACTCCTTGGCCCAGACGGGCAGCAGCACCGCGTTGAAGGCCGCGTCCAGGAAGTTGGTGACCATCACCATCACGACGATCGCGAGGAGCAGCGGCTCGCTGCGCAGGAAGGTGAAGCCCTGACCGAACCGCCGCCAGTAGCCCGGCTCCGCAGGAGTGCCTGCGGTGTCCTCCGGCGACGGCACAGGTGCGACCGGACGGCCCATGCCACGTGGCAGCACCAGCCCGATGATCACCGAACCGAGCGCGAAACAGGCCGCGTTGACGGTCAGCCCGGTCAGCGGACCGAGCAGGGCGATCAGGGCGCCGCCCGCAGCCGGGCCGACGGTGGAGGCGAGCCGTTCGGTCACGCCGGCGAAACCGGTGGCCCGCTCCAGAGGCACGCGGCCGTGGTCGGCCGCCTCGGGGACCATGACGTCCTTCGCCAGATCGCCGGGCCCCCGCGCCGCGCCGATCAGCGCGACCAGCCCGAGCAGCAGCGGGAACGAGAGCAGGTCGGCAGCGTGCAGTACGGGTACGGCGAGGGCAGCGCCGGAGCTGACCAGGTCGGTGGTCCAGGAGATGGTCCGGGGTCCTGCCCGGTCCACCAGCGGTCCGGTGAACGCCTTCACCACCACGTACGGCGCCATCTCGCAGAAGGCCACCACACCGGTCTTCGTGGCACTGCCGGTGGTGACGAGGACGAACCAGGGCAGTGCGATGGCCGAAACCCGCGTACCGGTCAACGAGACGGCCATCGCGGTGAGTACGCCGACGAGCGGCAGCAGCGTACGCCGCTCCCCCGCGCCGTCGGAGCCCTTCGCCCCCGGCCCGCCTCCCCCGCGCGTCATCATCGGGACTCCATCCCCCGCCGCCGGGGAGCCGGGTCGCCTTCGGGGCCGTCCGGGTCGGGGGCGTCCGCGTCGGGGGCGTCCAGCTCGGGGAGGATCTGTGAGATGAGGGAGACCCGCTCGGCGCCCTCCGGCGCATCGGCCGCCGTCTCGGGGGTGTCCGGACGGTAGCGGGCGAGGAGCGCGTACAGCTCCTGCCGCAGGTTCACCGTCTCCTCGGGGGTCAGCCGCAGCGGCCAGTCGCTGATGTCGAACGTGCCGCGCCAGCGGTCGGGCATCGTCTGGAGCTCGCTGAGGGCCCGTTGGGTGCGCAGGGTGTACGCGGCGGCGACCGACTGGAGGTAGGCCAGGGCAGCCTCCGGCTCCCGTTCGGCGAGTGAGGGCTCGCTGAACCAGGTCGACTGGTGGACCGCGCGCCACCAGCGCTCCCGCGCGTTGCCGCGCTCCGTGTCCTCCTCGACGAACCCCGCGTCCCCGAGCTGGCGCAGGTGGTAACTGGCCGTGCCGGAGTTGACCCCCAGCCGCTCGGCCAGACGCGTCGCGGTCGACGGGCCGAACTTCCTGAGCAGTCCGACCAGTTGGACCCGTACCGGATGCGCGAGGGCGCGCAGTCCCTTGGCGTCCAGGATGACCGTGTTCGACTCGTGCTTCGGACCGCGCGGGGCGTCGTTCGATTCCGTCATACCGAGCAGCCTAGACCACCAACAACTCTTTGCGAAGACTTCTTCGCGAACAGTTATTCGCGAAGAAGTCTTCGCGGATACCTCCTCGTGAGCCCCTGAAGGGTCTTCGTCCAGGTCAGTCGCTCGCCCCCTCGGTCGCCGCCAGCCACTTGGTCAGGATGAATTCGAGCTGATCGGCCTCCTCGTCGGTCAGCGCGTCGAGCAGGCGGCGCTCGTTGGCCATGTGTTCCGAGAAGGCACGGTCGATGAGCGCGCGGCCCGGTGGGGTCAGCGCGACGACCCTCCCGCGCCCGTCGCTCTCGCTGACCCGCCGGGAGACGAGCCCCGCCTGTTCGAGCCGGTCGACGCGTTTGGTCATCGCGCCCGTGGTGACCATGGTGTGCTCGGCCAGTTCGCCGGGGGCGCGTTCGTACGGCGCGCCCGCCCGCCGCAGGGACGCGAGGACGTCGAAGTCGCCCTCCCCCAGCCCGTACTTCCGGTACACGACGCACAACTCCTCGGTGAGACGGGCGCCGAGACGGTGCAGCCGTCCGATCACGCCCTGCGGGCGTACGTCGACATCGGGGCGCTCTCGGGCCCATTCGCGCTGGATACGGGCCACACGGTCATCCGCGTCGACAGCGCCGACGCGGTCGAGAAGGTCAAGGGATTCGGCCATACAGGAAACGATACCTTCCTCGGAAGATATTATCGTCACCATGGAATCCACCGCCCGCTGGTCGCTCGTCACCGCCCTCGCGCCCGTCGCGTGGGGCACGACGTACTACGTCACGCAGCGCTATCTGCCGGCCGACCACCCGCTGTACGGGGCGGTGTTCCGGGCCCTGCCCGCCGGGATCCTGCTGCTGGCGCTCGGCCGGCGACTGCCGCGAGGGGCGCTGTGGTGGAAGGCGCTGGTGCTGGGCACCCTGAACATGGGCGCGTTCTTCGCCCTCGTCTATATGGCCGCCCAGCTCCTGCCGACCAGCATCGCCTCGACGGTCATGGCCACGGCGCCGGTGGTGATGATGCTGCTCGCCTGGCCGCTGCTCGCGGAGCGCCCGCACATACTGCCGGTGATCGGCGCCGGCATCGGGATCGCGGGCGTCTGCGTCATGCTCCTCACGAACGCGACCGGGATCGATCCCCTCGGCGTACTCGCGTCCGTCGCGGCCATGACGATGTCGTCGGTCGGCTTCATACTCACCAAGAAGTGGTGCCCGGACGTCGACGTACTCGCGCTCACCTCCTGGCAACTCATCGCCGGAGGAGCGGTCCTCCTACCGGTCGCGGTCGCCGTGGAAGGGGCCCCGCCGGCCCTGAACGGCGGGTCGGCGCTCGGTTTCATCTATCTGTCCGGCGTGACGACCGCCCTGGCCTTCACCGCGTGGTTCAACGGGCTGCGGCATCTGAGCGCGGGCACGGTGGGGCTGATCGGCCTTCTCAACCCGGTCACCGGCGTGCTGCTCGGCACGCTCGTCGCCGGAGACACTCTCACCGCACGCCAGTGCGCGGGGCTGGTGCTGGTGTTCCTCGGCATCGTGCTGGGACAGCCGGGCGTCACACGCGCCGTACGGGCCCGGCGTGCCCGCCGCTCGGCGGATCGGGCGGGCGGAGCGGAGTCACCGGAACAACATCGGCCGCGTCAACAGGCCTGAGCCCGGGGGAAGTTGAGGGCGCGTGACGCGAGGACCCCGGGCACTCAGTGGACGTGGAACCCGCCGTCCACGAAGACCGACTGCCCGGTGACATACGCGGAAGCCCGGCTCGCCAGGAACACGGCCGCGCCCGCGAAGTCCTCCGCCACCCCGTTGCGCCCCGTCATCGTGCGCGCGGCGAGCGCGGCCACCCGCTCGGGGTCGGACGACAGCCGTGCGTTGAGCGGTGTCATCACGAAGCCCGGCACGAGCGTGTTGCAGGTGACCCCGTACGGCGACCACGCCTCGGCCTGCGAGCGGGTCAGCGACTCCAACGCGCCCTTGGACACCCCGTAGACACCGCTCTGGACGAAGGCCCGGTGCGCCTGCTGGGAGGTGACATGGATGATCCGGCCGAAACCGCGCTCGGCCATGCCGGGCCCGAACCGCTGTCCCAGCAGATAGGGCGCCTCCAGATTCACGGCCATCGTCGCGTCCCACACGTCGTCGCCGGTCTCTCCCATCGGCGGCCGGAGGTTGATCCCGGCGCAGTTGACGAGGGTGTCGGGTTCTCCGAAGATCTCCGCCGCCTCGTCGGCCGCCGTCCGTACGCCCCCACGTGAACCGAGGGCACCGGCCACCCAGGCCGCGCGGCAACCACGGTCCGTCAACTCCTTGACGGTGGCGGCCAGTTCGGCCTCCCGGCGGGCCACGACCACCACGCTCGCCCCGGCGCGGGCGAGGGCCTCGGCTATGCCCCTGCCGATGCCGGAACTTCCCCCCGTGACCACGGCGACGCGGCCCTCCAGGGAGAACAGTTCGGAGAGGTACGGCTGCGAGTCCATGCCCCGCAGATTAGACGTCGGGCCGTGCTCCCGGCCTGGTGGGGGGCGTGCCCGGCCGGGCAGCCGACGGCCGGGTCGGAGGGTGCGGTACGCCGGTACTGACGAGGAGGGTGCGGTACGCCGGTACCGACGCCGATGACCGTCCCGGTCCCGGCGGCGGCCAGGGACCCGAATACTTCTGGGGTGGGCGGAGCCCCGCCCACCCCCGAGGACAGCAGAGAGGCCAGGCACCACGTGCCCGACAGCCATCCCCCCGCCCCGCTCCCGCCCGCGCTCCTGGTCGACCGCGCGGTCCCGAGGCCGCGCGGCGCCGTGCTCCTGCTGCACGGCGGACGTGCGCAGGGCATGGAGCCGCCACCCCGTCTGAATCTGACCGCTGTGCGGATGCGCCCGTTCACCCGGGCGGTGCTGCGCGCCACCGAGGGGCACGACGTCCTCGTGGGCCGGGTGCGCTACAGGCACCGGGGATGGAACGGCACACGTGCGGACCCCGCGGTGGACGCGCGCCGGGCGCTCGACGAGCTGGAGCGGCTCGCCGGTTCTCCCCGGGTGGTGCTGGTCGGTCATTCGATGGGCGGGCGGGCCGCGCTCGCCGTGGCCGGGCACCCGCTGGTGCGCGGCGTGGTGGGGCTGGCCCCTTGGTGCCCTACCGGCGAGCCGGTGAAGCAACTGGCGGACCGGCAGGTCGTTCTCGTGCACGGCGACCGGGACCGTACGACCGACCCGGCGGGCAGCCGCGACCTCGCGCGCCGCGCACGCGCCGCGGGCGCCGACACGTGCACGGTCCTGATGTCCGGTGGCGACCACGCCCTGCTGCGACGGGCGGACGAGTGGCACGCCCTGACCACCGAGCTGGTCTCGGGTCTTCTCGGCCTCGGTCCCCTGCCGGGTCCGGTGCGGCGGGCGTTCGAGAAGGGGCGGGACTCCGCGTCGAGCGACTGGGACGACAAGCGGTAGAGGAAGATGCTCGTCATTCCCGGGGCCCCGGCCGGCCGGTCCTCGCGTCAGCCTCTCGTGACGAGCGCGGCCGGGAGGTCGGCGAGGATCGCGGAGACCGTCTCCTGCGGTGTCTGCCCGGTGGTGTCGAGCCAGAGGCCGATGCGTTCGGTCTCCGCGCGCAGCCCGTGGTCGAGTGCCTCCACCGTCCAGAGGCCGTATCCGGTCTTCGGACGCGCCTCCTCCCTGCTCCGTACGGCATCGGGGGAGGGCGCGAGCACGACGACGTACAGCGGACGCGTACGGACCCTCGTGACGAACCGGCTCAGGTCCGGGCCGATGACGATGTCCTGGACGATCGCCGTCCATCCGTCGCGCGCGTACTCGTCGGCCACCATCGCGGAAAGCCGCTGACGCAGGTCGAGTTGGGCCGTGGCCTCTTCCGTCGCCTCCGGAAGCATCTCCTCACGGCCGGAGACGATCATGCGGCGGAAGGTGTCGCCTCGGACATGGGCGGCACGCGGCAGCCGTTCGGCAAGGAGGCCGGCGACGGTGGACTTGCCGGCGGCCATCACACCGGTGATCAGGACGACGGCGGAACGGAGTTCGGTGCTCACGGGGACCTGTCTGTCGGGGGCAGGGCTCGGACGAGGCGCGGCGAGGGCTCAGTCGTGAGCGGTGTCGATGACACAGAAGCGGTTGCCCTCCGTGTCGGCGAGGACGATGAAGTCGGCGTCGTCGGGGTAGCTGTCCCAGTCGACCCGTTCGGCGCCCAGCGAGACCAGACGCTCCACCTCCGCGGTCTGCTCGGCGGCGTCCCGCGCGTAGAGGTCGAGGTGGACCCGGGGGTGTTCCTGCACGGGTGTCACGCTGAGTCCGAGTGACAGGCCCGGCCCCGGGCCGTGCGCGGGTACGAGGACGACCCAGTCGTCCTCGACCACGCCGTCGCGCGGAACGTAGTCCAGTGCCCGGGTCCAGAATTCGGCGGCGCGGCGGACGTCGGCGGCGCCCATCACGATCGTCCCGACAGTGATCATTCGACGATGGTCCCAGAGCACTTCGGCGCTGATCAATCCTCGGCGGTGATCAATTCGATTCGCCGATGCGGGCGCTGGAACGGAGCCCCACGCGCGAAGGCGATGGAACGGGAGAACCCCGGTGACGCGATCTTCCGATCACGCTACCGGGGTTCAAGGTCTCCGTTGTCGCGCCGACGCTTCCCGGCGCCGCTCATCCGCGTTTCGAGGCGTCGCCGTAACGGCGCTCGAATCGCTCCACACGGCCCGCGGTGTCAAGAACCTGCGAGTTGCCGGTGTAGAAGGGGTGGCTCGCCGAAGATGTCTCGACGTCGATGACGGGGTACCTCTTCCCGTCCTCCCACTCAATGGTCTTCTCGGACTCGGCGGTCGACCGCGTCAGGAACGCGAAGTCGGCGGCACGGTCCCGGAATACCACCGGACGGGACACGGGGTGTATACGAGACTTCATACGAGATCCTCCTATCGCCGACCACCTGAGGCCTCTTCTCCCCCAGGTATTTGGTAGAACGGCGTGGGGCGGCCGGGTATTCCACTGATTTCACGTGGCCGATCCATGGCCCGGGAAGTGCAAGTTGAGCCGCTCCCACCCCCGGCTGACCAGGTCGTCCGGTGATATTCTCTTTATATGGCTGACCGAATACATCGGGTCACTGTCGAAGGTTCCCGGATCATCACTCCGCGGCTCGCCCTCCGACCATGGGCGGCGGGCGACGCGGAGGCGGCCCTGCCTGTCTATGGCGTCGACAAGGTGTCCCGATGGCTCGCGCCGGCCCTGGAGCCGGTGTCGGATCTGGCGGCCATGGAACGCCTCATCGAACGGTGGATGGCCGAGTCGAGCACCCTCGAACCTCCTCAGGGCCGATGGGCCATCTCGCTGCGCGAGACCGGCGAGTTGATCGGAGGGGTGGCTCTGCTGCCGCTCCCCCCGTTCGGCAGCGATCTGGAGATCGGCTGGCAGCTGGCCCCGGATCTCTGGGGTCAGGGCCTGGCCGCGGAGGCGGGGCATGCCGTGGCGCACCAGGCCTTCGAGTCGGAGGCCGGCGTGGAGGAACTGTTCGCGGTGGTACGGCCCCGGAACACGCGCGGCGCGGCGACAGCCCGTCGGGTGGGGATGGAGTGGGTCGGCGAGACGGAGAAGTACTACAACCTGTCATTGCAGGTCTACCGTCTGCGCAAAGGCGATCTCGACGCGAGCGGCCCCACGGCGATCATGCGCTGAGTACGGCGGAAGAGCCCGGGCGGCCTCCGTGCCGTACACGGTGAGCAACCGAACGCGGCCGAGCACGCGGATCGTGCCAACACGCCCTACGGGAGCGGTAGTTGCTCCGGCGCCGATTCGGCGTGATCGTCCGTGGCGTCTGTGTCGTCCGTCAGGCTCCAGTGTTCCGCCAGCGGTCCCACGTCCATCCCCTCCGACCGGCAGCCGTCCACAAGATCGGGCAGTGCCTCCAGCGCCGCGTGCCAGCAGCCGGGTGCCGAGGTCCGGTCGGAGTCGTGGAGAAGGACCGTGCCGCCGCGCCGCAGATCGCGCCGCACGTTCGTCAGTACCGACGCGGCGGTGGCATCGGCGGTCCAGTCCTTGCCCCAGGCCGACCAGAGGATCGGGCGCAGGCCCGCCCGCCGGGCGGCGAGCAGCCGACCGCCGGTCAGGATTCCGTACGGCGGTCTGTACCAGAGCGGTGGTGCTCCGCAGGCGGCGCGGACCACCCGCGCCGCGCGGGTGAGTTCATGGACGTCCCGCACCGGGTTGGGCAGCCAGGGGCGGTTGTGCGTCCAGCCGTGGACCGCCACCTCGTGACCCCTGCGTGTGATCTCGCGGCCGAGCCGCGGATATCGCAGCAGCGCGGAGCCGATCACGAAGAACGTCGCGTGGGCGTGGAGTTCGTCGAGCCGGTCGAGGAAGAGCGGGGTGGATCGCGGATCGGGACCGTCGTCGAAGGTGAGCGCCACATGGTCGACGCGGCCGATGCCGGCGAGGCCCGGGAAGAACGCCCTTCGCGGTCCCGGGAGCCACGTACCGGCCGGGACTATGTGGGCGGCGAGCGCCAGCGCCGGGGCGGTCGTCAGCAGCCGGTTGCCCGGGTCGGCCGGGCCGGGGAACGGGCCGCGCGGCACCGCTCGACGTTCCCCCACAGTCCCGGAACGAACGTCCATCCCGCCTCGTCCTCCGACAGACAGCGTGGTCACCACGACCACGTCCGCGGCCCCCACGAGCCGCTTCCTCTCCGCATCTCAAGTATCCCCACCCCCGCCACCGGGGGCGACTCACGGGTATGAAGGGGTCAGCCGAAGCGGGAGGCGAGGCGCCGGAAGATCCCCGGCGCCATGCCCCGCAGCCGACGGGGCAGCCCGAGCCAGCGCGGTACGAAGATCTCTTCCCGGCCGTGGATCACGGCGTCCCACAGCGCGTCGGCGACCCTCTCCGGCGCCTGCGGCCGGGGCACGGCCCTGGTGTAGGGGGTCCCGCGCCGTTCGAAGAACGGTGTGTCCACGGCCGCCGGTACGACATGCAGGACCCGGACACCGGTGTCGCGCAGCTCGTAGCGGAGCGAGTCCGCGAGGGCCTCGACGCCTGCCTTCGCGGCCGAGTAGACGACTTCGTCGCGCACCCCGTAGGTGCCCGCCGTCGAACCCACCAGCACGATCTGACCCCGTCGGGCTTCGAGCATGCCCGGGAGGACGAGCCGCAGGAGATGGGCCGTGGCTGTCAGGTTGACCGTGAGCACCTCGTCGACGGCGGCCGACGGCATCAACGGGAGCGGGCCGGCCCAGCCGAGTCCGGCGGCCGACACGACGAGGTCGATGTGTCCGACGGCGTCGAGGGCGTCGCTCACCAGGCGCTCGATTCCGGCGGACGTGGCGAGGTCCGCGCGCAGGGCGACGGCTGAGGTCAGCTCGGCGATCTCGTCCAGACGCGCTGGGTCCCGGCCGCTGACCACGAGCCGCCAGCCGGGCTCGGCTCCGATCCGCCTGGCCACCGCCGCGCCGATGCCGGACGTGGCGCCCGTGACCAGGGCGGTACGCGGGGGCGGCCGAGCCGGTCCGGACGGGTCGGGGGCGGTGGCGGCCTGATCGGGGCCGGAAAGGCCGGGTGCCATGGCTGCCCCTGTGTCGACGCTGTGGCCGGCCGTCGGCGAGGTGCGGACGGCGCGGACGGAAAGACGCTTGACCTGCGAAATGGAGTCGTCGGGATATGACCGTTCGGCCGGCCGCGCAACCCTTCGTGCCCGACTTTCACACCAAGGGCCGCCGCTCGCACGGGCCGGAGGAGTGTTCCGTTTGAGATCGGGCGGAGCCCGGTACATCGGGATGGGCAAGAGTGAACTCGATGCGGAGCCGACATGGATCCCTCGGCCGGGAACGACGGAAAGACATCCGCGGGCAGGCGTTTCCTGATCGTGAGCGCGAGCATGGGGTCGGGCCACGCGGCGGTGGCGGCGGAGCTGATCAGGAGGCTGGAGGGCGCGGGGCACACCACGGCCGATGTGGACGTCCTGGAACTGCTGCCTCCGGGCGTCGGTCGCGGAGTGCGGGAGTTCTACCGGGGGGCCGTCTGCCATGTGCCCGCCGTGTACGCGGCTGTGTACGCGGTGTTCCTGCGGCCCGGCAGAGGTCCGCGCCCGGGTAACGGACCGATGGTCGCGCTGGCCGAGAAGCGGTTCCTGCGTCTGGTCGAGGAGTGGGAGCCGGATGTGGTCGTTCCGGTGTTCCATCTCGCGGCCCAGCTCACGGGCAGGCTTCGCGCCCGGGGGGCTCTGAGCGCGCCCAGCGCCGTGGTGATCACGGACTTCGCGGTCCACCGGCAGTGGCTGCATCCGGGCAACGACCTCGATCTCTGCCTCACCTCCGGTATCGCCGACGAGGTCCGGCTCGCCCTGGGCCGCTCCGCCGCGGTCTCGGGCCCCCTGGTGGCCGAGCGCTTCCACTCACCGTCCGTGGCCCCGGACCGGACACGCGTCCTCGGGGGTACGAGGCGGGGCCCCGTGCTGATCTCCACAGGTGCCTGGGGGGCCGGGACCCATGTGCTGGAGACCGCAGGGCTCGTCGCCGACGCGGGTTTTCTGCCGGTCGTCCTCTGCGGCAGGAACACGCGGCTGCGCTCGCGGGTGGCCAGGACGACCGGTGTCGCCGCCCTGGGGTGGGTGACGGACATGCCGGGGCTGCTGGCCTCGTCCCACGCGCTCATCGACAACGCCGCGGGCCAGACCGCTCTGGAGGCGCTGGCGGCGGGCCTTCCGGTGATCGGCTACCGGCCCATCCCGGGCCATGGCAAGGACGGGGTCCGGCGGATGGCCGACGAGGGCCTGACGGCCCGTGCGACCGGTCCGGCGTCCCTGCTCCGGGCCCTGGACGAGGTGTCGGTGCCGGGTCCGGTACGTGAGGGGCGGGCCGCCGCGGCCCGGCATCTGTTCGCCGCTGACGCGCTGCCATATCTGGAGGATCTGGCGGGGGCGTGAGTCGGACGGATTCCGCGCGGGCCGGCGGCCGTACGCGTCGCCGTGGGATCAACAGGCCAGCTTCGCCATGCACTTGACAAGGTCTAGACCTTCCCATTCAATCCAATCGACACACCTCCCGCACATCTCCTCCTTGGCGCTGTCGCATCGCCGGCAGGGCTCCGTGCGCCGTTGGCGCGAAGGGAAAAACATTCAGAGATGTTGAGCAAATCCGGCAGAGGCCTCTCCCTCCTGCGCTCCGCGATCCTCGTCGCGGTCGCGGCCCTCATCGCCACTCTCTTCACCGCCCCGGCCGCCCAGGCGGCCGACGGCCAGATCACCGGCCTGGCCGGCAAATGCGTCGACGTCGCCGGTGCGAACAGCGCCAACGGCACGCCCGTACAGATCTACGACTGCAACGGCAGCAACGCCCAGCGGTGGTCGAACCCGGGTGACGGCACCCTGCGCGCTCTCGGCAAGTGCCTGGACGTCTCCGGCAACAGCACCGCCGACGGCGCCCTCGTCCACCTGTGGGACTGCACCGGCGGCGCGAACCAGCGCTGGGCAATCTCGGGCGCCAACGACATCGTCAACCCCCAGGCGGACAAGTGCCTGGACATCCAGAACCGCAGCACCGCGAACGGCACCCGGCTCCAGATCTGGACCTGTACGGGCCAGTCGAACCAGAAGTGGAACGCGCCCAGTGGCGGTGGCGGCAACCCTCCGACGGGTGGCTTCGTCGTCAGTGAGTCGCAGTTCAACCAGATGTTCCCGGGCCGCAACGGCTTCTACAGCTACGGCGGTCTCACCGCCGCGCTGAGCGCCTACCCCGGCTTCGCCAACACGGGCAGCGACACCGTCAAGAAGCAGGAGGCCGCGGCGTTCCTCGCGAACGTGAGCCACGAGACCGGCGGTCTGGTGCATGTCGTGGAGCAGAACACGGCCAACTACCCGCACTACTGCGACACGTCGCAGTCGTACGGCTGCCCGGCGGGCCAGGCCGCGTACTACGGCCGCGGTCCGATCCAGCTCAGCTGGAACTTCAACTACAAGGCGGCCGGTGACGCGCTCGGCATCAACCTGCTCGCCGACCCGTGGCGGGTCCAGAACGACTCGGCCGTCGCCTGGAAGACCGGTCTCTGGTACTGGAACACCCAGAACGGTCCCGGTTCGATGACCCCGCACAACGCGATGGTCAACCAGGCCGGCTTCGGTCAGACGATCCGTTCCATCAACGGCTCGCTGGAGTGCGACGGACGCAACCCCGCGCAGGTCCAGAGCCGGATCGACAACTACCAGCGCTTCACCCAGATCCTGGGTGTCTCGCCGGGCGGCAACCTGTACTGCTGATTCACCTCGGCGGGACCGTGACACCGTGTGGCCCCGGGGATCCCTCCCCGGGGCCACATCCCGTCCGGCCGACCGGCCCACCGGCGGCCGTACGGCTGTCGGTCACCGTCGGCGCGGGAGTTCCTCCTCGTGCAGCTCCTTGACCTGACTGCCCGTCAGAGACCTGTCGTAGACGCGCACCTGGTCGATCGAACCGTTCCAGAAGTCGCCCCTGGCTCCGTCGTACTTGGCGCGGCCCACCGACAGTGGCCCGGTACTCACCTCGGCAGGACCGGCCGCGACGGTCGTGGCCGGCACACCGTCGACGTACAGCGTGATGGAGTCGGACGCCGAGTCACGGACCCCGACGAGGTGGTACCAGCGGCCCGTCTCCGGCTCCGTCACCAGACGCGCGCGGTTGCCGCCCGGGGTGCTGAAGGCGAACGCGCCCTGGCCGTACTGGAGATAGAACGGATTCTCCGTGCGCCGGCCGTCCTGGCTGACCGCCGTCGCGTAGTTGCCGGGGAGCGCGTCGAGAGTGACCCACGCCGACACGGAGTAGCTCTTGGTCGTGTCGACGACCGGTCCCTCGGTCTGCGCGTACTGGCCCTTTCCGTCGAAGTCGAGTGCGGAGCCGCTGACACCGGGCGTCCAGGCGGGGCCGCCGAGGAGGCTCAGCGGCTTGCCGTTCGGGCCCTCGTCCCGGGAGGTGGCGCCCTTCCCCTCGTCCAGCGGCCAGTGCCCGCCGCCGCTCAGCTCGTCACGCTCGCCCGCCTCCGCGCCGGCCTTGATGACCTTCAGATTGACGGCCCGCACACGGGCCGGGTCGACCTTGATCTGCCGGCGGTCGTAGGTGTAGAAGCCGTTGAGCTCGTTCTCCAGATCGCTGACCTGGGTGTAGACCGAGCCGGACAGCTCCGCGTTCGCCGCTTCGAGATAGAACTCGGTGGTGTTCTCGACGTACTTCGCGGTGAGCGCGTCCTTGTCCGCCACCCCGCTGTAGATCGCGGCGGGCGGACCGGGCCACATGTGCCCGGGGGTGCGGAGTGTGAAGCCTCCGTGTTCCCCGTCCATCGCGGCGCGGTGGTCGGGGAACGGGGCGTCGTTGTTCAGGTAGTCGTGGTGGTCGATGATCTCGCCCTTGCCCGAATCCCCCTTGGACGAGCAGCAGTTGACGCCACTGTGCGCGTTGACCACGCGTGAGGGATCGGCCTGCTTCACCGATTCGGCGATCCGGCCGGTCTCCTCACGGTTCCACTCGCCCCAGCCCTCGTTGAAGACGATCCAGCCGATGACGGACGGCGAGTTGTGGAGCTGCCGCATCATCTGCCTGCCCTCGTCGAGGAAGGTCCGCTGCCCGGCCTCGTTGGTGATGTCGCTGGAGACGAAGTCCTGCCAGACGAGCAGACCGAGTCGGTCGGCGTGGTGGTAGAAGCGGGCCGACTCGACCTTGATGTGCTTGCGTACGGCGTTGAAGCCCAGCTTCTTCTGGGCTTCGAGGTCGAAGGCGAGCGCCTCGTCGCTGGGCTGGGTGTAGAGGCCGTCGGGCCAGAATCCCTGGTCCAGCATGGCGAGGGAGAAGACGGGCTTCCCGTTGAGCACGAGCTTCCGGTAGCCGCCGACCTCCTCGACGCCGATGGACCGCATACCGAAGTAGCTGTCGACGGTGTCGACGGAACGGCCGTCGGTGAGGGTCACGTCGAGGTCGTAGAGGTACGGGTCGTCCGGCGTCCAGAGCCGCTGGTTCTTGATCGGGAGGCGCAGTTCGGTGCCGGGCCGGCCACTGACCGTCGAGACGATCCTTCCCCTGGCGTCGCGTGCGACCGCCCTGACCTTGGCGTCGGCCGAGGCCTTGGCGGAGTTGACGGTGACCGCCAGGCTGCGGGACTCGATGTCGGGCGTGGTGACGAGCTCGTCGACGGCCGCCGTCGCGACCGGCTCCATCCAGACCGTCTGCCAGATGCCGGACGACTGGGTGTAGACGATGCCGCCGGGGTCGGTGGACTGCTTGCCCATCGGCTGGTTGGGGCCGTTGGTGTCGGTGACGGCGACGACGATCTCCTGCGGGCCCCTGCCGCCGTTCTTGAGCGCGTCGGTGATGTCGGCGCCGAACGCCGTGTAACCGCCGGTGTGTTCGGTGACCTGGGTCCCGTTGACCCAGACGCGGGTGGCGTAGTCGACGGCGTCGAAGTTGAGCTTCAGCCGCTTGCCGTCGCCGACCTGCCAGTTCTTGGGGACCTCCACGAGCCTGCGGTAGAACATGTGGTCCTCGTGGCGTTCGAGACCGGAGAGCTGGGACTCGACCGGGAACGGCACGGTGATCCTCTCGTCCAGGTCCTGGCCGAAGACGGGCAGTTCGCCCTTCTCCGCGCCGGCGAACTGCCAGGGCCCGTTGAGGTTCTTCCAGTTGTCGCGCACCTGCTGCGGACGGGGGTACTCGGGCAGCGGGTTGTCCCGGTCGAGCCGGTCGCCCCACTCGGTGGTCAGCCGGTGCGTGGACTCGTTGGCCGCCGTACGCATGATCTCCGGCACCGTCCCGCCGCCGACTTCGAGGCCGCCGCGGCCGTCGTAACGGAAGCCGACCCGCTGGTCCTTCTGGACCGGGGCCTGGAGCGTGATGTCCAGGGAGTTGGCGTCACCGGGTGTGCGGGTGACGGAGGAGACCGGCATCGGGGTCGTGTCGACCTCGATCTTCAGATGATCCTTGACCGCGGCGATCGTGCCGCCGGCCTCGGACCCGAAGGTCGCGCGGAGCCGGCGGCCGTCCTTCCCGACGGTCAGCGAGACCGGGTAGATCTCGAAGTCGGCGGGCGGGGTGAACGCGGACTCGGGGACGATCTGCTTCTCGACGCCGGCGCCCGACCAGCGCAGGAACATGTTCGCGCCGCCGGTGTCCTGGAACATCTCGACGCGGATCTCCTGCGGCTCACCGGCGGTGAGCGTCACCGGTTCGCTGGTCTGCTCCTTGTCCCAGTCCGGCTCCCAGTGGTCGATCACCGTCCGGTCGCCGATCCACACCCTGAAGCCGTTGTCGCCGGTCGCGTAGAAGGTGTAGTCGCCGGTCGTGGGCGCCTCGACACGGCCCGTCCAGCGTGCGGTGGTGTGCTCCGTACGGCCGGTCAGGGACTCGAACGTCGTGGCCAGGCCGGGGAATTCGATCTGCGGGTCGAGGGCCACTCCCCCGAGGTCCGCGAAGTCGCGCGCGCCGGGCGCGGACATGCTGAAGTACTCGCCCTTGAGCCCGTGCACCTCGTCCCCCGGCGCGTCGGCCGACGCCATGACCGGGGACGTGCTGTCGGCGGAGGAGGCCGTCGCGGCGGGGGCGAGGCCGCTCGTCGGCAGCAGCAGGGCGACGGCGAGCAGCAGCGAGCGCAGCAGGGGGCGGGAGCGGAGCGGCGGGCGGGGGCGGGTGGCGGGCTTTCGTCTCATGGAAGTCCTCGATGTCCTCGCGCGGGCGGGGGCGGAAGGGGGTTTCGTCCCGGGCATTACAACGTTGGAAAGAGTCCGCAGCGGAATGACAGCACGCGCGCTCGGCGGGTGTCCAGAGCTAGGACGCAAGGTGTTGCTGGGCGCCGTCGGCCGGCGGTGGAGAAATGACGTTGCCCCGGCCTGGGGTCCGGCTCTAACCTCTCCGCCATGAAGCGTGCCGCGATGACGACGACGCCGGAGAGTGTCCCGGCGCGCTGACTGCTGACCCAGTTCGAAGCCCCGGGGCGAGTGCCCCGGGGCTTCGTCACGTGGTCACTCGCCCGGCACCAGCGAGGAGACCACCATGAACGACCACCGCAAGCTCGGCCGTGAGTTGGGCCTGTTCGACACCGACCCGCTGATCGGCGCGGGCCTGCCGTACTGGCTGCCGGACGGCGCGACCGTACGGCACGTCCTGGAGGAGTACATCCGCGGTGTGGAACGCCGCGCGGGGTATCGCCATGTGTACTCACCGGTGCTGGGGAAGCGGGAGCTGTACGAGATCTCCGGGCACTGGTCGCACTACAGCGACGACATGTTCCCGCCGATGGAGCTGGGCGGTGAGCAGTTCGTCCTGCGGCCGAGCCTCTGTCCGCACCATGCGCTGATCTACCGTTCCCGCTCCCACAGCTACCGTGAACTGCCGCTCCGGATGGCGGAGTTGGGCGGTATGTACCGCTCGGAGCTGTCCGGGGTGCTGGGCGGACTCACCCGCGTACGGTCGATCCAGCTCAACGACGCGCATGTCTTCTGCACCCCGGACCAGGTGGCGGACGAGGCGCGGGCGGCACTGGAGCTGATCCGGCGGGCGTACGACGCGCTCGGCATCCGGCCCGCGCGCTTCCGGCTCTCGCTGCCGGGGCCCGGCGGGAAGTATGTCGCCGATCCGGCGCTGTGGGAGCGGTCGGCGGCGCTGCTGACCGATGTTCTCGACAGCTCCGGCGTCGCGTACGAGGCGGTGGAGGGCGAGGCGGCGTTCTACGGACCGAAGATCGACGTCCAGATCGCGGACGGGGCGGGGCGCGAGTCGACCCTGTCGACCGTCCAGGTCGACTTCCACCAGCCGGAGCGGTTCGATCTGTCGTACATCGGCACGGGGGCGCTTTTCCCGGCTGGCTCGCGCCGACCCAGGTCGTGGTGCTGCCCCTCTCCGGCTCCGAACTGCCGCGGGCCGCCGAGCTCGTGGAGCGGTGTGCGGAGCGAGGGCTGCGGGCGGAGGTCTCGGGGCCGGAGAACGGCACCCTGGGGGCCCGTGTCAGGGCGGCGAGGCTGGTGCCGTACCAAGCGGTGATCGGGGCGCGTGAGGCGGCCGGGGACTCGGTGGCGCTGCGGCTGCGGGACGGGCGGCGTGTGGACGCCCTGCCGGCCGCCGAGCTGCTGGACCGGGTCGGCGCGCTGGTCGGCGCGTTCGGCACCGAGCTCTGGGACGAGTCCGCATGATCGGCCCCGGTCGACAGCGATCAGGTCGCACACTACCGTCGACCATATGGGGGTGTTTCAGGATTACACCTATGATCCTCCCCTTGCGACAGCGGCTCGACCGCGGGGAGAGTTCCCGCCGGTCGAGCACCTGATCACGGTCCGGGCCGGCCGGGGCGGCTACCCGGCACTACCGCGCCGCGCCCGCCGGCGGCCGTCACAACGGGTGACAGAGACCCCCGCGTACGCGCCCCCCGGCCCTCGTCGGAGTGGAACGGGACCGGCACGCGGACCCGTGGGGAAGTCGCCGAGGGCACCACGTCCGCGCGGGTCCTGTCGCACATCGCGGAGGAAGGAGTCCGTCATGGTCCATGTCCATCACCGCTACGCCACCGTGCAGGGCCGGGAGCTGTTCTACCGGGAGGCCGGCCCGCCCGAGGCCCCTGCGGTCGTGCTGCTGCACGGCTTTCCCACCAGCTCGTTCATGTTCCGCCATCTCATCCCCGAGCTGGCGGAGGACTATCACGTCATCGCCCCCGACCATCTGGGCTTCGGTCTCTCCGACGCGCCGCCCGTCGGGGATTTCGACTACAGCTTCGACGCTCTCGCCGACCTCACGGCGCAGCTGCTCGCCGGCATCGGGGTGACGCGGTACGCCATGTACGTCCAAGACTACGGCGCCCCGATCGGCTGGCGCCTGCTGCTCAAGGACCCGGCCGCGATCACGGCGATCATCAGCCAGAGCGGGAACGGCTACGAGGAGGGCTTCGTCGAGAGTTTCTGGGGAACCGCCCGCGCCTACTGGCGTGAGCAGAACCCCGAGACGATCGCCGCCATCCGCCAGGCCTTCAGTCTGGACATGATCAAGTGGCAGTATCTGAACGGTGTGCCGGACCCGAGCCTGGTCAGCCCCGACACCTGGCAGCACGATCACGCCCTTGTGTCGCGTCCCGGCAACGACCGGGTGCAGTTGAAGCTGCTGCTCGACTACGCGAGCAATCTCCCTCTCTATCCGCGCCTGCACGCCCAACTGCGGGAGAGCAGGCCGCCGTTGCTCGCCGTGTGGGGCAAGGGCGACGAGATCTTCGGCTCGGCGGGTGCCGGCGCGTTCGCCAGGGATGTGCCCGACGCCCAGGTGCACCTGCTCAGCGGCGGCCATTTCCTGCTCGAAAGCGCGCTGGACGAGGTCGCCGAGCTGGTCCGCACGTTCCTCGCGAAGGCGGAACTGCCCGCCGGATGAGTGGCCGGCCGTTCAGGGGCGGGTCCCGGTGGCCAGGAACATCGGAACGGCCACGAACGCCCGCCCCGCCAGGGCCCGTTCGCGCTGGTCGCCGAGCCAGGCGTCGGCGTCCGAACGGCTGATCCGTCCCGCCGCGTGGCCCGCCTCCGCCAGGCCCGTGAGCATCGGCGGCACGGCGTCGTCGGTGAAGACCGCCGTACGCACCTCCACCTCCACATCGTGGAAGCCCCCGTCGAGGAGGAGGGCGCGGAAGCCCCGGGCGGAGCGCGGGGCGGCGACTCGGTCGGCGCGCGCGTGGACGAGGGTACGGGTCGGCTCCGCGCCGGCGGCGTCGATGACGATCGTGTCCCAGTCCTGTCCGATCAGCGCGATCCGCCCGCCCGGCACCAGGACGCGGCGGGCCTCGGCGACCGCGGCCGCCGGGTTCGCGAGATTGTGGAGCACCTTGTCGGCGCGGCAGGCGTCCATGGACGCGTCCGGGTACGGCAGCCGGCGGGCGTCCCCTCCGTCGAACCGGGCCTCTGGCACACGCCGGCGCGCCAGGGCGATCATGCCTTCGTCGATGTCGACGCCACGCGCGTCGGCACCGATCCTGATGGCCTCCGCCACGGCGCGGCCGGCGCCGCATCCGATGTCGAGCAGTCTCGTTCCGGCCGCGATGCCGAGCAACTCGTAGGAGCGGGCGCGCAGTTGGGCCGCGCAGGGTGCCTCGTCGGCGGCGTCGAGCGCCGCGAGAAGGGGTGGGAGCGAGGTCGGACCGTCGGGTACGGCGTCAGCCGTGGGGTCGTTGGACATGCCCGCCAGCCTGGGACTTAATGTCGACATGAAGTCAAGCGCGGCGCGTACGGTGCCGGCCACCGCCCATGTCTCGACCCCGAGGATGTCCACCCAGACGATCCCGACCCTGACGATCGGCGAGTTGGCCGACCGGTTCGGCATGGCGACCCATGTGCTGCGGCACTGGGAGACGGTGGGGCTGCTGACGCCGGCGCGGGACGGCAACGGACGGCGCCGTTACGGCGCCGACGACGTGGTCCGGGTGACCGTCGTCCTGCGGGCCAAGGCGGCGGGGCTGAGCCTGGAGGCCATTCGCGAGATGCTGGCCCCGGACAGCCCCCGGGCACGCCGCGACCGGCTGGAGCGGCATCGCGACGCGCTGCTGCTGCGCATCGCGGAGGCGCGGGCCTCGCTCGATCTGATCGAGTGCGCGCTGGGGTGCGACCACGACGACTTCACGACGTGCCCGCACTTCAGGGAACTGATCGCCGACATGTGAGCCATACGTCGGCGCCTCCAGTGCGATGTCCGAATCCCGCCAGCAGGGGCGATCTCCCGGCGGCACTCTCGGGAGTGCGACGAGAGCGACCGCAGAAGCGGGGAGACGGAGAGACGATGAAGACCACCGACCGCACGGCCGAGGGGATCGGAGAACGGGTCGCGGCACAGGACTGGGACGCGATCGCCGGTGATCTCGACGCGTACGGCAACGCCCTCACCGGGCAGCCGCTCCTCTCCCCCGCCGAGTGCCGCGCGCTCACGGCGCTGTACGAGGACGGCGAACGGTTCCGTACGACGGTCGACATGGCCCGGCACCGGTTCGGGTCGGGGCAGTACCGCTACTTCACCCATGAACTCCCCGATGTGGTATCGGAGTTGCGTGCCGCGTTCTACCCGTCTCTGCTGCCGATCGCGCGCGACTGGGCCGGGAGGCTGGGCCGCCCGGCGCCCTGGCCGGACACGCTGGACGAGTGGCTGACGATGTGTCACGAGGCGGGGCAGGCCAAGTCGGCGCAGATCCTGCTCCGTTACGGCCCCGGCGACTGGAACGCCCTGCACCGGGACGTCTTCGGCGAGATGGTCTTCCCGCTTCAGGTCGTCATCGGCCTGGACTCGCCGGGAGAGGACTTCACCGGGGGTGAGTTCATCATGACCGAGCAGCGCCCGCGCGCGCAGTCGCGGGGCTCGTCGGCCACGATCCCGCAGGGCCACGGGCTGGTCTTCACCACCCGGGACAGGCCCGTACGCTCCGCGCGGGGCTGGTCGAACGCGCCCATGCGGCACGGCGTGAGCACGGTGCGCTCCGGCGGCCGGCACACCCTCGGTCTCGTCTTCCACGACGCCGCCTGATCCACGTCGTCCCCGGGACCGGGGGGCCGTGTCCGGGCAATCCGCCGCGGGGACCGGCAAGTGCCCCGGCCGACACACTGCCCGTTGCCGGTCCCGACCGGCGTACGAGTGGAGAATCCAGAAATGACGGATTCCTCACCAGATGCCGGATACAGCGGGCAGACGCAGTGCGGGGGCCCCAGACGCACCCCCTTGCGGTCCTTCCTGCGCACCGAGACGGGCAGCGCGGCGGTGCTGCTGGCCGCCGTGGTGGCCGCGCTCGCCTGGGCGAACGCCGACGTCTCGTCGTACGACCGTTTCTGGCGGACGCATGTGGCGCTGTCGTTCGGCTCGCGGAGTCTCTCCCTCGAACTGCGCGACTGGGTCAACAGCGGTCTGATGGCCGTGTTCTTCTTCGTCGTCGGCCTCGAGGCGCGCCGCGAGCGGGACCTGGGCGAGTTGCGCGACGCCCGGCGTATCGCGCTGCCCGTGTTCGTCGGCGTCAGCGGCATGCTCGTGCCCGTATCGATCTATCTGCTCATCAACGCCGGGGACGGCGAGCTCCACGGCTGGGGCGCCGCGATGTCCACGGACACGGCGTTCGCCCTGGGCATGCTGGCGCTGCTGGGCAAGCGCCTGCCCACGGGGCTGCGTACGTTCATCCTGGCCGTGACCGTCGTCGACGACTTCGTGGCTCTCGGAGTCATCACCTTCGGCTACAGCGAGAGTCTCGCGCCCGTCGCGCTGCTCGTGGCCGTGGCCATCCTCGGTGTGATCCTGCTGCTGCGCCACGAGGGCGTACGCCAGGGCGGCTGGTACGCGGTGCTGGCGATCGGCGCGTGGATCGCGCTGTGGGAGTCCGGGGTCGACCCCATCGTCATCGGGCTGGTCATGGGCCTGCTCACGTTCGCGTACCCGGCCGCCCGAGGGGATCTGGAACGCGCGAGCGGTCTCTTCCGCCGGTTCAGGGAGCAGCCGACACCGGAGCTCGAACGCTCGGCCCGGATCGGTCTCGCGGCGGCGATCTCGCCCAACGACCGGCTGCTGCGGATGTACCACCCGTGGTCCAGCTATGTGATCGTGCCGGTCTTCGCGCTGGCCAACGCCGGGATCCAGATCAGTGGCCACGAGCTGTCGCAGGCCTTCACCTCCCCCGTCACGCTGGGCATCATCTGCGCCTTTGTCGCGGGCAAGCCGATCGCGGTCCTCAGCGCCGCGTGGCTGGCCTCGCACTTCAGCCACGGCCGGCTGCGCCCGCCCGTCGGGTGGGGAGCCGTCGCCGCGGGCGGAACGATCGCGGGTGCCGGATTCACGGTGTCGCTGCTGATCGCCACCCTCGCCTTCGACGGCGAGCAGCTGGAGAACGCGAAGATCGGCACGCTCACGGCGCTGCTGTCCTCGTTCGCGCTGACCTGGGCCGTCAGCGCCGTGATCGGGCTGCTGCCCAGGGCGCGCCGTAACAGGGCGCTGCTCGGCACGGCCGAGTCGATCATCGACCTCGCGGTCCCCGTCGATCCCGAACTCGACAAGATCCGGGGCCCGTTGGACGCGCCGGTCACGGTCGTGGAGTACGGCGACTTCGACTGCCCCTACTGCGGGATGGCGGAGCCGGTCATCCGGGAGCTGCTGGCCGACTTCGGAGACGTCCGCTACGTATGGCGGCACATGCCGCTGACCGATGTGCACCCGGGCGCGATGCTCGGCGCCGAGGCGTCGGAGGCCGCCCACGACCAGGGCGCGTTCTGGGAGATGCACGATCTCCTGCTGGCGCGTGAGGGCACGCTCCGGCTCGCCGAGGCGCTCCGCCTCGCGGGTGACCTCGACCTGGACACGGAGCGCTTCGAGCAGTACCTGCACCGGCACAAGGGCGCGGCACGGATCGACGACGACGTGGACTCCGCCGATCTGAGCGGGGTGTCCGGGACGCCGACGTTCTTCATCAACGGGCGCCGCCACCACGGGGCGTACGACATCGGGCACCTCTCGGCGGCGGTGCGCACCGCCCGGAAGCGGGCGGCGCTCGCCGAGCCGGACTCGTGAGACGGGGGTGCGCGGCCGGGGCGGCCGTGGTTGCCGTTGCTGTCGGTGCCGGTGTCAGGTCCTCAACGGGTCGCCGTCGACGGCCAGTTCCTCCGCCGCCCGTCTGAGGGCCTCGCGGTGCCCGAAGAGGCCGGGCACTCCGCCCGAGTGCAGGAAGACCGTACGCCGGCCCGGCGTGATCTCTCCGGACTCGACCGCGGCCGTGAGCCCGGCCATCGCGCGGCCGGTGTAGATCGGGTCGAGCACCATGCCCTCGGTGCGGGCGGCCAGGGTGAGGGCGGTCATGGACGCCTCGGTCAGTGTGGAGTAGCCGGCTCCGACCTGGTCGTGACGGACACGCAGTGACTCCGCGGGGTGGTGCGTACCGGAGAGACCGGAGGCCAGGTCCGACACGACGCGGGCCGGATCGTCGAGCGCCCCGCAGTCGACGCCCAGTACCCGCTCGGCGCCCAGCGCCTCGACCAGTCCGGCCATCGTGCCCCCGGAGCCGAGCGCGAGCACGACACACGCCAGGTCCGGTGCCTGGTCGAGGAGTTCCTGTCCGCACTCGACGTAGCCACGGGCGCCGAGCACGCTGGAGCCGCCGAAGGGGATCAGCGCGGGGACGGCGCCCCGGTCCCGGAGCGCGCCGGCCACATGCCGGGCGGTGGAGGCGAGTTCCTCCTTGCCGCCGGCGCCGGCCCACACCACCCGCGCGCCGAAGAGACCGTCGAGCGTGAGGTTGCCGGACTCGGAGTCGCCGGACTCGCCGGAGAGTACGAGGACGACTTCGACGCCCAGGCGGGCGCCGGCGGCCGCGGTGAGGCGCGCGTGGTTGCTCTGCGGCGAGCCCGTCGTCACCAGGACCGTGGCGCCGTCGGCGAGCGCCGTCCCGCAGGTCCATTCCAGTTTGCGTACCTTGTTGCCGCCGCCGCCGAGACCGATGAGGTCGTCGCGTTTGACCCACAGGTCGTCGGCGCCGAGGCCGAGCGCGCGGGCCAGTCGGGGCACCGGTTCGAGCGGGGTGGGATAACTGCCGAGCGTGGCGCGGGGCTGCTGCCCGTCGCCCATGGACGTGGTCACCATGGCTCTACTCTGCATGCCCGCTTCCCGACTCGCCGGACGGGGCGCCCCGGCCCGCGCGGCGTCGGAACTCCGGCGCGGCCGATCGGCCTACTCGGCGTCGCCGCCCCGGCCGCCGCCCCCTCCGGTGTCGTCGTCCGGGGTCCGGTCGGCGGCCGTACGCCCGACCAGCCGTTCGTAGCGCTGGCGGGCCGCCTGCGGGGTGCCGAGACCGAGGCCGAAGGCGATCTCCTGCCAGGTCAGCCCCCGGCCCCGGGCCATCTGGAGAAGTCCCGCTTCCAGTTCGTCCATGTCCCCGCGGGCGCGCGGTACGAGGCTGAGGGCCGCGGTGATGTCGGCGTGATCCACCTCCGGCTCGTCCGGCTCCCGCTTCGCGGCCCCGCTCAGCAGGAAGGACACGAGCCGGACGGCCTCGTGCGGCGCGATGACGGTCGGATGCCTCTGTCTGCTCCGCTGCTCGTCGGTCGCGGCGTGCCGCTCCGCGATACGGAACAGGGACGCGTGCACCCGGTGTGCGCGGGCCTCGTCGGGACGGGGTGCGGTGAAGGGGTCGGAGACCTGCGGGTCGGGCGTCGATGTCATACGGCAAGCATGCGTCGGCACACATGTTGATGTCAACCAACCGTGTTGAACACTCTGTTCATCTAAGGCCTCAGGGGCGGTAGACCTCGCCCGGCTCGGGGACCGCCGGCGCGAAGAGCTGCGGCACGGTCACGAAGGTGAAGCCGCGCTTCTTCAACCGTTCGATGATCCCGGGCACGGCCGGGACCGTGCCGTCGTAGATGTCGTGGAGCAGGATGATCCCGTCGGCGGACGCGTCGTCGACGATGCGGCGCTCTATGAGGGCGGAGTCGGTCGTGGAGTAGTCCTTGGCCGTGGCGCTCCAGAGGACCTGGGAGAGCCCGAGTTCGCGGGAGACGGCCGTGACGTCGCCGTCGGTACGGCCCTGGGGCGGGCGCATCAGGGTGGGCCTGCGGCCGGTGATCTCCTCAATGGCGTCCTGGGTGCGGCCGAGTTCGTCACGTATCGCGTCCCGGTCGAGATCGGTCAGGACGCGGTGGCTCCAGGTGTGGTTGGCGACCTCGTGCCCCTCCGCGGCGATACGGCGGACGGTGTCCGGATGGGCGAGCACATGGTTCTTGCCCAGCAGGAAGAAGGTGGCGGGCACCTTCTCCTCCTTGAGGATGTCGAGCAGCCGGGGCGTGTCCTCGCCGGGTCCGGCGTCGAAGGTGAGGGCGATGCAGGTGGCCTCGGCGCAGTCGACGGAGCCGTACCGCCCCTTGCCGTCACCTCCCGAATCCCCTCTGACCGAGGCGGGCGAGACAGTCTGCGTGCCGCAGCCGGTGAGGGTCAGGGCGAGGGCCGCGACGGTGGCGAGCGCGACGACGCCCGTACGGCGTGCCGCACGCACCGCCCGCGTCCTGCGTCGCGGGGGCGCGAACGGGCCGATTTCAGGCATGGCGGAGCCAGGTGTGGCGGTTCGGGGCATGACGGAGCTCTCTCTGTGTTCTCGCGCTCCGCGTTCTCGCGGCGCTCCGGGAGGGGCCCCTCGGGGGCGAGTACTTACATCCGGTTTCCGTCACCGCGAAGGGGCGCGGAGCCGGCCGGACAGGTCCGGGCATGGCGGAACAGGCCAGGCCAGGAGGGGTCCCATGACATGCGAGTCACTATACACACGATGTATACGCTGGGTTTATAGAGGTCCGGAAGCCGCCCCTCGGCGGGCGCCGACACGGTGAATCCGCCCAATGCGCAGGTGGAACCGTGCAGTTACGGGAACACGGTCGGGGACAGGCAGGGAACCGATCCGAAGGACAGGCCCCTTGGCCCTCGTCCGAGGAGGCCACGGAAACGATGGACGTCAACTTCACGCTGGTCCTGGCGGTCGCCGCCGTCGCGTGCGTCGCGATGCTCGTCGCGACGATCGTTCTCTTCGTCAAGGTCTTCCGGACCCGCGCGATGCTGCGCGAGGCCGGGCTGCCGCTGAGCAACCGCGCCGCGTACTGGGGCGCCCTGATCTATGTGGTGAGCCCGGTCGATCTGCTGCCCGACCCCATCTACCTCGACGACATCGGCGTCCTGCTGCTCACCCTGCGTTCCCTGCACGCCGCGTCGGCCAAGGCGGGCGGCCTCCGGCGCACGACGCGGCAGCGCAC
This sequence comes from Streptomyces sp. NPDC058653, assembly GCF_042716895.1. Taxonomy (NCBI): domain Bacteria; kingdom Bacillati; phylum Actinomycetota; class Actinomycetes; order Kitasatosporales; family Streptomycetaceae; genus Streptomyces; species Streptomyces sp. NPDC058653. The sequence continues at coordinate 94,409 of NZ_JBHXRM010000019.1, read as the reverse complement.
CGACGCGTGAGCCACCCGGGACCGGTCGCCGTACGGCACGCCGGCTCTGCGATCCTGGCCGCATGGCGTTCACCTCGTCGGTCCCGGCACCGATCTCGGCGGATCCGCCCACCGCGTCGAACGGGCTCCTGCTCACGCAGTCCTGGCTCGACCTGGCCTTTCTGCACTGGGCGGCCGACCCCGCCGATGTGGCGCCGCTCCTGCCGCCGGGCACCGCCCCGGACACCCTGCACGGCACGACCTACATCGGGCTGGTCGCGTTCCGGATGCACCGGGTGGGCTGGTTCCGGCTCCCCGGCATTCCGTATCTCGGGACCTTCCCCGAGACGAACGTCCGCCTCTACTCGGTCGACGGGCACGGACGCCGCGGCGTGGTCTTCCGGTCGCTCGACGCGTCGCGGCTGATACCGGTGGCGGTCGCGCGAGCCGCTTTCCGGCTGCCGTATCTCTGGTCGCGTATGAGCGTCGAGCGGACGGGCGACACCTTCACGTACACGAGCAGACGGCGCTGGCCCGGCCCCCGGGGCGCGAGCAGCCGCATTCACCTGCGGGTCGGCGCGCTCCTGGAGGAGCCGAGCGAGCTGGAGCACTTCCTGACGGCCCGCTGGGGCATGCACAGCACGTTCTTCGGCCGGCAGATGTATCTGCCCAACGCGCATCCGCGCTGGGCGTTGCACCGCGCGGATCTCCTGGAGTGCACGGAGGATCTGGTGACGGCGGCGGGGCTGCCCGCGCCGACGGGGGACCCGGTCAGCGTGCTGTACTCGCCGGGCGTCCCGGTGAGTTTCGGACGTCCGGCGCGGCCCGGCGGCATCCCGACCCCCTGACGCGTCCGGCGTCGCTGTCGCGGGTCCGCGCGCACCGGCTCGCAGGGCCCCGAAAACGAAGGATCGCGGACGGGCCGTGCCCGTCCGCGATCCTCGTTCACCGTGAAGGGGGCTCCGCCGAACCCCGGTTCGGTCAGCTGATCCGGTGGACCAGCTGGGTGTTCAGCTCGTAGCGCGCGCCGGCTATCTGCAGTTCGCCCGCGGCCACCTTGGCGGCGAGGTCGGGCTCCGCCGCCAGACGCGAACGGACCAGGTTCACCTGGGCGCTGACCGTGGCGTCCACCCGCGCGTCACCCTCCTGCGAGTGGTCGATCGCGGGCTTGATCTGGTCGGCTATGTACTGGATGTGAGCGGGCAGGGACTCCCCTGTCTCCTCCGCGTGCACGGCGGCGGCGACGGCGCCGCACGACTGGTGCCCGAGGACCAGGACCAGCGGGATGCCGAGTTCCAGGACGCCGTAGGCGACGCTGCCGAGTACGGCCTCGTCGAGGACCTCACCGGCGGAGCGGACGGTCATGAGGTCGCCGAGCCCCTGGTCGAAGACCAGCTCCGGCGGGACACGGGAGTCGATGCAGCCGAGTATCAGGGCGAAGGGGGCCTGGCCGGAGACCAGTTCGTGTCGCACCGCCCTCGACTCGTTCGGGTGCTGCTGGTTGAAGGTGCGCCACCGGCGGTTGCCGGCGGAGAGTTCGGCCAGCGCGGCGGCGGGCGTGGTGGGCCTCTTGGTGCGCGAGGTGGCGGTGGTGGCAGCCGCCGACCCCGCGCCGGCGATGAGTGCGCTTCCGGCGACGGTCGAGACCGCCGCGGTGGCAACGGAGGCACGGAGCAGCGCGCGGCGGCTGGTCGCCACCGGCGTCTGAGCATGTGGGGTGATTTTCACGTACGGACGCTAACGTCCGTAATATTAAAGGACTTTCATGCATGCCAATTCTTGGTGGTCCTTTGAACATCCCTTGGCTATATGTGATCCGAGCGTGACCATTCGCATCGTCAGCTCACGCCCCGCGGCCGAAACTGGATGCTGATGCGCGCTCCCACGGCGCGCGCCGTCTTGGGAATCGCGTGCTCCCAGGTGCGTTGACAGGAGCCGCCCATCACGATGAGGTCGCCGTGCCCGAGAGGCTTGCGGACGACGGAGTCGTGGCGGTGGCGGGGCCGTAGCACCAGATCGCGAGGGGCGCCCACGGAGAGGATCGCGACCATGGTGTCCTCGCGGGAGCCCCGGCCGTTCCGGTCGCCGTGCCAGGCCACCCCGTCGTGGCCGTCCCGGTAGTAGCAGAGTCCGGCGCTCACGAACGGCTCGCCCAACTCGTCGGCGTAGTACGCGCTCAACGCCTCGCGCGCCTGCGCCAGGACCGGGTGCGGCAGCTCCTCCCGCCGTCCGTCCCGCTCTCCGTAGAAGGCGAGCAGCCTCGGCACGGCCACCACCCGCTCGTACATCTGCCGGCGCTCGGCGCGCCAGGGCACACCGGAGGCCAGTTCCTCGTGCAGCGCGTCGGCTCCGGTGAGCCAGCCTGGGAGCAGGTCGATCCACGCGCCGTCGCCGAGCTCGGTCCGCCGGGCGTCCGTGAGCGGACCGAGCCGGATCTCGTCGGTCTGGTCGAAGAGCGAACCCTGCGCGTGCGCTGCCATACGTTCAGCATAACCACACACTCGAACGTACGAGCGATTAGGACGTCCCGGTGCGTCCGGCCGCCCCCCGCGAGCGCCTCAAGGCTCCGGCGGGCGGCGTCGCGAGTGGTCGGGGTCGAGGGTGCCGGGTCGGGAGTGGTGCGGGGCCGGTCCGGAAGTCGCGTCGATGGCGTCATGCACGCCATGGTGTCGCGGGGCCTCCGGCCGTACCTCCCCTTTACGACCGTCGGGGCCGGTGACCGGGTCAGCCGAGGCAGCTCGCCGGGCGGGCGTTCGCCGGATCGAGGGCGTTGAGCACCAGCCGGTACATCACCTCGCTGTAGGCGATGCCGAGGTGCGCGCTCATGTCGATCGGGCACGCGTCCTGGAGGTCCAGGTTCTCCACCGGGGCGTCGGGGCCCGGGGCCAAATACTGCTGGCGGTAGGGGGTGACCACCTCGTCGGTGCGCGTGACGACGGTCGTGTAGCGCACACCCGGCACGGTGTCGCCACCGGCGTCGAGACGCGCGTTGACGTCCGAACCGATCGTCTGGTCCTTCGCCGCCTGACCGGCCATCTGCGCCGTGGTGTCCAGCACCCGGAGCGACTTGGCGAGGGTCGCCATGCCGGAGGCGGTCGTTCCGTGGTTGCTGGGCGCGACACCCACGAGCCGGTGGGTCTTGGCGGCGCCCCCCTCGAACTTCAGGTACCAGCGCGGCAGCAGCCCGCCGCCCTGGGAGTGCCCGACCAGGTCGGCCGTCTGCGCGCCGGTGGCGTCCAGCACCCTGTCGACGAAGGCGGACACCTCCTTGGCGGACTCGGGGACATGGCCCCTCCCCTTGAACACGTCGCCTTCGGGCGCCCCGTAGTTGAGGGCGTAGACGCAGTAGCCGGCCTTCTTCAGTACGGGCGAGAGTCCCGACCAGTTGGCGTAGGCGTTCTCCCAGGTGCCGTGGATCAGCACGACGGGGCGCGGGTGCGCGGCGGTGGGCCGGCAGGTCCAGTCGTTGGCGCCGGCCGGTGACATCTCGGGGGCCGCCTGCGACAGCGTGAAGGCCGCGGAGAACTTCGCCAGCCCGGTGTTGGGGGCGAGCGCCGAGGCGCGGGCCGAGCCCGAGGGGATGGAGGGGGACGAGGACGAGGGCGCCGCGGCCGCGACGGCGATCAGCGCGGATCCGACCAGCGCGGCGGCGGCATGTCTGAGCTTCAACGGGGCTCCCGTGCGTGAGGCCCCCGCTCGGCCCCGTACCTGATCCCGGCCGCGGGGCGCAGGGATACGGCGCCGGAGGAGGGGCGTCTTTCGATGACGCCCGCCATCCGACCCCATGCGGTTTCCACCGAGCGGGATTGCCCCATCGGTGGGCGCGGAGCGCCTCTGCGGCGCCGGAGGGCCGGGGGGCGTCAGGAGCGGGCGGTGAAGGGCGGGTGCGTGCCGTTGAGGTAGTGGTCGCCGATGTCGCGGAGCCGGTGGGTGGGTGAGCTCCACGCGGTCAGCGCGCGGGCGTTGCGCCAGAAGCGATCGAGCGCGGCGCCGCCGTCGAAGGAGGCGGCAGCCTGGGTGAGTTCGAGGATGCGGGTGGTGATGTCGACAGCGGACCGGCCGGTGACGGCCTCGGCCGCGGCGACCAGCACGGCGATCTCGGCGCGCTCGTCCATCCCGATGTCCCGTCCGGTGCGGAGCCCCTGCTCCAGAGCGTCCGTCGCGCGTTCCACGACGGCGGCGGCGGTGTGGGCGGCGGTCGCCAACTCCCCGTACGCGAGGAGGAGATACGGGTCACCGCTGGGGCGTACGGCGTACGTGGCGGAATCGTCGTGCGTCTCGGCGCGGGGAGCGCGGCGTACGGCCCGGCTGACGTCGCGGGCCTCGGCGAGAGCGCCCTCCGCGATGCCCAGGGCGACATGGCTGAGGACGAGTCGCAGGGCGAGCGGCGCGAGGGCGGTGTACGCGGAGACCGCGTGCTCGTCGCGCGGCATCGCGCCGAGGACATGGCCGGCGCCCACCGGCACGTTGTCGAACTCGACACCGCCGGCGCCGGTGAGCCGCTGGCCGAGGCGGTCGTTGTCGGTGGTGACGAGTACACCGGCGTGTGACGGGTTCACGAGCGCGATCAGCAGCTCGCCGGTACGCGTGGACGCAGCGCCCACGACGAGGCGGTCGGCGACGGTGACGCCCGCGGCGAAGGTCCTGCTTCCGTTGAGCAGATGGCCCGACGCGGTCGGCGTGAGGGTGAGGCCGGGGCCGCTCTCCGGGTCCGGGAGGTCGGTGGCGCCGCCGAGGAGCAGGCCCCGGTCGACGGCGGGCGGCCCGTCCCCGGTGGGCAGGTCCTGGGTGCCGAAGAAGTGGCCGCTCCACGCGAGCACGTAGTGGCGGGCGATGAGTTCGCCGATGGAGCCGTCGGCCGCCGCGATCTCGCGGATCACGGCGGTGGCGGTGCGCCAGTCGGCGCCACTGTGCCGGTCGGGTCCCCCGTGACCGGCCCCGTCCCGGTCGTGGAGCGGAGGTGGCGTCAGGAGGGCGGGCAGACCGGCTTCGCGCAGCCGCGCGACCTCGTCGTACGGCGGCTTGCCCGCCCGGTCGCGGGCGATCGCGTCGGAGGCGAGATCGTCGGCCACCTCCCGTGTCACGCGCGGCCACATCGCGTCGTCCGGCCCGGCGGGCTTGCGCAGGGCGGCGGTTCGGACCACCGGTCTCGTCGGCACGGGCCGGCCACCTCCAACATCCCTAGTTTTCCCACTGGATTAGTAGGAATACTGGCACGGAGTCCCCACTCCCCCAAGTGCGCGTTCATATGGTGGACTCGCGTTCCGGTCGGCGGACCCGGGCGTCGGCCGGCGCCCGGGTCAGGGGTTGGTCCAGGCCTCCGGGTCCGCCGCGAGCGCGGACACGTCGTCCGGCAGCCCGGCCGAGGCCACGTCCGCCAGGGTCACCACGTCCAGGATCTGGCGGACATTGGCCCTCACGGCGATCCACAGGGGCAGCAGGGACTCGGCGGGGCCGGTGTAGGAGAGTTCGGGCGGACGGACCCCCCTGACCGAGACGAGAGGCCCGTCCACCGCGCGGATGACATCCGCGACAGTGATGGTGCCGGCGGCCCTCGCCAGCCGGTAGCCGCCGTTGCCGCCCCGCCGGCTCACCACGAGCCCGCCCCGGCGCATGTCGTTGAGGATGCCTTCGAGGAACTTGTGCGGGATGTCCTGGGCCGCGGCGATCGCCTCCGCCTTCAGCGGGGCCTGGTCTCCGGACGTCGCGAGCTCCAGCGCGGCACGTACCGCATAGTCCGCTCTGGCTGAAATGCGCATGCGCGCAGTATCGCGTACGGCCCCGCTCCCGGCCCTCCTGTCCCGAATTGTCGGCCGGGCGGGCGTCAGCCCGTACGGGCGGAGCTCCCCACCGTGTCGAACAGCCGGTTGGCCGGGCGCGGCAGCCCGTAGTGCTCGCGCAGCGTGGTCCCCGTGTACTCGGTACGGAAGAGGCCCCGCTCCTGGAGGATCGGCACCACCCCGTCGACGAACGCCTCGAGACCGGACGGGAGCAGCGCCGGCATGATGTTGAAGCCGTCGGCCGCGCCGCTGTCGTACCAGTGCTCGATGGTGTCGGCCACCTGCTCGGCGGTGCCGGCGAAGGTGCGGTGCCCGCGGCCCCCGCCCAGCCTGCCGATGAGCTGACGTACCGTCAGGTGCTCCCGTCGGCCCAGCTCCACGACCAGGGTGAAGCGGCTCTTGGCTCCTTCGATCTCGTCCTCGGTGGGGATGTCGTCGGGCAGCTCCTCGTCCAGCACCAGCCGCTCGTCGGGGACGCCGAGGAGACGGGCCAGCTGCCGCCGCGCGTACTCGGGCACGATGTGCCGGTCCAGCTCCGTGTCGAGTTCGAGCGCCTCGGCCTCCGTGTCGCCGATGACGGGCACGATCCCCGGCAGGATCTTGATGCCGTCCGGGTCGCGCCCGAAGGTCTCGGCACGCCGCTTGACGTCCTTGTAGAAGGCGACGCCCTCCTCCAGGGTCTGCTGGGCGGTGAACACCGCCTCGGCGTGGCGGGCCGCGAAGTCCTTGCCGTCCTCGCTCGATCCGGCCTGGACGAGGAGGGGGTGACCCTGGGGCGAGCGCCGCACGTTGAGCGCTCCCTCGACGCGGAAGTGGGGTCCGCGGTGCCCGATGGGGCGGACGCGTCCGGCGAGCGCGTGGACGCCGCTCTGCTTGTCGGCCACCACCGCGTCGTCGGCCCAGCTGTCCCACAGCTTCGTGGCCACGTCGAGGAACTCGGCCGCCCGGAGATAGCGCTCGCGGTGCGGCGGGGTGTCGTCCAGACCGAAGTTGCGGGCGGCGTCGGCGCCGGCCGTGGTGACGATGTTCCAGCCCGCGCGACCGCCCGAGACATGGTCGAGGGAGGCGAATCTGCGGGCCAGGTTGTACGGCTCGTTGTAGCTGGTCGACGCCGTGGCGATGAGACCGATCCTGCTGGTGACACCGGCGAGGGCGGTCAGCAGGACGGTGGGCTCCAGGATGCTGGAGGGCCGGCGGCCCGGGTCGCCGTGCAGGACGGGGCTGTCGGCGAGGAAAAGGGAGTCGAGTCTGCCGCGCTCGGCGATACGGGCCAGATTCTTGTAGTGCTCGACGTCGGTGCCGTCGGCGGGGCTGCCCGGGAGCCGCCAGGCGGCCTCGTGATGGCCGGCGGTCATCAGGAAGGCGTTGAGGTGCAGGGGCTTGCGCTCCGGATCGCGTGACATGGGCCTTCTTCTCCTTGGGGGCGGGGCTACGGGGTTACGGGCGCGGCCCCGGCGTTACGGGATCCGCCACGGCTCACAGCGCGAGATAGCGGCCGTCGTGGAAGAGCAGCGGGCGGCGGCTCTCGTCGTGTTCGGCGTCCTCGACACGGCCCACGACGATCCGGTGGTCGCCGGCCGGGACGAGCTGCTGGATGCTCAGCCGCAGCCAGCCGGCCACGTCGTCGAGCACGGGATCGCCCTCCGGCAGTCGGTGCCAGGCGGTCGGTTCGGCGAACCGGTCGGCACCGCTGGTCGCGAACGTCCTCGCCAGCGGCTCCTGTTCGGCGGCGACGAAGTTCACGACGGCCGACGACGCGCGCTCGATCGTCGGCCAGGAGGAGCCCGAGAGGGCGATCCCGAACGAGACGAGCGGCGGGTCGATGGACAGGGAGGTGAGCGAGGTGGCGGTGAATCCGACCGGGCCGTGGCCGGCGTCGGCGGTGATGACGACCACGCCCGCCGGATATCGGCGGAAGGATTTCCTGAAGCGGTCAGGGGCGATGCCCGCGGAGCGGTGCGACGACACGGTGAGAGTCAACGTCTCCCCCAGGAAGAGAGGTGGGCCGGTGAAAAGGGGCAGGCGGCGGCCAGGCGGGTGACTGGCACGCGCACGCGTGGGACCAGGCGATTCGGGGCGCGCCAAGGGGGCGGGAGGCCGTTTCGCCGGTGAATCGGGAAGTGACCGTGGCGCGAGGAGAATTCAGGCGCGGAAGGAATTCAGGCGCGACAACAGAGGCAGGGCACGTACCGCGGAATCCGCTGCCGAATGGTCATGAATTCATTGTCGGTGCCGTCTTCGGGCCCGGTCAACAATGCAACTCTCTGAATTAAGTCGGCCCGTCCGGCGGTTCACGACACGGCCGTCAGTGTGGGCCAGGGGCCGAGCGGGTCCGCGTACAGGGCGCTCAGCGCCACCGCCGCGCCCGCCGTGGAGAGCACACTGCCGGTGAAGCTGCTTGCCACGACGGCCTGTTCGGGGTTCTCGCAGACGACGGAGCGCAGGGCCACCTCCGCCCGTAGATCGGCCAGACAGTGCGGAAGCATCCCCGTGCCCGGTTCGACCACCACCAGAACCTCGGGGTCGAGCATGTCCAGCAGCAGCGCCGCCGCACGGCCGACGAGCCTGGCCCTGCGGCGGAAGAGCTCCACTGCCCACCCCTCCCCCGCCAGGGCCCGGTCCAGCAGGGCGGGAAACGACCGTACGGCGCGGCCCTGTCCGGCCGCGAGCCGCACCATGGCCTCCTCGGAGACCTCCGATTCGAGGCTGCCACCGCCGTCGACCGGCAGACGCGCGATGCTTCCGGCGCCGTTCCGGGGCCCGAGGTGCACCTCCCCGGCGGTGGCGAACGCGGCGTCCACGACCGCGCCGACGAAGAGCAGTACCGCGCTCCCGCGCGTCGACGCCTCGCCGAACAGCTGCTCGGCCCGCGCCAACGCCCGTGCGTGGCTGTCCACATGGACCGGCAGCCCGGTCGCGTCGGCCAGGTGATCCCGTACGGCCACGTCCCGCCAGCCGAGTTGCGGATGCAGCCTGATCACCCCGGCGCCGGGGTCCACCCGGTGGCCGGTGGCCACACCGAGGGCCAGCAGTGAACGGCCGTCGGAGTGGGCGGACATGAGCCGCGGCAGCCGCCCGGCCAGCGAGTCCAGTACATGGCGCGGGTGCGGCCGGGTGTCCTGGTGCGGCTGCCGGTCCTCGGCCACGATCCGGCCGCGCAGATCCATCAGGGACAGGGTCGAGTTGGTGACGGCGATGTGCGCGCCCGCCACGAGGTAGCGGCCGGTGTCGATGTCCACGGGGACGTGGGGGCGGCCGAGGCCGCGCGGTCCGGTGGTCTCCGGGCTCTCCCGGATCAGTCCACGCGCCAGCAGTTGGGCGGTGTGTCCGGTGACGGAGGCGGGCGAGAGACCGGTCAGACGGGCGACGGTACTGCGGGCGACGGGGCCGTGGTCGAGGACGGCGTTCAGCACGGTCCTCGTGCCGGCGGGGCGACGGGGTGGCGGTACGACCCGCGGGATGTCCGCGCGGCGCAGCTGGGTGGGTGGTCGGCGGGCGGGCACCGGCGGCTGTCTCACGGGTGTCTTCCAGGGGCTCGAAGGCAGCGGCGGCGACCTCGGGACGCGTCGCGTCGAGGGTCGTCCGGACCGCTTGGGCGCTGTGTCGTCAGCCCTGGTGACACGCCGCCGAGCAGACACGCTTGAGATCGATATGACCCCGAGTCGTCAGGCGCGCGGATCGCTGCATGGTCGGCAACGTAACCGCGGCGGCCGAACCGGGTCAATCACCGGCCGTATCGTGGACCGCGGTGATCACCTCGGCGGCGAGCCTCTCGGCGTCGTCGAGCGCGGCCGGCGCGGGGCCGAGCGCGGAGAAGAGAGCGTGCGCGCGTGCGGCGAACTCGGTCGGGGCGACGGCGAGTTCTCCCGCGGCCCGTACCGCTCCCTTCTCGTTGAGCACCCACTGTCCGTCATGGGCATGGAGGGCGTGTACGAGGACTCCGACCGCGCGGAAGAGACAGCCGGCGACATGGAACGAGTCGCCGCGTGCCGCCCCCTTGCGGGCGCCGGTCAGGATGAACGGCGCCTCCCAGCGCGCGTTGTCGACGAGCGCCCGGCGCAGCGGCTCCGGATAGTGGGCGGTCCGCTCCCGCAGCGTCCGGAGCTCGCCGCCGGGGTCGGCGAGGACGCGCCCGACGGCCAGTTCACCGGCGTAGGAGTGGGAGTACACCCCGAGCGGATGGCCGGGCTGGGCGCCGATCTCGAACCGCCCGGCCAGGCACTGCTCCCAGACGCGGTGCACCCGGTCCAGGTCGCGGTAGATCCAGTCGACGCGGTGGCCGTCGACGGTGAGCCAGGCTCCGCCGTCCACCCAGGGTCCCCAGCCGCCCGGCTCGGTCACCTCCACCGGCTCACCGGTCAGTTCGGCGGCGAGGAGCCGCAGGGCCCCGATGTCCAGCGGGGGCCGGTAGTACAGGCCCAGGTCGTAGTCGGAATCGGGGCTGTGCGCTCCTCTCGCGCGGCTGCCTCCGAGGCACACCCCGACGACACCGCCCACGTCGGCCAGCCGGTCCGCGATCTCCACCATGCGATCCACGTCCGACAGTGTGCACAGTCGGACGGGTCTCGGCGACCGAGTTCTCCGGTGTCCCTGTGCGCGCCGTGCGGGGCTCAGACGTCGAGCGCGGGAGCCGGCGCGTCCTTGCCCGCCGCCCGGGCGATGTTGCGCGCCATCCCACCGAAGACGACGGTGTGGAACGGCGCAATGCTCCACCAGTACGCGTGGCCGAGCAGCCCGCGCGGGTGGAAGACGGCGCGCTGCCGGTAGCGCGTACGGCCGGGCTCGTCGCGCTCGACGCGCATCTCCAGCCAGGCGAGTCCCGGCAGCCGCATCTCCGCGCGCAGCCGCAGCAGCCGGCCCGGTTCGATCTCCTCCACGCGCCAGAAGTCGAGCGAGTCACCGACCCTCAGCCGTGCGGCGTCACGGCGTCCCCTGCGCAGCCCTACACCGCCGACGAGCCGGTCGAGCCAGCCCCGTACGGCCCAGGCCAGCGGGAAGGAGTACCAGCCGTTGTCACCGCCGATTCCTTCGACCACCCGCCACAGGGCGTCGGGGCCGACGTCCACGGTCAGTTCGCGGTGGTCGGTGTAGAGGCTGCCGCCCGCCCAGTCGGGGTCCGTCGGCAGGGGGTCGCTCGGTGCGCCCGGGACGGAGGCGGAGGACCACCGCGTGGCCACCTGGGCGTCCTGGATCCGGCGCAGTGCCAGGGTGAGCGCGTTCTCGAAGCCGAGTGGCCGGCCGGGTCCGTCGGGGACGTACCGCGCGATGTCGTGCTCCTGGCAGACGACTTCGTGGCGCAGGGACTCGGCGAGCGGCCGGGCGATCGAGGAGGGTACGGGGGTGACGAGGCCGATCCAGTGGCTGGAGAGGGTCGGTGTGAGCACCGGAACTGGCATGATCAGCCGGCGCCGCAGTCCGGCGACACCGGCGTAGGTGTGCATCATGTCGAGGTAGGTGAGGACGTCGGGGCCGCCGATGTCGAAGGCGCGGCTGACGTCGGAGGGCATCCGCGCGCTGCCGACGAGATAGCGCAGCACGTCGCGTACGGCGATGGGCTGGATCCGGCTCCGTACCCAGCTCGGTGTGACCATCACCGGAAGGCGTTCGGTGAGATACCGCAGCATCTCGAAGGACGCCGAGCCGGAACCGATGATGACGGCGGCGCGCAGCACGGTGGTGGGGACGTGCGAGTCGAGCAGGATGTGCCCGACCTCGGTGCGGGAGCGCAGATGGGGCGAGAGGTCGTGCTCCGGTACGCCGGCGGGGGCCAGACCACCCAGATAGACGATGCGCCGGACGCCCGCCGCCCGGGCCTGTTCGGCGAAGATCCGGGCGGCCTCGCGGTCGGTCCGCTCGAAGCCGGGGCCGGTGCCGAGCGAGTGGACCAGGTAGTACGCGACGTCGATGCCCCGCATGGCCTCGCCCACCGACTCCCGGTCGGTGACATCGCCGCGTACGGTCTCGGCCCGGCCGGCCCACACCTGGTCGCGGAGCTTCTCGGGTGTACGGGCGAGGCAGCGCACCCGGTGTCCGGCGTCCAGCAGCTCGGGAACGAGCCTGCCGCCGATGTAGCCGGTGGCGCCGGTCACCAGGCAGTGGAGCGACGGCTGCGCGGCGGGGTCGGGTGCGGCATCGGTGTCGGGGTCGGGTGCGGGGTCCGTCATGGTGCCCTCCGTCGGCCGGGTGCGGTCGAGTCCACCTTCTCCCGGTCCGCGCACTCTCGCCCGGTCTGTTAGGCGGGTGCCGCTCAGGCCATGTCGGACGGGCGGGCCTGGCCGGCCGCGATCCGCCGGTTGCGCCGCACCGACGACCAGAAGGACCAGCCGATCAGGACGACCCCGATGAGGCCGGTGACGATCTCGCTGATCTGGTACTGGATGGTGATGATCAGGATGACGGCGAGCGCGCCGATCGCGTAGTGCGCGCCGTGCTCCAGATAGACGTAGTCGTCGAGGGTGCCCTGGCGGACGAGATAGACCGTGAGGGACCTGACATACAGCGCGCCGATTCCCAGACCGAGCGCCATCAGCACGATGTCGTTGGTGATGGCGAACGCGCCGATCACTCCGTCGAAGGAGAAGGAGGCGTCGATGACCTCGAGGTAGAGGAACATGAAGAACGCGGCCTTGCCGGTGACCGCCGCGATCGAGGGTCCGCCGTTGCCGCGCCGACCGGACGCCTCCTCCTTGTCCGGGTCGCGCTGCGGGATGACCTGGGCGTCGGCCTCGGTGTCCGCCTCCTCGGCGAGTCTGCTCTCGAAGAAGCTGGAGAGCCCGCCGACGAGCAGATAGGTGATGAGGCCGGCGAGTCCGGAGGTGAGGACGGTCTGGGCCTTGTCGGCGTGCTCGCCGCCGTGCTGGTGCGCGTTGGTCGCGACGGTCATGGAGGAGATGAGCAGCACGATCAGCGCGAGGCAGACGGACAGCATCTCGAACTGTCCGAGCTTGGCGAGCGGGCGTTCGACCCAGCCGAGCCATTTGATGTCGCGTTCCTCGAAGATGAAGCTGAGGAAGATCATCAGCAGGAACATCCCGCCGAAGGCGGCGATCGACGGGTGGGCGTCGGTGACGAGTTGCTGGTACCGGTCCTTGTCGTCGACCGCCAGCTGCACCGCCTTGACGGGGCTGAGCTTGGCGGTGACCGCGACGATGATGACGGGGAAGGCGAGTCTCATGCCGAACACGGCGATGAGGACACCGATCGTGAGGAAGATCTTCTGCCAGAAGGCGCTCATCCTCTTCAGGATTCCGGCGTTGATGACCGCGTTGTCGAAGGAGAGCGACACTTCGAGCACGGTCAGGATCGCCACGACCCCGAGCGCGGCCCATCCGTCGTAGAACACCGCCGCCATGAGGCCGAGAGCGGTGAATCCGAACGCCCAGCCGAATGTTTTCAGTACCACGACTCACCATGCCTTCCGCGGACATGCTAGGCGATCTTCGGCCAGGCATCGCGTTAGAAGGGCCGCTTCGCGGCAATACTTGCCAGGCGGCAACTATTAGGCCACGGTGGGAGCGGACGGGCTCCCTCAGTCAGTGGCATCGCGACAGTGCGTCCACATCAGCGGAGGCGATGACATGACGACGAGTACGTATTCCCCCGCCGCTCCGGCCCCTGCGGGCACCGGAGCGGCCAGCACCGCCACGGACTCGCCCGGCGGCGAGCTTCCCTGGATCGAGGACACGGGGAAGGTCTCCCCACGGGACGCGCGGAAGCTGTCGAAGCTCTTCTTCGACCGGCTCCAGGTCCTCGAAGAAGGCACACGCGAGTACCAGTACGCCAGAAACACACTGATCGAGATGAACCAGTCCCTGGTCAGATTCGCCGCACGGCGCTTCCGGAATCTCGGCAGCGGTGACATGGAGGATGTCCTCCAGGTCGGCACGATCGGTCTGATCAAGGCCATCGACCGGTTCGACCTCTCCCGTGAGGTGGAGTTCAGCTCCTTCGCCGTGCCGTACATCCACGGCGAGATCAAGCGGTTCTTCCGGGACACCACCTGGGCCGTGCATGTGCCGCGCAGACTCCAGGAGTTGCGTACGGACCTGGTCAAGGCACAGGACCTGCTGACCGACAGATTCGGCCGCGCGCCGACGGTGGCCGAGCTGGCGGAACATCTGGAGCTGACCGAGGAAGAGGTCATCGACGGGCGTGTCGCCGCCAACGGCTACACGGCCGGATCGCTCGATCTCCCGGGCGAGAGCGGGGACGACGGACCGGAAAGTACCGCCGGGCGCGCCTTCGCCGACACGCTCGGCGCGTGCGATCCGGCCATGGAGCTGGTCGAGGACTTCCAGGCGCTGGCCCCGCTGCTGGGGGAGCTCGACGAACGGCAACGCGGAATCGTCGAGATGCGGTTCGGGCGCGAGATGACACAGGCCCAGATCGGGGCCGAGCTGGGGGTGTCGCAGATGCATGTGTCCCGGCTGCTCTCCGGCATCCTGAGCACCTTGCGCACGGGCATGCTCGCCGAGGAGTGAGCCTCCGGGGAGTTGGGGGTGCGGGTGCGCACCCCCAACCTCCCGCTCAGCCCTCGGCCGACGGCGTCCGCCCGGCGTCCGGAGCGGGGGGTCCCGGCTCCGCGCCCTGTCCGGTGTCCTGCCGGCCGGACCAGTCGAGACAGAGGGCGAGCGCGTCGTCCGTCGTGTCCGCCTTGCGGAAGTCGCTCAGCGCGCGCAGCACGGCACGCGGCACCGTCGCCGCCGGGAGCAGGCTGGTGGAGTGGATGGCACGGGCCAGCGCCCGTTCGCCGTACAGCTCCCCGTCCGGCGACAGCGCCTCGTACACGCCGTCGCTCACCATCAGCAGCCGGTCGCCCGGCAGTACGTGGAAATCCTGGGCCTCGTAGTGGGACTCCTCGAACATGCCGAGCGGAAGCTGTGCCTCCAGGGGGACGCGCTCGACCGTCCTGCCGCGCTGGCGCCACAGCTGCGGCGAGCCCGCGTCCACGACCTCCACGCGGCCGGTCGCCAGTTCGAAGCGCATCAGAAGGGTCGACACGTACGAGGCGCCCCGGTGCTGCTGGTAGAGCGCCTGGTCGGCGAGGGCGGCCTGGCCCGCGATGTCGAGGCCCGAGCGACGCGCGTTGCGCAGGGCGTTGACGGCGAGATTGCTGAGCAGGGACGCCTGGATGCCTTCGCCCATGCCGTTGGTGACGGCGACGGTGAGCTGCTCGTCGTCGGCGGCCCAGTCGAAGTTGTCGCCGTGAATGGCGTAGGCCGGCTCCAGATGGGCGCCGATGGCGAACTCCTCGGCGCTGCACGCGCGCGCCGGGAGGAGCTGCCACTGCATCTCGGCCGCGAGCGTGAGCCGGGTGACCCGGCGGGCGCGCTGGTAGGCGTCGGTGTCCCGCTCGGCGACCATGATCTCGTGCCCGAGCAGGGCGGCGACCTGCGTCAGCTCGTCCACCGCCTCCGGGGTGGACCGGTCGCCGGGCAGCCGCACGGAGAGGATGCCGGTGCGTTCGCCGCGGACGGTCACCGGCAGATGGTGATCGACGGCGTCGCCGTGCCGGACCTGCTGCTCGCGCGGTTCCTGGCTGCCGAAGGCGCGGCCCTCGGGGCTGTTGTAGAGGGAGAGCGGCTGCTCCTTGCCGGGGAGGGGGTCGTACGGGGTGAGGACCGTGAAGCCGTAGTCGGCGAGGAAGAGCTGTACGCGCGTCGCGCCGTGCGAGGCGGCGAGCGCGTCGCGCACCTTGTCCACGAGCGCGTACGGGGCGGCTGCCCGCACCGATCTTCCGAGTTCATCGTCGCGTTGCGTCACGGTCTCTCAGACATTCTTGGTAGGGGGACGGGGGCGGGCCCGCGGACGGCCCGGTGGGCGGCCTCGTGGGCGGGGCAGAGCTGACAGAGGTCGGCGTCGGGTGACAGAGTGGACGGATGTCCCCCCTCACCGGTCAACCGCGTCAGCGCGAGAAGATGTCCGAGGCCGCTCGTGCCGCCTCGGAGCTGCTCGAGGTGTTGTGGGGGCGCGGCCAGGAGGCGGCGCCGTCGGGGACGGTGTCGCCCTCGCAGCTCAGGGCCCTGCTCGTGCTGGAGAAGTACGACGGGACGAATCTTCGCTCGCTCGGCCAGGCGCTCGGCTCGCGCCCTCCGTCGGTCAGCCGGCTGTGCGACCGGATGGAGGCGCTGGGCCTGGTGGAGCGGCGTACGAGTACGACCAGCCGCCGTGAGGTGGAGCTGCGGCTGAGCCCGCGCGGACGCAAGGTGCTGGACGAGTACCGGGCGATACGGGCCCGGGAGGTCAGCGCCGTACTGGACGGCATGGACCCCGCGGCGGTGGCCGCGCTCACGGAGGGGCTGACCGCGTTCCACGCGGCGGCGTCCGCCCGGCTCGACGCCGCGGCGCAGGCCCGTTCCACGGACGACGACCAGGGCACTGCGGCGGACAGCGCCTGACGTCATCGCGCCCCATTTCCGCGTACGAGTGGTGGATGGTGCGGGGTCGGAGTGCGGTCCCGCCGAGACTATTGCCGCAGGGAAACAATCCCTGTCGGTGCAGCTTAACAGCGCGTTAGGCCGGGCTCAGAACAGGCGCGGCAGCTTGACCACGGTCACGAAGAAGTCGTCGATCTGCTGGATCGCCTTGATGAACTGGTCGAGGTCGACGGGCTTGGTGACGTAGGCGTTGGCGTGGAGCTTGTAGCTGCGCAGGATGTCCTCCTCGGCCGCCGACGTGGTGAGGACCACCACCGGGATATGGCTGAGGTCGGGGTCCGACTTGACCTTCTCCAGCACCTGCCGGCCGTCGTACTTGGGCAGATTCAGATCCAGCAGGATGAGATCGGGGCGGGGGGCCTCGGTGTGCTCGCCCCGCTGGTACAGGAAGTCCAGGGCTTCCAGACCGTCCCGTACGACATGCAGCGTGTTGCCGATCTTGTTGTCCTCGAACGCCTCCCGTGTCATGAGTTCGTCGCCCGCGTCGTCCTCGACCAGGAGGACCTCGACGGGCTGCGGCTGGGACGAAGTGCTCATACGGTGCTTCCTTCGGTGGTGGGTGCCGGCGATGACGGCCCGACGGCGACGGGCCGCGCCTCTTCGACGGGGAGGGTGAAGGCGATACGGGTGCCGTCGGTGTAATCCGTGTCGATCCAGATGTGGCCGCCGCTGTGCTCGACGACCTTCTTGCACAGTGACAGACCGATGCCGGTGCCCGCGTAAGCGTCCCTGGCATGCAGCCGCTGGAAGATGATGAAGACCTTCTCGGCGAACTCCTCGGGGATGCCGATTCCGTTGTCGGTGACGGTGAACGTCCAGGAGTCGTCGTCCTCCGTGCGTTCGGCCGCGATGGTGACGCGCGGGTCCCGGTCGGGGTGGCGGAACTTGACCGCGTTCCCCAGGAGGTTCTGCCAGACCATCGTGAGCAGCGTCGGGTCGCCCACCACCTGGGGCAGCTCCGCGGGGCGCTCGACCTCGGCACCGGTCTCCTCGATGGTCACCGAGAGATTCCGTACGGCGCGGTCCAGGGCCGCGTCGAGAAGAACCTGTTCCTGCGCGTCCTGGACCCGGCCGACGCGGGAGAAGGTGAGCAGGTCGTTGATCAGGACCTGCATACGCTTGGCGCCGTCGACGGCGAAGCCGATGTACTGCGTGGCCCGCTCGTCGAGCTGGTCCCCGTAGCGCTTCTCCAGCAGCTGGCAGAAGGAGGCGACCTTGCGCAGCGGCTCCTGGAGGTCGTGCGAGGCGACGTACGCGAACTGTTCCAGCTCGGCGTTGGAACGCCGCAGCTCCACGGCGCCCGCGTCCAGGTCGGCGGTCTGACGGGCCAGCTCCTCCTCGTTGGTCCGGGAGGTGGCGAGTTCGCTGACGACCCGCAGCCGCATGCCCTCCACCGCCTGGGCGAGGGTCCGCAGGTCGGCCGGCCCGTGCGCGGGGATCGCGTGGTCGAAGTCCCCGTCGGCGACCCGCCGGGACGCGGTACGGACCGTGTCCAGCGGCCGGACCACCGTGAAGTGCACGAGGACGGTGATGGCCGCCCCGGTCAGCAGGAACGCCACCAGGGCGGCGATCAGCGCCCGGTCGCGGTCGGAGCGGGCCTCGGAGAAGTCGGCCCGGGCCTGGCGCTGTTCGTCCCCGAGATGTGTCTGCTGGGCGTCGAGCGCCGCGCGTACCCGGTCGAAGGCCCGCTTCGCCTCCGTCACCGAGGCGGGCTCGTCACCCGCGCCGGCCAGCGCCGGGTCGGCGAACTCGGTGCGCCACTCGCGCGCCGCCCGGTCGACCGCGCGCAGGTCCGCCACCGGCCGGTCGAGCCCGTCGAGCAGGGCGACCAGCCGCTCACGTGCCTGGGTCTCGTCGAGGAGGCCGCGCCGGTAGGGCTCCAGCAGGGTCTCGTCCTTGGTGAGGAGATAGCCGCGTACGCCGGTCTCCTGGTTGAGCAGGGCGGCCTGGAGGCGGAACGCCTGGGTACGGGCCGGAGCCACCTCGTCGATGAGGTGGTCGCCGGTGTCGGTGGTGCGCGCCAGGACTGTCGCGGCCACTCCCCCGGCGACCAGCGTCATGAGGCAGAGCGCGGCGACGGCCAGCAGGAACCAGCCCTGGACGGTCAGCCGCCTCATTATCCGCACCCGGTGGCCGAACGGCGGCGGGGGCGCCGTGGGCCGGGACGGCGGGGTGGTCCCCTCGGGCGGTACGTCTCCGGAGGGCGGCGGATCGGAGGAGGAGCGCGGTGCTCCGACGGAGAGGCGGGTCGTCTCGGACATCAGTTGGCACCGTTCCATTCGAGGTGGAGCACGGCGACGTCGTCCGCCAGACCTCCGCCGCTCGCCGCGAGGCTCTGCGCGGTGTTGATCAGCGTGTCGACGAACGCGTCGGCCGGTTCGTGCGTGTGGCGCCGGGCGATCTCCAGGAGACCCTGCTCCCCGAGCCGTTCGAAACCCGTGCCGACCCGTCCCTCGATGAGCCCGTCCGTGAACATCATCACAGCGCCGTCCCGGTGGACGGGGACGGGCGTCACGGGCCAGGACACGAGGCCGGGCAGCAGGCCGAGTACCGGACCTCCCGGTACCTCCTCCAGGTGTACACCTCTCTCCGGCGAGCGGATCAGCACCCCGGGGTGGCCGGCGCGCTGGAGGTTCATGTGCTCGTCGGCCGGCGAGCGGGTCAGACAGGTGAGGGTCGCGAAGATCTCGGGACCGGACCGCTCGGCCACCAGGATCTGTTCGAGCAGGGCGAGGAGTTGCTGACCACGGGCGCCCGCCAGGACGAAGGAGCGCCACGCGACCCGCAGGCAGACGCCGAGTGCCGCCTCGTCGGGGCCGTGTCCGGAGACGTCGCCCACGACCGCGTGGGTCATACCGTCCGGGGTCTGGACGACGTCGTAGAAGTCACCGCCGAGCAGGGCCTGGGAGCGGCCGGGCTGGTAGCGGGCGCAGACCGCGACCGTCGTGTCGTGGAGCAGCGGGGTGGGGAGCAGGCCGCGTTCGAGGCGGGCGTTCTCCTGGGCGCGGAGCCGGCTCGTCTGGAGGGCGGACGCGGCCTGTTCGGTGTGCTTGCGCTGTATCGCGTAGCGGATCGCGCGGACGAACAGGTCGGGCTCCAGCCGCCCCTTGATCAGGTAGTCCTGGGCTCCGGCGGCCACGGCGGCGAGTCCGGACCGTTCCTCGGCGAGCCCGGTCAGTACGACCACGGCCGAGGCGCCGGCATGGACGAGGACCCGTTCGAGGGCTTCCAGACCCTGCGCGTCGGGGAGATGGAGATCGAGCAGGATGCACTGCGGAATCTCCGCCTCCAGCGCGGTGACGGCCTCCGCGAGGGTCCTCGCGAGGCTCAGCCGCAGCGGGACCTCGCTGTCCGCGACGAGTTCCTCGACGAGGAGCGCGTCGCCGGGGTCGTCCTCGATCAACAGCACGGTGGGCGGGCGGCCGTTCCACAGCGCCTGCGTGGCGTCGTCCCCCCGCGTCGTGTCCCGGCTGGCAGGGACCTGGCCCCGGGTGCCGGGGGACGAGGGGGTGCCGGGTCTGCCCGAGGTGGATTTCACAGCTGTGTTCGGGCGGGTGCCCATGGCAGTTGTTCTCCTCTCGCCACTGGCGCCGCAGCCCGTGGGACCTCCGGGTGCGTCCGCGTTGAGACTAAAGCGATCAGTTACCCCATGACAACATTTTCCTGGATCACCCTCGGGCGACCGCCGGGGCCGCGCGCCCGCCCGACCGGCCGCCCGACCGGCGGTCCGACCGCCGGTCAGACACCCGGGGACATCGAGCGCCCGCGCGCGGGACGACGGTTCCGGAGTACCCGAAAGAGATCCTGGCAGAGACGAGGACCGTGGAGTGCGGATCGATCACAACTGGCCCGCACCGCCGAGGCCCCGGGGGGCCGATGCGGCCGGGGACCGGGGGCGGCAAGGGCCGGGACCCGGCGGCGCCCCGTCTGCCGCACGCAGGAGGCCGTTGGGACTGAAAGGGTTCAGCGGCGCCGCTCAATTCCCCTGCCCGGAGGGGAAATATGCGCGCGACTCCTTGACCGACCAGGGAGCCGCCCCTACTTTCCGTCAGTGAATCGATTCACTGTCGAATTGTTCTGGGGTTGACGTGATCAGTAGACGCCGCATGCTCACCACCACGACCGCAGCAGCGCTGGGCACCACCCTCGCCACGGCCGCCACGCCGTCGGCACAGGCCGCCGACGCGTCGGTCGCCGCCGGACCGGGCCGGGCCGGCGCGCTCCGGGTCGGCCCGCCGACCGTCGAGTACGTACGCAATCCGCTGGGCCTCGACACCCCGGAGCCCCGGCTGAGCTGGCCCCTGGTGTCCGAGACGAACGGCCAGGCGCAGAGCGCGTACCAGATCCGGGTCGCCACCCGTCCCGACCGGCTTGCCGAGCCCGACGTGTGGGACAGCGGCAAGGTCGTGTCGGACCGGTCGGTCCTCGTGCCGTACGCGGGGCCCGCGCTCAAGCCCCTGACCCGGTATCACTGGTCGGTCCGGGTCTGGAACGCCTCCGGCGAGGTCTCCGGCTGGAGCGAGAGCGCCTGGTGGGAGACGGGGCTGATGAGCACGGCTGCCTGGTCCGCTCGGTGGATCGCCGCGCCGGCCACGCTGACCACCGCCCCGAGCCTGCGGGGCGCGTCCTGGATCTGGTTCCCCGAGGGCGAGCCGACCGACAACCTGCCCGCCGGGACCCGTTGGTTCCGCCGCGCCGTCGACGTCCCGGCCGGCGTCACCGGCGCCCGGCTCGTGATCGGCGCCGACGACGCGTACACCGTGTACGTGAACGGCACCGAGGTGAGCCGGACCGAACCCGACGGGCCCGCCGAGAACTGGCGCCGGCCGGCCGTCGTGGACGTCACGGCCCAGCTGCGCGCGGGCGCCAACGTCGTGGCGGCGTCCGCGGTCAACGCCACCGCGAGTCCGGCCGGTCTCATCGCCGTGCTGGAAGTCACCTCCGCCGACGGCACCGCCGCCGTCCGTACCGACGGCACGTGGCGCACGACGGACCAGGAGCCGTCCGGCGCCGACGGCGCGTGGCGGCTGGCCGGTTACGACGACAGCGCCTGGCCCGCCGCGAAGGCGGGTCCCGCCTGGGGCTCCGGGCCGTGGGGCGCGGTGGCGCCCGCGCACTTCCCCGCCACCCAGCTCCGGCACGGCTTCCGGCTGGCGGACAAGCCCGTGGCGAGCGCCCGTCTGTACACGACGGCGCTCGGCCACTACGAGGCGCACCTCAACGGACAGCGGGTCGGCAAGGACCAGTTCGCTCCCGGCTGGACCGACTACCGCCGGCGGGTCCAGTACCAGACGTACGACGTCACCGGGCTCGTCCGGCGGGGCGCCAACGCGCTCGGGGCGCATCTCGCGCTCGGCTGGTACGGCGGGAATCTCGGCATGTTCGGTCCGCACCACTACGGCGACCGGCCCGCGCTGCTGGCCCAGTTGGAGGTCGTCTATCAGGACGGGACGAGGGAGCGGGTCGTGTCGGGGGACGGCTGGCGGGCCGCTCCCGGGCCGATCGTGTCGGCCGACATGCAGGCGGGCGAGGAGTACGACGCGCGCCTGGAGACCAAGGGCTGGACCTCGCCCGGTTTCGACGACGCGGGGTGGCTCGCCGCCGAGCGGGTCGACGGGGTGGAGACGGAGATCGTCGCGGAGCTGGACGGCCCGGTGCGGATCATGAAAGAGCTGCCCGCCAAGAAGGTCACCCGCGTGGCTCCGGGGGTCTTCGTCTTCGACCTCGGGCAGAACATGGTCGGTTCGGTACGGCTCCGGGTGTCGGGCGAGGCGGGTACGACCGTGAGGCTGCGCCACGCCGAGGTGCTGAACCCGGACGGGTCCCTCTACACGGCCAACCTCCGTTCGGCGCGGGCCACCGACACCTACACCCTCCGGGGCGGGGGCGAGGAGACGTACGAGCCGCGCTTCACCTTCCACGGTTTCCGCTACGTCGAGGTCACCGGCTTCCCGGGCACACCGCGGGCGAGCGCGGTCACCGGCCGGGTCATGCACACGTCGGCGCCGTTCACCTTCGAGTTCGAGTCGGACGTCCCGATGCTCAACCAGCTGCACAGCAACATCAGTTGGGGTCAGCGCTCCAACTTCCTCTCCATTCCGACCGACACCCCCGCCCGGGACGAACGGCTCGGCTGGACCGGCGACATCAATGTCTTCGCCCCCACCGCCACCTACGTGATGGAGTCGGCGCGCTTCCTCACCAAGTGGCTCCAGGACCTGCGGGACGCGCAGACGGACGCCGGTTCGTTCACCCATGTCGCGCCCGACATCGGCAACGTCGGTGACGGCGCGGCCGGTTGGGGCGACGCGGGGGTCACGGTGCCGTGGGCGCTGTACCAGGCGTACGGCGACGAGCGGATCCTGGAGCAGTCGTGGGACTCGCTGCTGGGGTGGCTGGACTATCTGCGTGAGCACAGCGACGGCCTCCTGCGTCCGGCGGAGGGGTTCGGCGACTGGCTGAACATCGAGGACGAGACACCGAAGGACGTCATCGGTACCGCCTACTTCGCGCACAGCGCGGATCTCACCGCGCGCGTCGCGCGGGTGCTGGGGAAGGACCCCGCGCCGTACGAGACGCTGTTCGGCCAGGTCCGCGACGCCTTCCGGGCGGCGTACGTGGGCGCGGACGGCAGGGTGAAGGGGGACACGCAGACGGCGTACGTGCTCGCCCTGTCGATGGATCTGCTGCCGGAAGCGGCCCGGAAGCCCGCAGCGGACCGGCTGGTGGCGCTGATCGAGGCGAAGGACTGGCATCTGTCGACCGGGTTCCTCGGCACGCCCCGGCTGCTGCCGGTGCTCACCGCCGCCGGCCGCACCGATGTCGCCTACCGGCTGCTGCACCGGCGCACCTTCCCCGGCTGGGGGTACCAGATCGAGAACGGCGCGACCACGATGTGGGAGCGCTGGGACTCCATCAGGCCGGACGGCGGTTTCCAGGACGCCGGGATGAACTCCTTCAACCACTACGCCTACGGGTCGGTCGGCGAGTGGATGTACGCGAACGTCGCGGGCATCGCGCCGGGCCGGCCCGGCTTCAAGGAGATCGTGATCAGGCCGCGCCCCGGTGGTGAGGTGCGGCGGGCCGGGGGCCGGTACGCGTCGGTCTACGGGCCGGTGACCACCCGCTGGGAGTCCGGGCCCGGCGGTTTCGAGCTGGAGTGCGCCGTGCCGCCCAACACCACGGCGCAGGTGTGGGTGCCGGCCCGGAGGGCGGCTGACGTCAGGCACAGGGGCGCGACGTTCCTGCGGATGGAGGACGGTTGCGCGGTGTACGCGGTGGCGTCGGGGCGCCATCGGTTCACCGTCTGATCCCCGACCGGGGCGGTCCGCGCCGGCCGGGTACGGGAGGCTCTTCCGTACCCGGCTGGCTCTCCCCGCTCCCGGTCAGGCGCGCGCGGTCAGCGCCCGTACGTGCTCGCGCACCTGTTCCGGTGTCAGATAGGCGTCGGTGTACTCGAAGTCGTGCAGCGTGGCCCGTTTCTGGGCCTGGAAACCGGTCCGTACGAAGTCGTCCCCGGCGACGGCGTTGAGCATCCAGTTGGTCAGCACCCGCGCCTTGGCGACATTGGTGCGCATCGCCGACCAGTGATAGCCGCGGGCGACGGCCTGGGCGGGCATCCCGCGCAGTTCGACGCCCATCGGCTTGGAGACGGCGTCCCTGCCGCCGAGGTCGACGACCAGTCCCAGATCCTTGTGCTCGTAGCGCCGCAGCGGTTGTCGGCGCACGGTGGCGATGATGTTGTCCGCGGCCGTACGGCCCTGCCGCATCGCGTGCTGGGCGGTGGGCGGGCAGACCGCGTCGCCGCCCTTGGTCAGGTCCGGCACCGCGGCGGCGTCGCCGAGCGCGAAGACTCCGTCGAGTGTCCTGACCCGCAGCTCGGGCGAGACGACGAGCCGGCCGTGTACCTTCTCGGCGTCGAACGTGCCGACGAGCGGGCTCGCGACCACGCCTGCCGTCCAGATGAGCGTGCGGCAGGGCAGCACCCGGCCGTCGGTGAAGGTCACCTCGTCGGGCCCGACCGCGGAGACCGACACGCCGAGCGACACCTCGATCCCGCGCCTGCGGAGGATGCCGAGGGCGGTGGTGCCGAGCCTGTCGCCGAGTTCGGGCATGAGCTTCGGGGCGATGTCGATGAGATGCCATTTGATCTGGTCCGGGTCCAGCCTCGGATACCGGCGCAGTGCGCCGCTGGTGACGCGTTGCAGGGCGGCTGCCGTCTCCGTACCCGCGTAGCCGCCGCCGACCACGACGAACCGGAGGCGGGCCTCGCGCTCCTTCTCGTCCAGGCTGGCGTCCGCGAGGTCGAGCTGTGCGACGACGTGGTCACGGATGTAGGCGGCCTCGGCGAGCGTCTTCATGCCGCGCGCGTGGTCGACGAGTCCGGGGATGTCGAAGGTGCGGGTGACACTGCCGGGGGCCAGCACGAGGTAGTCGTAGGGCAGGTCGGCGATCTCCCCGGTGATCTTCCGGACGACGCAGATCCTGGCCTTGGGATCCACTCCGATGGCCCCGCCGGGGACGATCCGCGTGCGGTGCTTCCTGCTGCGGCGCAGTGAGATCGCGATGGCCTGCGGGGGCAGGACTCCCGAGGCGACCTGGGGCAGCAACGGCAGATAGAGCTGGTACGAGAACGGGGTGACCAGGCTGATCTCCGCCTCTCCCGGTACCAGTTTCCGCTCCAGGCGCCGCACGGCCGCGGAACCCGCGAAGCCTGCTCCCACTACGAGAATCCTCGGTCGTGCCACGGTGTCCGTCCTTTCCCGGTCCTGCTGGGTCGCCCCTTCACCTTCCCCGGGTCCGGTTTCTCTCACGGTTCTCCCACGGACGGACTCACTCCGTCGCGGACTTCACCACCGCGGTGCTGTTCCTGACGACCAGTCGCGTACCGAACTCGATCCGGGTGTCGGCCTGGTCGGGGCGGGCGTCGGAGCGGGTGTCCGGCCGGGGCCCGCCGCTCTGGTAGCCGCGCCGGAGCCGCAGCAGCATCTGGGCGGCCTCCTCGGCCATCTCCAGCAGCGGCTGGTGGACGGTGGTCAGCGCGGGGCTCGACCACTGGGCCAGCGGGATGTCGTCGTAGCCGACCACGGAGAGGTCCTCGGGCACCTGGACGCCGAGCACCCGTGCGGCCTCCAGTACGCCGAGTGCCTGTAGGTCGCTCCCGGCGAAGATCGCGGTCGGCGGTTCGCTGAGCCGGAGCAGTTCCATCGCGTGGTGGTAGCCGGCCTGGACATGGAAGTCGCCGAACCGCACGAGGCGGGGGTCGACCTCGACACCGGCCATCGCCATGGCGGAGCGGAAGCCGTCGAGGCGGGCGAGGGAGCAGAGCATGTCCTCGGGACCGGTGACGACGGCGATGCCGCGGTGTCCGAGGTCGAGCAGATGGCGGGTGGCGGCCAGTCCGCCGGCCCAGTTGGCGGATCCCACGGAGGGTACGTCGGGTTCCGGGTCGCCCGCCGGATCGATGATCACGAACGGGATGGCGCGTGACCACAGCTTCTTCTTGAGCTCGTCGGGGAGGGTGGAGAAGACCAGCACCACCCCGAGCGGGCGGCGGCGCAGAACGCCCTCCACCCACTCGGCGCCCGGGGAGTGCCGGGTCCCCGTCTCGGTGAGGACGACGCTGGCGCCGGCGCTCTTGGCGACGTTCTGCATGCCCCGGATGAGCTCCATCGACCAGGCGCTGTCCAGCTCGTGGAAGACGATCTCGATGAGCGGAGCCTCGGGGGGAGACGCCGAGGAGCGTCGGTAGCCGTGCGCCTCCAGCAGTTCCTCGACCTTGACACGCGTCGGGGCGGACACATCGGGGCGCCCGTTGAGCACCTTCGAAACTGTCGAAAGGGAAACACCCGCCTGGGTGGCCACCTGAGCGAGGGTGACTCGCCCCGTACTCCTGTCGTCTCGCATGGACTGAAGGATAAAGCACGGCGTTGTGTAACGGTTTCGTCGAGTGGTGACAGCGATGTTGACCGGCCCTTGAGCGGACCTTACGGTCGCTCTCCACAGAGACTTTCGATCAGATTCCCGATACTTTCGAAGGGTCGACCGATGAAGACACGCGCACGGTTCCGTCGAGCCGTCGCAGGAGGCGCGGCGCTCGCTCTCAGTCTGGGCCTCGCGGCCTGTGGCGGCGGCTCGTCCTCCGGCAGTTCGGACGAGTTCCACGTACTGGTCTACGGCGATGCCACGAACCGGGTGGAGGAGCGCATCGTCGCGACCTTCAACAAGACCTCCGACGTGAAGGCGGTCCTGGACACCGTCCCCGGCGCCGACTACCAGCAGAAGCTCCAGACGGTCATCAACACCCCGCAGGCCCCCGACGTGTTCTTCAACTGGGGCGGCGGCAGCATCACGCCCTTCGTCGAGGCGGATCTGCTGCTGCCGCTCGACGACATGATCAAGAAGGAGCCGGGGCTCAAGTCGAACTTCCTCCCGTCCGTCTTCGAGACCGCCCAGGTCGACGGGAAGTCGTACGGCGTGCCGATGCGCGGCACCCAGCCCGTGCTGCTCTTCCACAACAAGAAGGTCCTCGGCAACGCAGGTGTCGAAGCGCCCAAGACCTGGGACGAGCTGCTGGCCGCCGTGAAGACCCTGAAGGGCGAGGGCGTCAC
This sequence comes from Streptomyces sp. NPDC058653, assembly GCF_042716895.1. Taxonomy (NCBI): domain Bacteria; kingdom Bacillati; phylum Actinomycetota; class Actinomycetes; order Kitasatosporales; family Streptomycetaceae; genus Streptomyces; species Streptomyces sp. NPDC058653. The sequence goes on along the minus strand of NZ_JBHXRM010000019.1, from coordinate 67,604 downwards.
GCCCATCGCTCTCGGCGGCGGCGACCGGTGGACCACGATGATGTGGTTCGAGTATCTGTACGACCGCGTGGCGGGACCCGAGCTGTTCAAGGAGGCCCTGGCCGGCGACAAGGAGGTCTGGGAGAGCGCCGACAGCAGGAAGGCGCTGGACATGCTGAAGGAGCTCATCGACGCGGGCGCCTTCGGTACCAACTACGACTCGGTCAAGTTCACCGACGGCGGCTCTCCGGCCCTGCTGTCGAGCGGCAGGGCGGCCTTCGAGCTGATGGGGTCGTGGGCCTACTCCACCCAGCAGGAGGCGAACCCCGACTTCGCCAAGAACGACCTCGGTTACAGCGCCTTCCCGGGTGTCGAGGGCGGCAAGGGCGACGCGGCCAACCTCGTCGGCAACACCAACAACTTCTACTCGGTCCGCGCGTCGACCGAACACGCCGACGAGATAGCCGAGTTCCTGAAGCTCATGTACTCGGACGAGTTCGTCGAGTCGCAGCTCGCGATCGGCAATCTGCCGACCACCACGAACACCGGGAAGTTCCTGGGCTCCGCCGACAACCCGGAGTATCTGAAGTACCAGTACGACCTGGTGGACAAGGCGCCCGCGTTCCAGCTCTCGTGGGACCAGGCGTATCCGCCGAAGAACATGACCCCCATCTATGTGGCGGTCCAGCAGTTCTTCAACGGGCAGCTCGACGCGGACGGATTCATCAAGGCCATGCAAGCCCTCACGACCGCCTGAGAGGGACATCCTTCATGGTCTCGGTTTCCCCCACCCCTCCCCTGGCGAAGGACGGGCCCCGGCCCGCCCGGGCCCGGGGGCCGGCCGGTCCCGGTGCCCGGCGCCGGACCGGCCGGCCCGGTATCGGCTGGGCCCTGCCCGCCGTCGTGTTCTTCGCGCTGTTCGCCGTCGTGCCGCTGGTGCTGGTGGCCGTCCTGTCCTTCACCACCTGGTCGGGCCTGGGCTCACCGGAGTTCGCCGGATTCGACAACTGGGTCACGCTCTTCCAGGACCCGGTGATGATCAAGAGTCTGTGGCTGAGCGTGCTGCTCACCGTCCTGGGGGTGGTGGTCCAGACCCCGTTGAGCATTCTGCTCGGAGTCTGGGCCGCGGGCCCGCAGCGCAACCGGGCCGTGCTGTCGGCGGTCTTCTTCGTGCCGCTGCTGCTGTCCGCGACCGCCGTCTCGGTGCTGTGGCGGGCCCTGCTCGACCCGAACTTCGGCGTCCCCGCGGAGGCCGAATGGCTCTTCGGGGACGGCAATCTCCTCGGCAGCCGTACGGGAGCCATCTCCGTACTGGTGCTGGTGAGCGCCTGGCAGTACACGCCGCTGCACGCGCTGATCTACCAGGGCGCGACACGCGCGATCCCGGCGGTTCTCTACCAGGCCGCCGAGATCGACGGCGCCGGGCGGGTGCGTCAGTTCCTCCACGTCACCCTGCCGCAGCTGCGCAACTCCATCATCACGTCGGTGATCCTGATGGTCGTCGGGGGTCTCACCACCTTCGACACGGTCCTGATCCTCACCCAGGGCGGACCGGGCACCGACACCACCATCAGCGCCTACTACATGTACCAGAAGGCCTTCAAGGGCTTCGAGTTCGGCGCGGGCGCGGCCATCGCGCTGCTGCTGGTCCTGGTGGCCACCGCCGTCTCGCTGGTCGTGGTGCGGGTCTCCGGCTACGACCGGATGGCCGGCACCAAGGAAGGCATGTGATGAGGCGCCGACCCAACTACCTGGCGGGCGTGGGTGTCACCCTGTGGCTCTTCGTCGTCGGCCTGCCGCTGTACGTCATGCTCGGCGCCGGGGTGCAGTCGCGCCCGGACTACCAGTCGGGCGGCCCGCTGGGCTTCCCCGACCACGTCACCTTCCAGAACTACCTCGACAGCTTCTCGAACGGCTTCGGCCGGTACTTCGTGAACACGCTGATCGTGACGGCCAGTGTCGTCGCGATCGTCGTCCTCCTCGTCCCACCGCTGGCGTTCACGATCGTCCGCAACCGGGGCCGCGCCACGTCGGGTGTCTTCCGGCTCTTCCTGCTGGGCCTGGCGATCCCCGCCCAGGCGGTGATCGTGCCCATGTTCTACGTGATCAGCGAGGCGGGGCTCTACGACAACCTCATCGGCGTCATCCTGCCGACGGCCGCGTTCTGCATGCCGGTCTGCGTGCTCATCCTGACCGGCACCATGCGCGACATCACCGACGACCTCTTCGAGGCGATGGCCATCGACGGCGCCGACGCGCGGCGGGTGTTCTTCCAGCTCGTCGTGCCGCTGTCGAAGAGCGGACTGTCCACCGTCGTGGTGTTCGCCGCGCTCCAGGCGTGGAACGGGTTCCTCTTCCCGCTCGTGCTCACCCAGTCCGAGGAGTCGAAGGTGATCACCCTCGGTCTGTACAACTTCCAGACCCAGCACGGCATCGAGATCCCGGGCCTGCTGGCCGCCGTGGTGCTGTCCACCGTGCCTGTCCTGCTCGTCTACCTGTTCGCCCGGCGGGCCCTGGTCCAGGGGCTGATGGGCGTCGGAGGGAAGTGACCGACAACGTGACCACCGACGCCCCCTCGGGCACGCAGAACGCCACCGCCCGTGCGGACGGCGGCCCCGCCGCACTCCACGACGACCGCTCCCGGACGGCGGCCCGTGCCGCCCGCGTCGAGGAGCTCATCGCCGCGATGACCCTCCAGGAGAAGCTGGCCCAGCTGTACGGCCTGTGGGCGGGCGCCTCCGCCGACGGCGCCGAAGTCGCCCCGCACCAGCACGACATGGACGAGCCGCCCGCCCTGGACGAGCTGCTCCCGGACGGACTCGGCCAGCTGACCCGGCCGTTCGGGACCGTCCCGGTCGATCCCGCCCTGGGCGCGCTGTCCCTGATGCGCACCCAGGAACGGATCGTCGCGGGCAACCGGTTCGGCATTCCGGCGATCGCGCACGACGAGTGCCTGGCGGGCTTCGCCGCCTGGGGCGCCACCACCTATCCGGTCCCGCTCTCCTGGGGCGCGTCCTTCGATCCCGGCCTGGTGCGGGTGATGGCGGCGGCGATCGGGAGCGACATGCGGTCGGTGGGCGTCCATCAGGGGCTGGCCCCCGTGCTGGACGTGGTGCGCGACGCGCGGTGGGGCCGGGTCGAGGAGACCATCGGCGAGGACCCGTATCTCGTCGGGACCATCGCCACCGCGTACGTCCAGGGGCTGGAGTCCACCGGTCTGGTCGCCACCCTGAAACACTTCGTCGGCTACTCGGCCTCCCGTGCCGGGCGCAATCTGGCACCGGTGAGCATGGGCACCCGGGAGCGCGCCGATGTCATGCTCCCGCCCTTCGAGATGGCGATCAGGGAGAGCGGCGCACGGTCGGTGATGCACGCCTACACGGACACCGACGGCATACCCGCCGCGGCGGACGAGGGGCTGCTGACCGGGCTGCTCCGGGACACCTGGGGCTTCGAAGGCACGGTCGTGGCCGACTACTTCGGCATCGCGTTCCTCAAGTCCCTGCACGGGGTGGCCGGGGACTGGGGACAGGCCGCGGCGATCGCCCTGACCGCCGGGGTCGATGTCGAGCTGCCCACCGTGAAGACGTTCGCCCGTCCCCTGCGGGAGGCCGTCGCCGCCGGCCTGCTGACGACGGAGGTGATCGACCGGGCGCTGCGCCGGGTGCTGACGCAGAAGGCCCAGCTCGGCCTGCTGGACCCGGACTGGAGCCCCCGGCCGCCCGCCCTGGCGGACGTCGCTCTCGACGCGCCGGAGCGGCTGCGCGACACCGTGAGCCTGGACAGCGACGCGCACCGGGACATCTCCCGCCGCCTCGCGGAGCGATCGGTGATCCTGCTGCGCAACGACGGGGTCCTGCCGCTGGAGCGGCCCGCCCGGATCGCGGTGATCGGCCCCCAGGCCGACACCCCCACCGCGGTCCTCGGCTGCTACTCCTTCCCCGTCCATGTGGGGTCCCAGCACCCCGGCACCCCGGCCGGGGTGCAACTGCCCACGCTGCTCCAGTCGTTGATGTCGGAGTTCCCCGGGTGCGAGATCGTCACCGCCGCCGGGTGCGGCGTCGACTCGCCGGTCACCGATGGATTCGCCGCCGCGCTGCGGGCGGTGCGCGGGGCGGATGTGATCGTGGCCGCGCTCGGCGACCGGGCGGGCCTCTTCGGCCGGGGCACGAGCGGCGAGGGCTGTGACGCGGAGTCGCTGGCCCTGCCGGGCGTACAGCAGCAGTTGCTCGACACCCTGCTGGCCACCGGTACGCCGGTGGTGGTCACGCTGCTCGCGGGGCGGCCGTACGCGCTGGGCGAGGCGGCCGTGAACACCTCGGCCGCGCTCGTGCAGACGTTCTTCCCCGGGCAGGAGGGCACACGCGCGATCGCGGGGGTGCTGAGCGGCCGGGTCGAGCCGTCGGGCCGGCTGCCGGTGAGCGTTCCGAGGCGGCCGGGCGGGCAGCCGGCCACCTATCTGGCGGCCCGGCTGGCGCGGGCCGGCGACTCGTCGAATGTCGATCCGACGCCCGCGTTCGCGTTCGGGCACGGGCTGACGTACACCACGTTCGTCTGGTCCGCGCTCACGGCCGACAGCACGGCCCCGACCGACGGCGAGCTGGCGCTCTCCTTCACCGTGCGCAACACCGGCGGCCGGGCGGGCACGGAGGTGGTGCAGCTGTATCTGCACGACGCGGTCGCCTCGGTCGTGCAGCCGGTCCAGCGCCTCGTGGGCTATCTGCGGGTGCCGCTGGAGCCGGGCGAGGCGGCGCGGATCAGCGCCGTCGTCCCCGCCGATCTGGCCTCCTTCACCGGGCGGGACGGGCGCCGGATCGTGGAGCCGGGCGAGCTTGAGCTGCGGCTCGGCGCCTCCAGCGCCGACACCCGGCTCACCGCCCGGGTCACTCTCACCGGCGCCGTACGGGAGGTGGACCACACCCGCGCGCTGCATGCCCGGATACACCGGGAGGCGACGGAATAGATCACCCTGATGCGGGGTCAGCACAGGTGAATATCAGGGCATATGACTCGTCACCATGGGAAATCATCTGCCCGAGTTCCGCGCCGCCGCCCGTCGTATCGACCGCCGTCAGTTCGTCACCCGCGCCGGCGCCGCGGCCGTGCTCGCCTTCGCGGCGAACATGCCCGCCGCCGGCGCGGCCGCCGCCCGCCGGCTCGACCCCCGGCGGATCACCGAGGACCCCTTCACCCTCGGCGTCGCCTCGGGCGATCCACTGCCCGGGACGGCGCTGCTCTGGACCCGGCTGGCACCGGAGCCGTACACGGCGGACGGCGGGCTGCCGGCCGAGCGGGTCGAGGTGGAGTGGGAGGTCGCGCACGACGAGCGCTTCGCACGGATCGTCGCGAGCGGCACGGCGACCGCCCACCCAGAGTTCGACCACAGCGTGCGCGTCGAGGTCCCGGGGCTCTCCTCCGGCCGCCTCTACCACTACCGCTTCAGGGCCGGTACCTGGATCAGTCCGGTGGGCCGCACCCGTACCGCCCCCGCCGCCGGGGCCGCGGTCGGCGGGCTCAAGCTGGCCACGCTCTCCTGCCAGGCGTACTACCACGGCTATTTCACCGCCTACAAACACCTGGCCGCCGAGGACCTCGATGTGGTCGTGCACCTCGGCGACTATCTGTACGAGTACGCGGTGTCGTCGGCGGGCGGCCAGCGGAAGTACACCGACCGCAAGCTGCCCGCGCACTACAACCGCGAGACCATCACGCTGGAGGACTACCGGCTGCGCTACGGCCTCTACAAGTCCGACCCGGACCTGATGGCCGCGCACTCGGCGCACCCCTTCATCGTCACGTGGGACGACCACGAGACGGAGAACAACTACGCGGACGAGACCCCCGAGAACGACGTGCCGCCGGAGGAGTTCCTGCTCCGCAGGGCCGCCGCCTACCGCGCGTACTGGGAGAACCAGCCGCTGCGCGCCCCGCAGCAGCCCGAGGGACCGGACATGCGGCTCTACCGCCGGCTGCACTTCGGGCGCCTCGCCCAGTTCGACATCCTCGACACCCGCCAGTACCGCTCCAACCAGGTGCAGGGCGCCAACTGGCAGGTCCCGGGCCCCGAGTCGAAGGACCCCGGACGCACCATGACCGGCGAGACACAGGAGCGCTGGCTGCTGAACGGCTGGAAGAGCTCGAAAGCCACCTGGAACCTGCTGGCGCAGCAGGTGACGTTCGCGCAGCGCCGGTCCGTGCCGGGGTCGGACTTCAAGTTGTCGATGGACGCGTGGGACGGGTACACGGCCTCCCGCAAGCGCGTCCTGGACGGCGCGAAGGCGGCCGGGATCGACAATCTGATGGTGCTGACCGGCGACGTGCACGTCGGTTACGGCTTCGACCTGAAGGCCGACTTCGACGACCCCGCCTCCCGCACGGTGGGGACGGAGATCGCCACGACCTCGGTGAGCAGCGACATGGACGGCGCGGAGAAGCCGTCCAACTGGACCAACCTCACCTCCGCCAACCCGCATATGAAGTACTACAACGGGCGCCGGGGTTACACCACTTTCTCTCTCACGAGGGACCGGGCTACCGTCACCTTCAACACACTGACGTCCGTCACGAAGCCCGGCTCCGCGCTCACCAGGGCGGCGTCGTTCGTGACGGAAGCCGGCGATCCGGGATTGACCCCCGCGTAACCCGCGGGCATCGCGGCCGTCATGGCAGTGTGGGAGGGTCCGGCGGTTCAGGGCCGCCGCGAGGGGACGACCCCGGGCGGAGTCCTGCCCCTGGTGGCGCGGACTCCGGGGCGGCATGCTGTCGGGCATTGCCCGCACCACCTCGTCGGCCAGGGCATCACGCACGGAGATATGTGAGCGTCTACGAGCCCAACCCGGCCGCCCACACGGCCAAGATCCGGATCGAGCTGAGGACCTTGAGAGCAGGGAGCACGGTGGCCGACGCGCCCGCCGGAAGACCGCGAAAGATCAACAGGCCTGCCACTACGGCGAGTTGCTGTGGCAGACTGTCGGTCATGACTGCGGCAGTGCTCGGGGGTGCGCGATGAGCGAGCCACGGTCGGCTCCGACGATCGGTCAGATCGTGCTGAGCAGACAGCTGTTGGCCCTGCGTGAGAAGGCGGGCCTCAGCCGTGAACAGTCCGGCCGGCTGCTGCGGGTGACCGCGGCGACCGTCCGCCGGATGGAGACGGCCGAGGTCGGGCTGAAAGTCCCCTATCTGCAGATCCTGTTGCCCGCGTACAACGTCCCGGACGACGAGATAGACGTCTTCCTGCGCTTGGCCGACGAGGCCAACAAGCCGGGCTGGTGGCAGCGGTTCCACGATGTGCTCCCCGACTGGTTCAGCGGTTACGTCAGCCTCGAAGAGGCCGCGAAGACGATGCGCTGCTACGAGCCGCACTTCGTGCCGGGGCTGCTCCAGACCGAGGAGTACGCGCGGCAGATCCTGACCACCGGCGCCCTGGGACAGCGGCTCTCCGACCCGACCCGGATCGAACGACAGGTCGCGCTCCGGCTGGAGCGCCAGGCGCTGCTGACCCGTGCCGACGCGCCCGTCTTCTGGGCCGTGCTGGACGAGACGGTGCTGCGCCGGCACGTCGGGTCGGCGGAGGTGATGCGCGCGCAGATCGACCGGCTCATCGAGGCGGCCGAGATGCCGAACGTGACCTTGCAGATCGCCGAGTTCAGCGCGGGCCATCACCCCGGTACGTACAGCCCCTTCGTGCTGTTCCGCTTCGGTGTCCCCGAGGTGCGGGACATGGTCTACATCGAGTATCTGACCGGGGCGCTCTATCTCGACGAGGACGGTGAGGTCTCCGAGCACATGGAGGCCATGGACCGGATGGTGGCCCACGCGGAGTCCGCGAGCCGTACGAAGGAACTGCTGTCCGAATTCCGCGCCACGCTGTGACCGGGGGTCCGGATAGGCGGGGCAGGACTCGCCACCTGCCCCGCGCGGTGCTAGGGGGACAGAACCACGCCGGAGGCGAGGATCGGCCGACGGGGTGACGATGGGTGGTGGTGCCTATCGCGGGAGGAGGCCCCCCATGGCTTACCCGGAACGCTACGAGCTGGTGTTCGACGAGACCGCCCCCACCGACCCGACCGACCTCACGGCCCCAGGGCCCGAGCACAAGGAGCGGGACGTGGTGACGGTCAGGCGAACCGCCAGGTCAGGAGCGGGCGGGTTTCCCGTCTACGAGGACGAGACGGGCATCGTGCGTGCGGAGATCAGCGACCGGGGCGAGGTGCGGATGCTGGCCAGCGGAGGCCAGCAGGCGCCCAGCACTCCGGTGAGGGCGCGGTCGCTCGGTTCGTGAGCGAATCCCCGGCCCCGTCCGCCCGGTGATCGTCGGGGGGACGGGGCTCCGGCTTTCGCCGAACCGGCTCAGAGCGGCGTACGCAGGGCGGAGAGGCCGTCCCGCCAGGCGGAGAGCAGTCTCTCGGCGAGGCGGGCGTCCAGCACCCCCGTGGCGTCGGCCCCGAAGGCCACGTCCGTCTCCAGCCAGGGCTCCTCCTCCAGGAGCCCGCCGACGACCTCGCGGCGTACGAGCTGTTCATGCGCCCCGTCGGCCGCCACGTGCTCGTCGTAGAAGGTCGCGGCGGCCTCGCCCGCCCCCACGCGCCGTACCGCCTCCGCCAGCCGGCGTGACGCGGGCGAGGAGGCCACCTCGACGGCGGCGAAGTGGCCGACCAGGGCGCCGCGGAGCGCGCGGTGCAGTCCGAACATCGACATGAGGTTGACGCTCGCCAGCATCTCCCCCGTCGCCACGTCGACGTACCGGCCGTACGTCGTGTCCAGACCCAGATCGGTCATGAGGCCCGCGAAGAGCCGCGCGTGTATTCGGTCCGCCCGGCCCGCGCCGAACTCGTCGAACTCGATCGCGGCCATCGCCGCCTTCGCCCGGCCCCTGAGCCGCGGGATCACCCAGGCGTGCGGGTCGGCCTCCTTGAGGTGGTAGACCGAGCGCTGGGCGGCGTACTCGCGCAGATGCCACAGCTCCCCCTCGTCCCTGAGGTAGTGGGAGGCGCTCGCGTTGTCCGGCGGCTCGACCAGCAGATCCCCGAGCGCCTCGTCGATGTCGGTACGGCGTTTGGTGTCCGCGCGCAGCGCGTCGATGAAGCGGCGCTCCAGTCCGGCGCGGAAGGCGAGGAGCGCCGGATCCCACTCCCAGGCGGGGTCGACGCCGCAGAATCCGCGGTAGTGCAGTTCGTAGCAGAGGTAGAGCGCGAGGTGCAGGTCCTCGCCGTACGGGGCGGCGTCGTCGGCCGCTCCGTACGGCGGCAGGGGGGTCCCGGATCCGGGACGGCCGCGCAGGGCGCGTACGACTCCGTAACTGAGGTCGCCACGGCCCGTCGGCAGAGCCGGGCCGGTCGGCCGGACGTCGGCGTTCTCCACTGACTTCACTCCTTGACCTGATCGAACTGATCAGCGTGCTCCGTCCGATCATTCTCGCCGCTCCGCCCCGCCTTTCCCCTTTCGGGGATGTCCCTCGGGTGACTGCTCCCGGACCGTGGGTAACGTCCGGCCGCGCCTCGTGTGCGCCGCGTCGGCGCCACTCTCCCGGTCCTCCGGGCGGCCCGCGTCCCACGGTCCGGGCGCGGCGCGGCCGTGCGGCCGTTCGGGTGAGCCGGGGCCCGTCGGCGCGGGCCGCCCCGGAGCTGTCGCGGCGCGCGGCCGGGGTCAGCGGGCCGGCAGCGCGTCCAGCCACCGCGTCAGGAGACGGTTGACCTCGTCCGCGCGCTCCTGCTGTACCCAGTGCCCGCAGTCTTCGAGGATGTGCGAGGAGACCAGGCCGGGAAGGGTGGCGGGGAAGGCCTTGACGGCCTCCGCCATCCACCCGAGCGAGGCGTCGCGCCCGCCGCCGATGAAGAGGGACGGCTGGGTGATCGGGGCGCCGTGCCAGGCGGCCAGGTCGGCCCAGTCGCGGTCGACGTTGCGGTAGCGGTTGAGCGCGCCGGTCGGTCCGGTCCGCTCGAACTCCTGCGCGTAGTGGTCGAGATCGGCCTCCGAGAGCCAGGCAGGCGGCGGTCCGGCCGGGAAGCGGTCGCGGAGTCTGCCGCCCGGGGGTACGAAGTAGAGGCCCGCCCCGCCCTCGGACGGCATGGTGTCGCCGGAGAGGCCCGTGTAGAAACCGGCCAGCCAGCCGCGGATGTCGGGCTCCATCTCGGCCTCCGCGCGGCCGGGCGTCTGGAAGTAGCTGACGTAGAACTCCTCGTCGCCGCCGATCCCCGCGAACACCTCGGTCGGGCGGGGGCCGCCCCGGGGCGCGAACGGCACGCTGAGCAGCGCGGCGGCGGTGAAGACGTCGGGGCGCAGCAGCGCCGAGTCGGCGGCGATGTTCGATCCCCAGTCGTGGCCGACGATCGTCGCGGTCTCCTCGCCGAGGGCGTGGACGACTCCGACGTTGTCGCCGACGAGGGCGAGCATCCGGTAGTCCTCGACGGCCGCCGGCTTCGAGGAGCGTCCGTAGCCGCGTACGTCGATCGCGATCGCGCGATATCCCGCGGCGGCGATGGCCGGGAGCTGGTGGCGCCAGGAGTACCAGGACTCGGGGAAGCCGTGGACCATCAGGACGAGGGGTCCGGTGCCCTGTTCGACCAGGTGGACACGGCCGCCGGGGACATCCACCAGACGGTGTCGCGCGGGCGGCGGGGTGGGTGCGGTGGCTGCCGCGGGCGGGGTGACGGGGTCCTGCATGGCTCCTCCTCGGGTGATCTTTTCCCTCACCATCATTCGGGCGCCCGCGACGCACGGCCAAGAGAACTTGCCGGACCGGCAAATCGGCCCGGGCGAGGCGGGTCGAGGAGAGTCGGAGCCGAGAGCCGAGGCCGGAGCCAGGACGGAAGTCGGACCTGAGCCTGAGGCTGAGGCTGAACGTGAGCCTGAGGTTGAGGTCGCGCTCGAGTCCGAGTCCGGACCTGAGCGTGAGCGTGAGGCCGCCGCGGGGACGGATCTCCCATCCGGGACGCGTCCGATCCGGCCGACCGGCGCCGGGCACCCGGCTGCCTCCGTACCGCACGCTCGCCGTGGCCCCGGGCATGGCCGTGAGCCGGCCCTCGGCGACGTGCGCGGCGCTACCGCCCGCTCCGTAGGGTCCGGTCCCGAAAGTGACACCACATGGTGCAACCACCGTCCGGTTGCTATGGTCGGTCGCATGACCGCCATGACGCTCCGTATCCCGGACGAGATCAACGCATCGATCAAGGCGGGGGCGGCAGCGGCCGGGCTCTCCCTCAACGCCTACATCGTGCGCGCCGCCCAGCGGCAGGCCGTGCTCGACTCCGCCCGCAGGCTCGCGTCGCTCGGTCTGGGCGACGACCTCGGCGGCGAGGGCGACGCTCTGTGAAACGTGGTGAGATCTGGACGCTCGGTGACGGGCGCAATGTCCTGATCGTCTCGCTCGACGGTCTGGAGGGGGCGTACGGCGCGGTCCTCACCGTCGTCCTCCACGACGCCGGGCGCTACCCGGACACCGCGATGTCCGTGGTGATCGACGACCCGCTGCCCTGCACCGCCGTCGCGGTCAACCTCCAGCAGTTGCGGGTCACGCGCTTCGACGGCGCGAAGCTGCTCGGGCCTGTCGACACCGCCGTGATGGAGCGGATCAGCCAGGCGTTGCGCGCGGTGCTCGATCTCTGAGCGGGAGCCGGTGGGCCCGTCCTCGGGGCCCACCGGCTCTCGTCGTTACGGCTGTGCCGTCAGCCGGAAGGTCTGGCCGGCCGCCTCCGTGCAGGGCTGCTGCGTGAGCGTGGCGCCGTTCGCCGTACCGGCGCTGACGGTCAGGCACTTGTTGCTGTGTCTGGCGGCGAACCGGTAGCGGTCGGTGGTTCCGATGCGCTGCGGCTGCCACTGCTGGTTGGTGGCGCCGGTGTAGCTCCACAGATGCGCGCGGGCCCCGTCGGCGGTGGCGCCGGCTCCGCCGTCGATGTCCCACACCTTGCCGTTGTGCCGGTTGACCACCTGGTAGTACCCGTTGCTGGTGGGCCGGAACTGCCAGGTCTGGTTGTTGGCGGCGGGCGCGGAGCAGGACCACTGCTGAAGGCCGGTGCCGTCCGCCGTGCCCCAACCGGTGGCGTCGAGGCAGGCGTTGCTGCCGCTGTTGACCACCTGGTACCAGGTCGCCGGGTCGATGGAGCCGTCACCCGGGTTCCCGGTGTCGGTGCCGGTCCACACGAGGGTGGCGACGGCGCCCGCCGGCAGCGTGTAGGTGGCCGAGCGGCCGGCGTCCGTGATCGAGAACGTCCTGGCCGCGCCGGCGCCGTTCACGACGTACGCCGCCTTGCCGCCGTCCGGGTTCTGCCAGACGACGTTCTGCACGCCGCCCGCGCCCTGGCTGGTCGAACCGATGCGCGTGGCCCCGGGCCTGACGAACTTGGTGAGATGGCCGAGTACGTAGTACTCCGCGTTGCGTGTGACCGTGCTGCCGTTGATCTCGACCACGCCGTTGCAGCGGGTGGTGCAGTGGCCCTGGTGGGGGCCGCCGTTCTGGTTCAGGGCGAGGTTCCACATGATCGTGGTCTCACCGCCGTTGCGCATGTTGGCCACGACGAGGTTCTCCGCGTGCCACTTCAGCGTGTCGGCGAACGTGGTGGCCGCGTTGGCGCTGTCGGTTCCCGAGCACTCGGTGAAGAAGACCCGCTTGCCGGCTTGTCTGATCTGCGACTGGCTGGTGGGCTGGCCGCCGTAGCAGTGGAAGGCGGCGCCGATCACGCGGTTCATGCCCGGGGTCTCGGAGAAGACCTGGAGCGGGTAGTTCGGGTGGTCCCAGTTGTGGTCGTACGCCAGGAGGTTGGTCGGCAGGTTCGCCGAGGTGAGCGTGCGGTCGAGCACCTTGAAGAACGCCGCCTGCTCCGAGGCGGTCATGCTCATCGAGGGGTAACTCGTCGCGAACTCGGGCTCGTTCTGGACCGTGAGGTCGGTGAGCTTGAGACCCTGCTGCTGATATCCCTGGATCGCCTTGACCAGGTAGTCGGCGTACTGCTGGTAGCGGTCGGTACGCAGACTGCCGCCGTTGAGGCTGTTGTTGGTCTTCATCCACGCGGGCGGCGACCAGGGGCTTCCCATGAAGCGGATGCCGGGGTTGATCGACACGGCCTGCTTGAGGACGGGGATGATCGCCTCGTGGTCACGGCCGAGGTTGAAGTCGCCCTGGTTGTCCTCGTAGGTGTAGGCGGCGCCCTGGTTGAAGTCGGTGGCGCCCAGCGGCTGGCGCAGATAGTTGAGACCGATGCCGTCGCCCTGGGCGGAGAAAAGCGAGTTCATCAGGGCGTTCTTCTGCGTCGCCGGCAGCTGGTTGATCAGATGCCCGGCCGCGCCGGTGACGGAGGCGCCCGCACCGGTGAACTGCTGTTCGCGCTGGCCCTGGTTGACGTTGATGTCGATGGCCTGCGGGGTGGAGTTGAAGGTGATCTGGCCGGCCGAGGCCAGCTTGCGGCTTCCGTCGGCGGTGGTGACCCACACCTGGGCGGTGGGGTCGGCGGCCTGCGCCGTACCGGACGCGGTCAGTCCGAGGCTTCCGCCCAGCGTGAGCACGCTGAGCGCGACGACGGCTCGGCGAACGACGTTTCTGTGCAGGGTTCTTCGCATACGTGGGGGCTCCTGCCGGTTCGTGTGTCGAACGAATCGCCTGCGGCCCGGGGCGTCCCGTGCCGTGGCCGGGTGGCGCATCGGCGACATGAAAGCACGCTTACTAAGTACTTAGTAAGTCGTCGGGCGGAACTTGTTTCGGCCGGACCCGCCAAGGCCGTGGGCGTGATCCGGAGAGCCGTAGACTGCGCCCGGTGAGCAACAGACGAGTGGGGGAACGGGGCGGCGCGCCGGCCGGGCCGGCCCAGCCGCGGACGCCCCGCAGCCCGGGGGCGCGGCAGCGGCGCGAGGAGATCCTGCGCATCGCGATGGAGACGTTCGCCGCCCGGGGCTACAACAACGCGTCACTGGCGGAGATCGCGGATCGCGCGGGGCTCACGCAGGCGGGTGTACTGCACTACTTCCGGTCCAAGGAGCTGCTGCTCACGAGCGTCCTCGAACTGCGGGACCAGACCGACATAGAGCAGCTCGGCCCCGACCGTCCGCGCGGTCTCGCCTTCCTGCGGCATCTGATCGACACCTCGCGCCGCAACGCCGAGCGGGAGGGCATCGTACGGCTCTACGCGGTGCTCTCGGCGGAGAGCGTCACGGAGAACCACCCCGCGCAGGAGTACTTCCGCGACCGGTACACGGGGCTGCGCGCCTTCGTGGTGGACGCGCTTCGCGAGGCGGCCGAACTGGGCGAGGCCCGCGAGGACCTGGACGTCGAGAACGTGGCGAACGCGATCATCGCGGTGATGGACGGGCTCCAGGTGCAGTGGCTGCTGTCGCCGGAGTCGGTGGACATGGCCGCGTCAACGGAGCGGGTGGTGTCATCGCTGCTGGCGTCCATCGCCCCGGCCAAGAACTGAGACCGGACCTGATCCGGCGTCAGGAGGCTTGCGCGGCCCGCTGCTTGGCGCGGATCAGACCGGCGGCCCACTCGCACCACCGCTCCGTCTCCGCCTCGTACCGGATGCCGCGCCGACAGGTCAGATACGGCCCGAGGTGGTTCGTGGTGCGGACGAACTCCTCCTCGTCCCGGCCGGCGAGGATCGAGGTCTCCGTCCGGCGCAGCGTGTCCAGTTTCCGCCGGGCCTCCTCGGCTCGCCGCCCGAGATGCGCGAGCAGCGCGTCCGGTTCGACCACGTCCGCGCACTGCACCGCGACGGTCAGCTCGTCCCGCAGGTTCGTCGGCCGCAGCGGCCCGGCCGCGAAGTCGACCAGCGCCTGGGTGCCCGCGTCGGTCAGCGCGTAGAGCCGCTTGGTCGGCCGCGACTCCTGGACCACTTTGGTGGCCCGTACGAGCCCTTCCGCGTGCAGCCGGGTGAGCTCCGCGTAGAGCTGCTGGGGCCGGGAGTGCCAGAAGTTGGCCACCCCGACGTCGAAGCGCTTGGTGAGTTCGTAGCCACTGGCCTCGCCCTGGATCAGGGCTGCCAGGACAGCGTGCCGCAGAGACATGACGTCACCCTATCCAGGCTGGTGAGCAGGGCTTCTCGGGCCATGATTAATCATCTACATTATTACTCATGAATATGAGTACGGGGGCGGGTCTGGTCGCGGTCGGCGACAGCGTCAGCGAGGGAGTCGGCGACCCGCACCGGGGCGGCGCGCTGAGGGGCTGGATCCACTACCTGACGGAGAGGCCGGGGCGAGGTCAGGGGTCCGGTCGTCCCGGCCCGGTGCTCGTCGCGAATCTGGCCCGCAGCGGCGCCACGGTCGCCGCGCTGCGCAGCCATCAGCTGGACCGGGCCGTCGCGCTGGCACCCGCGTACATCACCTGTGTGATCGGCGTGAACGACGTGATCGCCGGGCGCTTCGACGCCGCGCGCTTCGAGGAGGACTACGCGTATGCCGTCGCCGTGCTGAGTGCGGCGGCATCCGCCGGTGTCCTGACGATGACGCTGCACGACGTCGGCGCCTCACTGCCTCTTCCGCGCGCGAGGCGGGCGGAGTTGCGGCGCCGGATCGCCGAGGCGAACGAGGTGATCGAGCGGGTGTCGCGGCGCCACGGGGCGTGGATGATCGACGCGCGCGAGGGGGTCCGTGTCGAAAGGGCGGGGATGGTCTGCGTGGACCGGCTGCACCCGAACCGCCGGGGCCACCGCTATCTGGCCGCCCTGGCGGGTGATGTCCTGCGCACGGGTGGCGGCGCCGCGCCCGCGCCGGCGGTGATCCCCGACGCCGATCCACTGGGCGACCGGATCGTCTCCGGCGCGCGGCACACCCTGTGGGTCGGCCGGCATCTCCTACGGCCCCTGGCCGGTGCCCTGTTCACTTCTCCGCGGGCCGGGCGCGTACGTGCATCTTCTCGCCCTGCCGGCCGAAGATGGTGAGGAACTCGACCCCTTCGGGACTCGCGCTGGCCCATCCGTGCGGGGTGCGGGTGTCGAACTCGGCGGCCTCCCCCACGCCCAGCACCAGATCGTGCTCGCCGAGGCGCAGCCGTAGGCGGCCGGCCAGGATGTAGAGCCACTCGTAGCCCTCGTGCGTCCGCTGTTCCAACTCGCCCGTGTGCGGCCGACCGGCCGGGATGATCTGTTTGTACGCCTGGAGCCCGCCGAGATGGCGGGTCAGCGGCACGAAGGTCATGCCGTAGCGCGAGAAGGACCGCAGATGGACGCGGGGGTCACCGGTCGGTGGCGCGTCCACCAGCTCGTCGAGCTGCACGCCGAACGCCTTGGCGAGCGGCAGGAGCAGCTCCAGGGTCGGTTTACGGCCACCGGACTCCAGCCGGGACAGGGTGCTGACCGAGATCCCGGTCGACTCGCTCAGCGAGGTGAGCGTCGTACCGCGGTCGCGGCGCAGGGCCCGAAGGCGCGGTCCCACACCCTTCAGGACGGTCGCGAGGTCGTCGTCAGCCATGCTTCTATTTGCCACCTCGGCAAGGAATTTTGTCAAACGGCGAGCCAGGGACGGACCATCTCCAGCACAGGGAGGTGCTTCGCATGAAGGTGCAAAAGGTAGATTTCGATGTCGTGGTGGTCGGTGGCGGAGCCGCCGGGCTGAGCGCGGGGCTGGTCCTCGCGCGGGCACGCCGTTCGGTGCTGGTGATCGACTCCGGTGAGCCGCGCAACGCCCCGGCGTCCCAGGTCCACGGCTATCTGGGCCGTGAGGGCATCGCGCCGGCCGAGCTGGCGGCCGTGGGCCGCGAGGAAGTGACGGGCTACGGCGGTGAGTTCCTCGACGGAGAGGTGACGGCCGTCAAAGGGTCCGTCGCCGACGGTTTCCGTCTCGTACTCGCAGAGGGCGCGGCGGTCGCCGAGGTGACGGCGCGGAGACTGCTGGTCACGACGGGGCTCGTCGACGAACTGCCGCCGGTCCCGGGCCTGGCCGAGCGGTGGGGGCGCGATGTGCTGCACTGCCCCTACTGCCACGGGTGGGAGGTGCGCGACGCGCCCATCGGCATCCTGGCGACCGGGCCGCTCGCCGTCCACCAGGCGCAGATGTGGCGGCAGTGGAGCGACGACGTGACGCTGCTGCGGCACACGGCGCCGGACTTCGACGACGAGCAGTACGAGCAACTGGCCGCGCGTGGCGTCGCCGTCGTGGACGGCGAGGTGGTGTCCCTGGACCTGACGGACGACCGGCTGAGCGGGGTCGGACTGGCCGGCGGCCGGGTGGTCCCGGTCCGCGCCCTGGTGGTTCCGCCGCTGTTCGGCGCGCGCGGGGGCATCCTCGCGGAGCTGGGGGCGGCGCCGGTCGACCGGGAGATGGCCGGTCAGGTGGTCGGCAGCGCCGTCCCCACCGACCCGGCGGGCGCGACCTCCGTGCCCGGTGTCTGGGCGGCGGGCAATGTCGCCGATCCGACGGAGACCGTGATCGGCTCGGCTGCCGCGGGACTGCGGGCGGCGGCCGCGATCAACGCGGATCTGATCGCCGAGGAGACACGGCGTGCGGTGGAGGCGCGACAGGGCGCGCCGGGTGGTGAGCGGTGACCGACACGACCCGCGGCGATGACAGCGGTGACAGCGGTGGCAGTACGCAGGATCAACTCGACTCAGGAGAAACATCGATGACTGACGGTCAGGCGTTCCCGGACAACGGCACCACGGGCTCGGAGGGCACCGGGAGCGGTACGAACGAGGAGTTCTGGGACTCGCGTTACGGGGAGAGCGAACGTATCTGGAGCGGGAAGCCGAACACGGTCCTCGTCCGGGAGGCCAGCGGTCTGGCGCCCGGCCGGGCCCTGGATCTGGGCTGCGGCGAAGGGGCCGACGCGATCTGGCTGGCGGGGCAGGGGTGGCGGGTCACCGCCTGCGACATCTCCGGGGTCGCGCTCGCCAAGGCCCGGCGGCACGCCGCCGCGGCCGACGAGGGCGTCGCCGAGCGCGTCGACTGGCAGCGGCACGACTTCGGGACGTCCTTCCCCACCGGGACGTACGACCTGGTCTCGGCGCAGTTCCTCCACTCACCGGACGACATGCCTCGGGAGAAGATCCTGCGGGCCGCCGCCGCGGCCGTGGCCCCCGGCGGTGTGCTCCTGATCGTCGGGCACGCCGGGCTGCCGTCCTGGGAGCCGGAGCGGGACATCGAGGTGCACCTCCCGACGCCGGACGAGGTCGTCGAATCGCTCGAACTGGCCGACGGGGAGTGGGAAGTGCTGCTCAGCGAGGAGCACGAGCGGATCCAGACGCGCCCGGACGGGCAGCCGGGCACGCGTACGGACAACGCCGTGAAGGTGCGCCGGCGCGCGGTGTGAGGGGCCTCGACCGGTCGTGAGGTGCGTTCGAGGCGCTCGACGTGCGTTCCATGCCTCTGACGTGCGTGCGACGCCCTTGACCCGCGTCGACCCGCGGTGAGGTGCGTGAAGTGCGGCGTCGACGCCGTCGGGCTCCTGGCGGGCCGTTCAGTCCTTCGGACCGTTCGGTCCGCCCAGCTCGCCCAGTGCCGCCCGCAGGTCGTCGGCGGTGCGGTGGAGCACCCCGGTCATGCCGAGGGCGACGGCGGCGTCCACGTTCTCCTGCCTGTCGTCGACGAAGAGGCAGCGGTCCGGGGAGACGCCGGCGCGCTCGGCGGCGATCTCGTAAATGCGGCGGTCCGGCTTGGACACCCCCACGAGGGAGCTGTTGACGACACTGTGCGCGAGCCCGGTCAGTCCGAGTCGGGCCAGGTCCTCGTCGAGCCAGGTCGTCGCGTTGCTGACGAGCACCAGCGGGCAGTGCTCACGGACGTGCCGGAGCAGGCCCACGACGGTCTCGTCCGTCCGGAAGTCGGCCACCGTGAAGGCGAGCGCCAGGGCCTCGGCCTCCTTCCGGGAGACCCGCGGCAGCAGGTCCCGGACGATCGAGCCGGCCCACTCCTGACGGGTGATCTGCCCGAGCAGCAACGGCAGATCGTTCTCCGGGGCGTAGCCGACGGACGCCGTGGTGCCCTCCGGCAGGCCCGCCGCCCGCTCAAGACGTGACACCTCGGTGGAGTCGAGGTGGCGGATGACGCCGTCGACATCGCACAGCACGGCGTCGAAGGGCCGGTCCGCGGCGCCCTGCCCGTTCGGATGGGACTCAGTCGCTGGCACGCCCGGTTCTCGCCCTTCCCGCCGGTGCCCCGCCCGTGGGGGCACGCTTCGTCGAACGTACCGCCTCCACATACGCGCGGACGAGTGGGCGCGTGTCGTCCGCCCGCCAGGCCAAGGCGAGTTGGGCGGGTGGGAGCCCGGCGACCGGGCGGGTGACGACGCCCGGCCGTGCCACCAGAGGTGCGTTCCCGCTCGCGAGCAGGCAGACGCCGAGTCCGTCGACGAGCGCCTCGTACGTCTCGTCGGGGCTCGCTATCTCCGCGCCGATCACCGGCGGACAGCCCTCGCGGGCATCGAGGGCGAGCCAGTGGTCGCGCAGCGGTCCGGCGCTCCCCGGGAGGGCGAGGAACGGCTCGTCCCTCAGGTCGGCGAAGTCG
This sequence comes from Streptomyces sp. NPDC058653, assembly GCF_042716895.1. Lineage (NCBI taxonomy): Bacteria > Bacillati > Actinomycetota > Actinomycetes > Kitasatosporales > Streptomycetaceae > Streptomyces > Streptomyces sp. NPDC058653. The sequence continues at coordinate 48,200 of NZ_JBHXRM010000019.1, read as the reverse complement.
ACGGTCTCCCGCAGCGCCAGCCGGTGTGTCTCGGCCAGCGCCACGAGTTGGGGCTCCTCGGCCATCACGAGCCACCGGTAACGGTCGGCGTCGGGCAGCGGCAGCCAGACGAACGCCACGTCGCTCGTGCCGTCGGCCAGCCCGGCGGTCGTGTCGTGCCAGCTCACCTGACGGAGCGTCAGGACGGCATCCGGGTGGGCGGCGGTGAAACGTGACCTGATCGCGGGCAGCATGCCGCCACGGCCGGGGCTGGTGCTCATCCCGACCGCCAGTGTCGCCCGCTGCGCGGCCTTCGCCGCCTCGAACTCGACCAGCCCCGCCTCCCATTCGGCCAGCACGCGCCGCGCGTGGGGCAGCAGCGCCGCGCCCGCGCTCGTGAGCCGTACGCCCCGCCTGTCCCGGTCGAACAGCGGCGCGCCCAGTGACCGCTCCAGCACCCGGACCTGTTTGCTGAGCGCGGGCTGCGAGACGAAGAGCCGCTCGGCCGCACGCGTGAAGTGGAGTTCCTCCGCGACCGCGACGAAGTAGCGGAGATCCCGGCAGTGCACGTCCATAACCAATGGCTATCACGGAGGGTCTTGGACGCGCGAGGGCGCCCGTCGGCAGGGTCGTACCGCAGGCCCCACCGACGGAGGAGAACTTCATGAGCAGGGTATGGCTGATCACCGGCGCCAACAGCGGTTTCGGCCGGGCGATCACCGAGGCCGCGGTGGCCGCCGGGGACACCGTCGTCGCGGCGGCCCGTCGCACGGGGACGCTGGACGATCTCGTCGCCCGCCACCCGGACCAGGTCGAGGCGGTGCGGCTGGACGTCACCGACGCGGCGGGGATCGACACGGTGGTGGCGGACGTGGCCGCCCGGCACGGCCGGATCGACGTCCTCGTGAACAATGCCGGCCGGACCCATGTCGGGGCCCTGGAGGAGACGACGGACGAGGAACTGCGCTCGCTCTTCGAGGTCCATGTCTTCGGTCCTGCGGCGCTGACCCGCGCCGTGCTCCCCCACATGCGGGAGCGCCGCTCGGGCGCGATCGTCCAGCTCAGCAGCATGGGCGGCCAGATGTCCTTCGCGGGGTTCTCGGGCTACAGCGCCACCAAGTTCGCCCTGGAGGGCATGTCCGAGGCGCTGGCGGCCGAGGTCGCGCCGCTGGGGATCAAGGTGCTCGTGGTGGAGCCGGGCGCGTTCCGTACGGGGCTTTTCGGCGGCCGGACGATGAGCGCGGAGATCGACGCGTACGCGGCCACGGTCGGCCCGACGCGGGACATGGTCAGGACGGAGGACGGCGCGCAGCCCGGCGACCCGGCGAAGGCCGCCGCCGCGATCCTCACCGTGCTGGCGGCCGAGAACACTCCGCTGCGTCTGCCCCTGGGCCCGGACGCGGTCGACGCGGTGACGGGCCATCTCGACGGGGTCCGGGCGGAGATCGAGGCCTGGGAGAAGGTGGCGCGGGACACGGCGTTCGACAACTGAGGGCGTGGGACCGGGAGTCGGCCCGGGCCCCGGCGGCCGGGGGGGCTGCCGGGGCCGGCCCGGCGGCGGGCACGCGGCAGATTGTCGCCGCGCTGTTATATTAGTGCTGTGACATCTTCCGAGCCGACCGCGGCGCCCGAGCCCACCACGGCACGCGGCCCCACCCAGGCCGACCCCACCGCCGTGCCCGATCCCTGGCAGCCGCTGCACGCGCTGCTGGCCGCCATGGACGCCGAGATCGAGCAGGTCTACGTCGCGCGGGGCATCGAGGGGGTGCGGCCACGGTTCGCCTATCCGCTCATCCGTCTCGCCCACACCGGACCGCTCACCATCCGTGAGCTCGCGGCGTCCCTCGACCGCTCGCACTCCGCCATCAGCCAGACCCTCACCGCGATGCGCAAGGAGGGTCTGGTGACCTCCGAGCCGGGGCCCGACGCGCGTACCCGGCGGATCGATCTGACCGAGCGGGGCCGGTCGCTGGTGCCGTTCCTGGAGGCCGAGTGGCGGGCCACCCATGCGACGGTCACCGAGCTGGACGAGGAGATCCCGTACGCGCTGACCGCCGTCGTCGAGGAGTTGCGGCAGGCGCTGGAACGCCGGCCGATGCGGCAGCGGGTGCTCGACCATCTCGTCGAGCCGCGGCGGTGAAGGGGCGCGGTCAGTTCCTCGACACCCGCCCGCTGCGTGGCGGCGGGCCGTTCCGGGACCTGTGGATCGGCACCGCGGCCTCCCAGCTCGGCGCCCAGATAGCCATGGTGGCGGTACTGGCCCAGGTCTGGGACCTGACCGGCAGCCCGCTGGGCACCGGCGCCATCGGGCTGGTCACCGGTGTGGCGACGCTGCTGTTCGGGCTGCTCGGCGGGACGCTGGCCGACGCCGTCGACCGCCGTACGGTCGTACGGGCCACCACCGGCGGCCAGCTGCTGGCCGCCGCCGGGCTGTGCGTCCAGGCCCTCGCGGACAACCGGAACGTCCCCCTTCTGCTCTCCCTGGTCGCCGCCGGAGCCGCCTGCGCCGCGCTGGGGGCGCCCGCCCGGCGTACCTTGCCGGTCCTGCTGCTGCCCGCCGACCAGGTCGCGGCCGGGCTCGCGCTGAGCAACATCTCCTTCCAGGCGTCGATGCTCGGAGGGCCGGCCGCTGCCGGGCTGATCATCGCCCGGTGGGATCTCCCCGCCGCGTACGCCGCGCAGGCCGTGGCCGTCGCGATCTCGGCGCTCGCGGTGATCCGCCTGCCGTCGATGCGCCCCGAGCGCACCGGCCGCACGCCCGGCAAGCGCGGGCCGCGACGCGGCGGCTGGGGGGTCGTCCTGCGCCGCCCGACCCTGTGGGGGTCGATGGCCACCGACCTGTCCGCGACCGTGCTCGCCATGCCGGTCTCGCTCTTCCCGCTGGTCAACGAGATGCGCTTCGGCGGTGACCCGCGCACCCTCGGTCTGTTCCTCTCGGCCGTCGCGGTCGGCGGGATCACGGCGGGCCTGCTCTCCGGCAACGTGACCCGCCGGCGCGGCGGGGGCCTCGTCCAACTGGTCGCGGCCGGGGTCTGGGGCCTCGCGCTGGCCGGCTTCGGCCTGGCCGGGCCGCTGTGGCTGGCCCTCGGCTGTCTGGCCGTGGCGGGTGCCGCCGACACCGTGTCGGTGATCACGCGCAGCACCCTGGTCCAGTTGGAGACCCCCGACGCCTACCGAGGACGGGTCTCCTCGGTGGAACACGTCATCGGCGTGGCGGGCCCGGAGGTCGGCAATTTCCGCGGCGGTCTCGTGGCGTCGGTCACGTCCGCCCCTGTCGCCCTGGTGGTGGGCGGCCTGTCCGCGACGCTGGGGGTGGCGCTCGTGGCCGCGTTCAACGCGCCGCTGCGCGCGTACCGCACGCCGGCTCCCCCGCCGGTGGCAGCACGTGAAGCGCCCGAGACATCCCCCGCCTCACCTGCCGGAAGTCCGGAATCGGCCGACCTCCAGCGGTGAGAGACGGCTTCGGGGGCCGCCAGCCCCAGGACGCGACGAGAGCCCGTGCCGGATCCCCGATGTGCCTGTTCCGGCCGCCCGAGGGGCGGTAGCGTCGAGTCCCATGATCGTATGGCTCAACGGCACGCACGGCGCGGGCAAGACGACGACCGCCGCGCTCGTGCAACAACTGCTCCCGGATTCACGGGTGTTCGACGCCGAGAAGGTCGGCGAGACGTTGATGGACATCACGCCGGGGCTGCCCGCGACGGACAACTTCCAGCACTGGCCGCCATGGCGGCCCCTCGTGGTCGAGACCGCCCGGCACATCCTCGACTACACCGGCGGCACGCTCGTGATGCCCATGACGGTCCTGGTCGAGCGGTACTGGCGGGAGATCAGCTCGGGCCTCGCCCAGCACGCCATTCCGGTCCGGCACTTCGTCCTCCACGCCGACCAGGAGACCCTCCGGGCGCGTATCGCGGGCGACACCGTCCTCGGCCCCGACTCCCCGTTCCGTCTCCAGTACCTCGCGCCCTACGCAGAGGCGGCCCGCACATGGCTCCACGCCGAGGCCGAGGTCGTCGACACCACTCACCTCACCCCCGCCCAGGCCGCTCTGCGGATCGCGGAAGCGGTCAAGAGCTGAGAGAAACGCCCTTCCGGCGGTCGCTCCCCCGGCCGTCCGGATCGCCGACGCCCGGGCCCCCGGCACGGACTCAGAGGTTCATCTCCATGCAGTCGAGATCGGTGAACTCGACCTGAGGACCGGTCGGGCGGCGGCCGCCGGCTGCGGAGCCTTCACCGGAGGCGGAGCCGGGGCCTCCATCGGCTCCGGCTCCGGCTCCGCGGGGCCACGACGATCCGGTACATGGACCGGATCGTCGCGCGTGCGGAGGTTCTATCGTGCGTCGGTCACCGCCTCCGGCGGGGTGACCGGGGCGAGACTGCCGCTGCGGGTGAGTTTGGCGTACCAGTGGGCGCTGCTCTTGGGGATGCGCCGCTGGGTCGAGTAGTCGACGTACACCGCGCCGAAACGCCTGCTGTAGCCGTACCCCCACTCGTAGTTGTCGAGGAGTGACCAGAGGAAGTAGCCCCGTACGTCGGCGCCCGCCTCGATCGCGCTGTGCACGGCGGCCAGATGGTCGCGGAGATAGTCGATCCGCTCCGGGTCGTGGACCTCGCCGTCGGGGTTGGCGTAGTCGTCGAACGCCGCGCCGTTCTCGGTGATCATCACCGGCAGTTCCGGGTGGTCCCGGCGTACCCGCATCAGCAGTTCGTACAGACCGTCCGGGTCGATCGTCCAGCCCATGGCGGTGCGGGGACCGGGCGTCTGGTGGAAGGCGACGTGGTCGGCGGCCGGCCAGGGGCTGTGGTCGCTCACGCCGTGCCCGTCCGACCCGTGGGCGGGCGGTCCCTCGTGGTGGGAGACGAGCGTGGGCGAGTAGTAGTTGACGCCGAGGAAGTCCAGCGGCCGGTTGATGAGCGCGGTGTCGCCGTCCTGGACGAAGGACCAGTCCGTGAGGGACGAGGTGTCGGCGACGACGTCCTCGGGGTACGCGCCGTCGAGCATGGGGCCGGTGAAGACGCGGTTGGCGAGTCCGTCGATACGGCGGGCCGCGTCGGCGTCCGCCGCGCTGTCGGTCAGGGGCCGTACGTGGTGGAGGTTGAGCGTCACGGACAGCCGCGCGTGGGCCGGGAGCCTGTCGCGCAGCACCTGGGTCGCGAGTCCGTGCCCGAGGTTGAGGTGGTGCGCGGCGCGCAGGGCGTCGACGGGGTCGGTGCGGCCGGGGGCGTGGACCCCGGAGCCGTAGCCCAGGAACGCGCTGCACCACGGCTCGTTGAGTGTGGTCCAGGTCTTGACTCGGTCGCCGAGGGCGTCGGCGACGAGGGCCGCGTACTCGGCGAAGTGCTCGGCCGTCCGGCGCTCGGGCCAGCCGCCCGCGTCCTCCAGATGCTGCGGGAGGTCCCAGTGGTAGAGGGTGACGACCGGTTCGATGCCCTTGGCGAGCAGGTCGTCGGTGAGGCGCCGGTAGAAGTCGAGTCCCTTCTGGGAGGCGGGTCCGCTGCCGGTGGGCTGTACGCGCGGCCAGGAGACCGAGAAGCGGTAGGCGCCGACGCCGAGGTCGGACATGAGGGCGGTGTCCTCGCGCCAGCGGTGGTAGTGGTCGGCGGCGACGTCACCGGTGTCGCCGTTGCGGACCTTGCCGGGGGTGCGGGAGTAGGTGTCCCAGATGGAGGGGGTACGGCCGGCTTCCCGTGCGGCGCCCTCGATCTGGTAGGCGGCTGTGGCGGTGCCCCAGAGGAACTCGGGCGGAAAGACTCGTACGGAGGGGGATGTGGCCACGGAGGTCCCTTTCAGGAGTTGAACTGTGTGCTGTGCGCGGGCTGTCGCGCTGCGGCGCGCAAAAGCGCAGGTGCGCAAGTCACAGGGAGCAGAGGGCAGTTGGCAGCGACCCGAGGAGCGCACTCGGGCCCGGGAGGGGAACACGGAGGGGGCCGGGACAGCGGCGGGCGGAGGTCAGCCCTTGACGGCTCCCTGCATGATCCCGCCGACTATCTGGCGGCCGAAGACGACGAACATCGCCAGCAGCGGCAGCGTGCCCAGCAGAGCCCCCGCCATGATCACGGACTGGTCGCGCACATAGCCCGCGCTGAGCTGGGTGAGGGCGACGGGGACCGTGGGGTTGGTCATGTCGAGCGCGATGAACGGCCAGAAGAAGTCGTTCCACGCGTGCACGAACGTGATCATGAAGAGGACGGCCATGGGCGGCCGGGCGATGGGCAGCACGATGCTCCAGAAGATACGGAGCGAGTGCGCGCCGTCCAGACGCCCTGCCTCGATGAGTTCGTCCGGCAGCGCCTCCCTGAGGTACTGCCGCATGAAGAACACGCCGACGGCGCTGACCAGTGTCGGGAAGATGACCGACGGGAGCGTCTGCCCCCAGCCCAGCTCGGCCATCATCATGAACAGCGGTACGACTCCGAGCTGCGGCGGCACCAGCATCGTCCCGATGACCAGCAGCAGCAGGAGGTTGCGCCCCCTGAACCGCAGCTTGGCGAAGGCGAAGCCCGCCAGGGTGGCGAAGAAGACCGTGGACAGCGCGATGGCGCCGGCGACGATCAGGCTGTTGAGCATCGCCTTGCCCATCGCCGCGTCCTGCCAGGCGATCCCGAGGTTCTTCAGCAGGTTCGGACCCGGCAAGAAGGGTGGTGGGGTCTGCGCGACACGGGTGTTGTCGGTGGAGGCGGCCACCACCGTCCAGTACAGCGGGAAGAGGGAGATGAGGGCGGCGATGCCGAGCAGGACGTAGGCCAGTGGTCCGGCGTGGTGCGTGCGGCCGGCGCCGGGGCGCAGCCCGCGGCGGAACCGGAAGCGGCCGGAGGGCGGCGGGGCCTCGGGCGCCCGCTCGCGCGCGTCCGCCCGGACGGGTGCGGTGTCGATGGTCATGACGGTTGCTGCTCCCTGGTCAGGACGTCGCGGACGGCGTGGACGTGGCCTTCTTCTGCCGGGCCGTGGCAGCCCGTGCCGGTCGGCGCGCCCTGACCGCGGTGACGACGCGCTGGAGGACGAAGACGAGGACGAGGATCAGGAACATCGCCCAGGCGATCGTCGCGGCCCGGCCCATCTGGTAGTTCTTCCAGCCCTCTTCGTAGAGGAGCAGCCCGAGTGTCTGGTACTGGTTGTCGGCTCCCCCGCTGATGCCGTTCGGCCCCTGGCCGAAGATCAGCGGCTCGCCGAAGAGCTGGGTCGCGCCGATGGTGGAGAGCACGATGGTGAAGACGATCGTGGCGCTGATGCCGGGGACGGTGACCTGGCGGAACTGCTGCCACCGTGACGCCCCGTCGATGGCCGCCGCCTCGTACAGGTCCCTCGGTATCGCCTGCATCGCCGCCAGGTAGAGCAGGGCGTTGTAGCCGGTCCAGCGCCAGATGACGATGGCGGAGATGGCGAACTGGGCGGGCCATTTCTGGTTCTCCCAGTCGACGTTCTCGATCCCGAAGAAGCTCAGGCCCCAGTTGATCATGCCGAAGTCGCGTTCGAAGAGCATGGTGAAGACGAGCGCGGCGGCGGCGATGGAGGTGGCGTACGGGGTGAGGACCGCGACCCGGAAGAACGTCGAGCCCCGGAGCCGGTAGTTGAGGAGATGGGCGAGGCCGAGCGCCATCAGGAGCTGCGGGACGGTGGAGATGACACCGATGGTGAAGGTGTTCGTCAGCGCGTTCCAGAACCGGTCGTCGTCGATGAGTTCCGTGAAGTTGGCGAGTCCTCGCCACTCCATCATGTCCATGGTGGACAGCTCGACGCGGTGCAGCGAGATCCAGAAGGTGTAGATCAGCGGGTAGAGGCCGAAGGCCCCGAAGATCAGGAAGAACGGGGCGATGAAGGCGTACGGCACGGCCCGTACGTCCAGGCGGTGCAGGAGGGTGCGTCGCGACTGGCCGGCGGCTCCGTCGCGGCCGGTGCCGCCCTTCCCGGCGGAGCCGTCCGGGGGCGGGGGCGGCTGCCCGTCGGTGCGGGCTGCCGGGGTGGAGGTGGCCACGCGGGCGTCCTTCCTCGATGTCTGGGTGGAGCGGTTCGGTGGAACGGGGATGTGCGCGGTGGGCGGGTCCCGGCGGCCGGGCCGGTCAGACGGCTTCCGGCTGCCGGGACTGCCCCGCCGGTCAGCGCGTGGCCTTCTCGATGCGCTCGTCCGTCGTCTTCCATGCCTCGTCCGGGCTCTTGCCCTGGGCCTCGATCAGCTGGAGGCCGGCCGAGAACGCGTCCTTGATCGTGCCGTCCTTGCGTCCGAGCACCTGCTCGTCCGGGATCTCCTTGGCTGCGGCTCCGAAGATCTTGCCGATCGGCGCGTCGCTGAAGTACTCGGAGGTGCCGTTGGCCACGGCGGGGATGTCGAGCGCCGTCTTCGAGGAGGGGAAGTTGCCGAGCTTCTCGAAGATGTACGCCTGCTGCTCGGGCGCGGTCAGCCAGGCGATGAGGTCGGTCGCCTCCTTCTTCACGGGGCTGTTCTCCATCACGCCGAGGAACGCGCCGCCCCAGTTGGCTCCCTTGGGCGCCTTGGCGACGTCCCACTTGCCCTTGTTCGCCGGTCCGGCCTTCTCACTGATGTGCGCGAGCATCCAGGCGGGACAGACGGTCGTGGCGAACGTGCTGTTGGCCAGTCCCGGGTCCCAGCCCGGCTGGAACTGCCGGAGTTTGGCGGTCAGTCCGGACTCCGCCGCGTCGGACGCGAGTGACCAGGCGTCCTTGACCACGGGATTGTCCTGGTAGATGAGCTTGCCGCTCTTGTCGTAGAACTGCTGCTCGTCGCCGTAGATCATCGCGTTGAACAGTCCGCTGGAGCTGTCCATGAAGGCGAGCTTCTTGTTCTTGGTGCCCGACTTGAAGTCGCGCCCGACGTCGACGTACTTGGACCAGTCGCCGGCCCACAGCTTCTCGACCTCGGCCCGCTCGGTCGGCAGACCGGCCTGCTCGAACAGGTCCTTGCGGTAGCAGACCGCCATCGGGCCGATGTCCGTGCCGAGTCCGAGCAGTTTGCCGTCCTCCGTGGTCACCTGGCTCGACTTCCACGGCAGGTAGTGGTCGAGCCCGGGGGTCTTGGAGAGGTCGGCGAACTTGTCCGACCGGGTGTCGACCAGCTCCTTGGCCCGGCCTATCTCTATGCCCTGGATGTCCTTGAGGCCGCTGCCCGCGGCCAGATGCGTCTGGAGCGCCGTGTAGTACGTCTGCTCGTCACCGGCCACGTCGGCCTCGATGAGGATGTCGGGGTTCTCGTCCATGTACCGGTCGAGGAGCCCTGCCTCCTTGAAGCCCATGACACCGAAGAGGCCCACGCTGATGACGGTCTTGCCGTCCTTCGTCCGCGCCTTGTCCGTGTCGCCGCCGCCTCCGCAGCCGGCCACGAGCACGAGGGAGAGCCCGGCCGCCGCGACGGCGGCGAGCGAGGGGAAGCGGTGCGGAGAACGGGGCGGAACACGGGAGGGGAGTGCGGAGAGAACGGATCCGAAGCGATGCCGGGCGGTGCCCATGTGCTTCCTCCTTGCGGGGCGCTCGACGCGCCGAAAAGTGACTCGGTGAACACACCGGACGCGAGCCCGTCATCCGGCGAACAAGTGAGTGGGAGCGCTCCCAGTCGGTTGTGGAAGACTCTGCGGAGTACGTCGCACCGTGTCAAGAGTTGAAGACATTTCCGTTGCCCGGAGATGTCCGGCACCGAGCAGGGCGGAGCGGTGTGTCGCGGGCCAAGTGCCCTGCGTAGGCAGGAACCGGACCGCCCTCGGGGGCAGAAGTCAGGAGAAGCGATGAACAGCCGTAAACAGCAAGGTCAACGGCCAACTCTTGAAGCCGTCGCCGAGCTGGCGGGGGTGGGCCGTGGCACCGTCTCGCGGGTCGTCAACGGTTCGCCCGGGGTCAGCGCGAAGGCCCGCGCCGCGGTCGAGACGGCGATCTCGCAGCTGAACTACATACCCAATCCGGCCGCGCGCAGCCTGGTCACCAGCCGCACCGACTGCGTCGCGCTGGTGATCCCCGAGTCCGAGAGCCGGCTGGCGGCCGAGCCGTACTTCTCCGCCGTGATCCGCGGTGTCAGTACGGAACTGGCCGACACCGAGATGCAGTTGCTGCTGATCCTGGTGCGTGACCGGCGTGAACTCGACCGGCTGACGCGCTTCGCCGCGGCCCGGCGGGTGGACGGTGTCCTGCTGGTGTCGATCCATGACGACGACCCGCTGCCCGGCCTGCTCGAAGAGATGCGGATGCCCACGGTCCTGGCGGGCCGGCGCTCGCCCGACGAGTCCCTGAGCCATGTCCACTCCGACAACGTCGGCGGCGCCGCGACGGCCGTGCACCATCTGATCGACGGCGGGCGCGGCACGATCGCGACGATCACCGGACCGCTCGACATGGACGTCGGCAACAGCAGGCTCCGGGGCTGGCGCGAGGCGCTGACGGAGCGCGGCGTGCCGGTGGACGAACGCCTGGTCGCCGTCTCGGACTTCACCGAGGAGGGCGGGCGTACGGCGATGCGCGACCTGCTCGACCGCGTCCCGGGCATCGACGCCGTCTTCGCGGCGTCGGACGTGATGGCGGTGGGCGCGCTGACCGAACTGCGCGAGCGGGGTCGGCGGGTGCCCGACGACGTCGCGGTGATCGGCTTCGACGACTCGGTCATCGCCCGGCACACGACACCGGCGCTGACGAGCGTGCGGCAGCCCATCGAGGCCATCGGCCGCTCGATCACGAGGCTGCTCCTGGAGGAGATCGCGGAGCCGGCCACGGCTCATCAACAGCTCGTGCTGCCGACGACGTTGGTCGTGCGCGACTCGGCGTGACCGGGACGGGGGCGGGGAACTCTCGCAGTGGCCGACCGCCGGGCCGGGCGGTCGCCGCGACCGCGAACGATCCGCGCGAACGATCCCTACCACCGGGCCCCGGCGGGCCCGGGCCGGCGGGAGTCGGAGCCGTAAAAAATCAAGAGGTCCCGCCCCCGTCCCCTCACCCTCCCCACCGTCCACCGAGGAGAGCCCCGTCCATGAAGATCCAGTCCGTCGAAACGGTCGTCACCAGCCCCGGACGCAACTTCGTGACCCTGCGCGTCACGACGTCCGAGGGGGTCGTGGGGCTCGGCGACGCCACACTCAACGGCCGCGAGCTGGCCGTCGACACCTATCTGCGTGAGCACATCACCCCTCTCCTGCTCGGCCGGGACGCGGGCGCGATCGAGGACACCTGGCAGTACCTGTACCGGGGCGCCTACTGGCGGCGCGGCCCGGTCACGATGGCCGCCGTCGCCGCAGTCGACATGGCCCTGTGGGACATCAAGGCGAAGACCGCGGGCATGCCGCTCTACCAGCTGCTCGGCGGGCGGAGCCGGCACGGGGCGCTCGCGTACGGGCATGCCGCGGGCCGCGACATCCCCGAGCTGCTGGACTCCGTGCGGGCGGTGCTGGCCGACGGCTACCGCGCGGTCCGCGTCCAGACCGGGGTGCCGGGTCTCGACGCCGTGTACGGGGTGAACGGCGGCGACGCCGCGACCGGCGTCGGCCTGCGGACGGGCGGCGGGAACGGGGCGGCGGGCGACCACCCACTGCCGTTCGAGGAGGTGTGGGACACGGCCGCCTACCTCCGGCACATGCCGACGGTCTTCGAGGCCGTACGCCACGAGTTCGGCCCCGAGCTCCCCCTCCTCCACGACGGGCATCACCGGATGACCCCGATCGAGGCCGCGCGGCTCGGCAAGTCCCTCGAACCGTACGGCCTGTTCTGGCTGGAGGACTGCACACCGGCCGAGGACCAGGCCGCGCTTCGGCTCGTACGGCAGCACACCACGACCCCGCTGGCCATCGGCGAGGTCTTCAACCACGTCAACGACTACACGACGCTCCTCGGCGAGCGGCTGATCGACTACGTGCGCTCGGCGGTCACCCATGCCGGAGGCATCACGGCGATGCGCAGACTCCTCGACCTGGCGGCGGTCCACGGAGCCAGGTCGGGAATCCACGGTCCGGCCGACATCTCACCGGTGGGGATGGCCGCCGCGATCCATCTCGACGTGGCGATCCACAACTTCGGCATCCAGGAGTACACCCGCCACTCGGCCGACACGGTGGAGGTCTTCCGCCCCTCGTACACCTTCGACGGCGGGCTGCTGAACCCCTCGGAGGCACCCGGCCTCGGAGTCGAGCTGGACCTGGAGGCCGCGGCCCGTTTCCCGTACTCCCCCGCCTATCTGCCGGTGAACCGGCTGCTGGACGGCACGCTGCACGACTGGTGAGCGCGGCGCGGCCCGGCCGTGAAAACCCGGTTGCCGGTGGTCGGCGCCGCTGACAGGGTCTGCGCGATGCCTACCTACTCCGCACCTGACACCACACAGCTCGCCTACCACGTGTTCGGGGAGGGCCCTCCCCTGGTCTGTCTGCCCGGCGGGCCGATGCAGTCGTCCGACTACCTCGGCGAGCTGGGCGGCCTCTCGGCGCACCGGCAGCTGATCATGCTGGACCCTCGCGGTACGGGCGGATCCGCCGTTCCCGAGGACTCCGCCTCGTACCGGTGCGACCGGCTGGTGGACGACGTGGACGCGCTCCGCGATCATCTGGGCCTCGACCGGATGGACCTGCTGGGCCACTCCGGCGGCGTGAATCTGGCGGCGCTGTACGTGGGCCGCCACCCGGAACGCGTCGACCGGCTCGCGCTGATCACACCGAGCGTCTGGGCGGTCGGTATCCCGATCCCGGGCGAGGTGCGGCGCGAGACGGTTCGGCCCCGCCATGACGAGCCGTGGTTCCCCGAGGCGTACGCCGCGCTGGAGGCGATCGCCGAGGGACGGGCGACCGCCGACACCTGGGGGGCCATCACGCCCTTCTCCTACGGCCGTTGGGACGAGGAGGCACGGGCCTACGAGAGCGCGGGGGAGGCACAGCGCAACGACGAGGCCGCGGGAGTCTTCGCCGGGGAGGGCGCTTTCGACCCGGAGTCCACGCGCGAGGCGCTGGGCCGGTTCGAACGGCGGGTGCTGCTGCTCGCGGGCGAGGTCGACCCGGGGGCACCGCCGGCGACCGTGACCGAGTTCGCCGGACTGTTCCCGAACGCCGACCTCGTCGTCCAGCCGGGCGCGGGGCACTTCCCGTGGCGCGACGACCCCGAGCGCTTCGTGGCGGCCACGGAGGCGTTCCTGGGCTGAACTGCCTTCGGGTGGTGGGGAGTTACGGGGGGGAGGAGTCGCGGCTTCCGGGGCGTCGCAGGTCGTCGTTCGGAACCAGTACGCCCGTGACCGTGCCGGACGCGGCCGGGCTCATGGCGCCGGCGGCCCGCGACGGCGTCAGGCACCTTCCTCTTCTTCCACAGTGGCCCGGATCCGGTCCAGCAGGGACGTGTAGACCGACCGCTTGTCGGGGCGTGCGTGGTCGGCCGCGCGGCGGAGTGCGGGGATCACCCGCGGGCCCAGGTGCTGGAGACCGTCCGCCGCCGCGCCGCGCACCGCCGGGTGGGGATGGTCGAGCAGGGCGACGATCGCGGGAACGGCGGGCTCCCAGCCCGCGTGGGCGAGTGTGCGGACCGCCGACCGCACCACGTCCGGCTGCGGATCGCTCAGCAGCGACGACGTGTGGTGCAGGTACGTCGCCCGGTCGTACAGCGCCCGGGAGGTCCGGTGGGCGTGCAGCCGGACCCGGGGCCGGGGGTGGTGCAGCAACTCGCCGATGAGCGCACGCAGTTCGGGATCGTCATGGGCCGCCGGATCGAAACGGTCCTCGGTGAGACGGGTGAGCGCCCGGCGTATCTGGTCGGGCCCCCCGGTACGGGCCAGGTGCAGCAGCTCCTGGCGGGAAGGTGCGTCACTGGCCCCCGCGCGCTCCGTCAACCACGCACGCCGGTCCGCGCGTTCGGCCGACGGGTCGAGCAACGGGCCGTCGACAAGGACCAGACTGTCGGCGACCCGGTCCCGCCCCTCGGCGCGCAGCCGACGGCGGATCTCCGTGAGCTCGGGGGTGCGGAGCAGCGTACGGCCCGCGAGAAGGTCCAGGAACCCCCACGCGCCGGCGGCGAGACGGTCGCCGAGGAGCACGGCGAGCGTATCCGCGGGTACGGCCGCCAGGACGGGACGTACCGCTTCCGGGGTGCGCTGCCATCGCTCCAGGAGCAGGGATACGAGCGGTTCCAGCGTGGACGGGTCGAGGCGTACGGCCAACCGGGCCAGCCGCTCGTACCGGATCTCCCCGCCGTCGGGCTCCGTCTCGCCAAGCAGTGCGGCGAGCGGTCCGGTCGGTACGGCGTCGGCCGGGATGTCGACATCGACCCGACCGTGGAGATGGGCGCGCAGCACCGCCCGACGGACGCCGGGATCGGGCCACTTGAGCAGCGCGAGGGCGGCGGTCCGACGCCGGTCGGGTTCGGGCGCGTCCAGCAGGGACAGCAGACGCGCCCGCAGGGCAGCTGATCGGGGCTGGTCCAGATCGTCCGCGCGTACCGTCCGCCCGCGTCTCCCCGTCATCGACGCGTCGGCGCCGGTCTCGGTCTCGGTCTCGGTCTCGGTCTCCCCGAGGGTCCAGGGCGGCGCGTCCAAGGGTTGGAGCGCCGTCATCCGGTCGAGCAGGGTGGTCCGGGTCGTGGGATCGGCCGTGGGATACGAGTCCACCAACGCGGCGAGCCGGGCGCGGGAGTCGGGCGCCGAGCGGGACGTGTCCGGGCTCCCGAACGCCTCGCGGAGTACGGCTCCCTCCTCCCGCGCCGTGGCCGCCGCGGCGAGCGCCTGGTCCAGGTCGGCGCGTACCAGCACCGCGTCGCAGCCGCGCAGCAGGTTGAGCGTGGGCGCGGGCGCCGTGCCGGGCAGCGCGCGTACGGTCGCGGCGACCGCCCGTCTCTCCACCGTCGGCAAGGTGGGCGCGAGCTCTTCGAGGACGGACACGACGTCCCGCCCGTCCTCACCCGAAGTCGCCTTGTCCGTCAGACACATGAGCAGGAGCCGTACGAAGCGCGCGTACGTCCTTCTCTCCTCGTGGGACAGCCGGCCCGGGGCGATCCTGACGGCCACCCTCACAAGTCGGCCCCGAACAGCGGACATCGACTCGGGCAGCGAGTCGGCCAGCTCCAGCCAGTCCGCGTGTGTCGCCCGCAGCCGGCGCAGCGTGTGACGCGCGGGCAGTTCCGGTCGTCCGGCGATTCGCGCCGCGATCGCGGGCTGCCAGCCCCCTGCCTCCAGCGCGGCGACGTCGGAGAGGGGCGCCCCGCCGGGTCGCCTCTCGGCGAGGCACTCGGACAGCAACTTACGGGCGCGCGGCTCCTCCGCCCGGTCGAGGGCGGCGCGCACCGTCGCCTCGTACGCCGGACCGAGGATGGACCGCAGCGCTTCGACGAGCGCGGTCCTGAGTCCCGGATTGTCGTGCCTGCCGAGCCAGTTGAGGAGCTGAGGCACCGCGACCGCACTGCCGGCGTGGGCCAGCACCCCGGCCGCTGTCTTCTTGATGTTCATGTTCGGATGGTCGAGACAGGCGGCGATCGTGCCCGAGGCCCAGCGCGCGCGTGCGTGACCGAGGGCGAGCAGTGCCTGCCGTACGGTCTGGATGTCGTCGGCGGCGGTCAGCGTGACGAGGCTCGCGGAGAGTGTCCGCGCGTCGTCGCCGTCGGTGTCCTGGGCGAGCAGCGCGATCACATGTTTCCGCAGGTGAGGGTCGCGGTGGCGGAGGAGGCGGTGGACGCGGGGCCGGGTGTGCGGATACGGGATCCTGGTCAGCAGTTCGAGGAGGATCACCCGCTCGCCGTCGGTCGGCCCCGGGCGGTCGAGCAGGTCGAGGACCATGGTCGCGGCGAGGGCGTCGCCGGCCGCGTCGGCGTCGGCGGCGTCGAGAAGGCAGACCGGCCGGATCCGGCGCCGGGCGTGCAGCCGTCGGCCCAACTCGCGTACGGCTTCGAGGACTTCCCCCGGTACGACGGCCCCACCGGCGGCCTCGCCCGCCGTGGTACCTCGGGGCCGCCGGGCCGCGTCGTGTTCGCTCAACGCGTGCTCCCCCAGGGCCAGTTCGGCGACCACGTCCAGGAGCAGACCGGCGATGACCGGGATCGTGCCCGCGCCGCCGTGGGCGGCCAGTCCGCACAGTGCTTTCTCCGGCTCGGCCCGGTCCACGCGGGAGGCGAGGAGGCCGAGTTCGCTCTCGTCGGGACCGCCGAGATCGGCGGCGATGCGCGCGGGGAGGTCGGCGGGGTCGAGTCGTACGAGAAGGGCCCGGCGCTCGGCCGTGTCATCGGTGAGCTGCCAGAGCAGCTCAAGTGCCCGGTGCCGGACGGCACGCAGATGGGGTGCGACCACGCCCGCCCCCTCCAGCGCTATGACGCCGAGGCCCTCCCGCAAGGCCTCCGTCGTGCGCCGTCCCCCGATCGCCTCCAGGGTGTGGAGTGCGGCGGCGGGCTCCGTCTCAAGACATGCCAGTACGGCTTCCTCGGCCGGCGTGTACCGCAGCGCGCGCAGCGCGCCGAGGAGGGGCCGAGGCGTCGAAGTGGCCTCCAGCGCACGGGTGACGGCGTCTCCGACGGGGACTTCGCCGGTCTCGCCCGTGCCTTGTCCGGCCAGCGCGACCAGCAGGTCGAGCCGTCGCGGCCAGTCGGGTTCGTCGGCCGGGACATCGGTCAGGACCCGGAACATGTCCCGGCGGCAGGTGAAGAGGATGGTGGCGACATCGCGCGGCGCGACGGCGTGGTCGGCCAGCGCGAGCGCGATCACGGCGGGGACATCGGGGGCGGTGACGAAGTGTCCGCGCCGGTGGAGCCCGCGCAGGCAGGCAAGGGCCGACTCGCCGAAGAGCAACGGGTCGCGCGTCGCGACGGCCGTCAGCTCCCCGATGTCGTCGCGTGTCGCGAGTGGGCCGAGCAGTTCCAGGGCGCGGCGTCGCAGTCCGGGTGGCAACTCCCCGTCGTCGACGGCCCGCCGCAGTGCGCCGGAGTGTCCGTACCGGGCGAGTGCGGTGAGCGCCGCGTCCGCCGCCTCGGGTCGTACGGCCGCTTCGGTGGCGGTCAGGAGGCCGACCACGGCGGTCACCTGGGCGGGCGGCAGGGGCTCCAACACCGCCCAGGGCTCGGCGAGTTCGGCAAGGGCGGTGGCGACGTTCCCGCCCCCGGCGTCCATGTCCAGCAGGCGGGCCAGATGGGCCCGTACGAGCGCGGCCGACAGGGCTCCGGCGTGCAGGCCTTCCCTGGCCAGTCTCAACGACTCGCGCACCAGGACGGGATCGCCGCTGTCGAGCAGCTCACCGACCAGTCGCCGGAGCCGTGCGGTTCCGGCGATGCTCGTCTCCCGTACGGCCTGGTACAGCGGCTCGCCCGGGGGCTCGCGGCGGACGGTCGTCGGGTCGTTGGCGATCTCGGCGCGCAGCCAGACGATCTGTACGCGTACGGGGAGCCCGGCCGTGCGCCAGGCCGGAACGCGTCCTGCCACGGCATACGGCTTCGGCACATGCGGTCCGAGCCGTGCGTACAGCTCCGCCAGGACGAGCGCGTCCTCCGCCGCCCGGGCCGGCCAGGCGGCCGACAGCGCGAGGGGCAGGAGAGCGCCGAGTTCCGACGCCTCGCCGCGGGCTGCCTGCTCGGCGAGGAGGGTCAGCCCCAGCGACCGGACGGGCGCGTCGTCGTGCCGGAGGAGCCGCTCGAAGACGTCGGGCGGGCAGAGATCCGTATTCACCAGCAGGGAGAGCCGACGGACGTCCGCCCGCCGGAACGCGTCGTCGAATGCCTCGTCCCCTGGCCTCATCTCGATCGATCCTAGGCGCGGCCCCGAGCGCGCCACCAGGGAGATTCGACTCGCGCGGGACGGCCCCGCCTCCGCCGTCAGCGGGTCGCGGAGCCGTCCCGCGCGACGAGCGCCCAGTCCTCGCCGTCCTGGCCGCGGACGATGTCCATCACCTGGACCACGGCGTCGCGGTTGAGCGGTCCCCGTAGCCGGGCCATCCGGAAGCCGGGGCGAGCGGCCAGCGGCGAGTGGGCGGGCGGTGCCACCCGCTCGACCGGGACGTCGACCCTCGTCTCGTCGATGGCCAGGACGACTCCGGCCGTCTCCCGGTGGAAGCGCGCGACCGCCATGAGCACCGCCTCCTCCGTCGGGGAGCAGTGGACCGTGCCGTCGGTGGCCAAGGACGGCGGCGCGTAGGGCCGGTCCGGGTCGGCCGACCAGTTTTCGAGCGTCGCGAAGTGATAGAGCATGACGTGGTTATAGCCGTCCGGAGGAGACCGGTGCGCTCGCACCGCCGCGCTCACCGGAACGGACCACGCGTAGCGGTCGTGGCCGGTCCCGCTACGACCGGCCCTGGGCCCCGGCCGCGAGGCTCTCGACCGTGCCGGCCAGTGCCCGCCACGCCTGCTCGATGTCCGGGGTCCGCCCGTGCGGTGCGCGAAGGACGTCGAGGAACTCGGCGACATCGTTGAGGGCCCAGCGGAGCCGGTAGAGCGCCAGCGCCGAGGGGTCCGGCCCGCGACCGCCGGCCTCCTCGTACCGTGCGAGGTCGGCAGGTCCTTCGGCGACCAGCCAGAGGTCACGCTCGGGTACCGCGAGGCCCACCGTGTCCCAGTCGAGCAGCAGCCGCCGCTCGCCCACCCGCAGCACATTGCCGGGATGCGGCTCGCCGTGCGTGATGACGAGCGGACCGCCGCCGTCCTTCAGTTCACCGGCGAGCCGGTCGAACTCGCCGAGCCGGCCCCGCAGAGCGGTGGCATGGTCCAGGAGCAGTCGGCGGGCGGGCTCGGCGTATGGTCCGGGACCGTCCCAGGGACCGCCCATCTCCCGCAGCGCGGCGTCCAGTTGGGGGCGGGTCGCGAACGCGGCCGGCAGCACACGGGCAGAGGGTGGTGGAGCCGTCCGATGGAGCTTGGCGAGCAGCTCCACCATCAGGCCGCGGTCGTGTGCGGTGAGGGTGTCGCCGAAGTGGCCGGGCGTGCCGGACATGAGGGGGAACACGCTGACCGCGTGCCCGCTCCCCAGCCTCCGTACGGTCCCGCCGTCGGCGTTACGCGCCGGGGCGACGACGAAGTCCAGGCCGTGGGGCTCGGCGTCCCGAAGCGCGGCGGCGGTGTCCATGGCGTCCCGCAGCCCCTGGAAGGCGGCCTCGGTCCCGTCCCCGTACCAGCTCTTCCGCGTCAGATCCGCCACGGTCACGAACCACCGTCGCCCGCGCGTGTCGGCGGCCGTCCAGTGGTAGTCGCCGAACCCGACGGGTGCGTACTCCCAGGTGACGGGGTCGATCCCCCACGCGTCCAGGGCGTGTCGTACGTCGGGGTCCTCGATGCCGTCCGGTCGCTCTTCCATGGCGGTGAAGGTAGTGGCCCGGCACCGGAGCCGCACGTCGTTAATCGGGTGGAGAGCGCGGGGGGCGGCTGGTATCTTGCCGATCATGGCTAGCCCCGAGTCGGACAGACTCTAGCCACCGGTCGCCCGGTGGCCGATCCGCTGTCGATTTGACGCGTACCACCGTGTGGGTGGTGTGCGCGCCCTCGTTACGGCTGCTGCCGCCGGTCCACCGTCGTGTGGGCCGCTCCTGAACGCCGACACCCGTCGTGTTCCGCGTTCGGCGTCTCCCGATCCGTCCGGTCCCGTCCTGGCCCGCCTGTGCGTGAACTCGCCTGGGCCGTCGATGAGTTGACGGATCTCTCGCCGCGTCGCCGTGTGGCATGACACACCGTCATGCCGCACGGGCCGGCCCACCTCCCCCTCCTCATGCCATCCGACAGGCCGTCAACTCTTCTAGCCTCTCTGGGGTTCCGTCATGCCATTCGCTGTGTACGTGCTCGGGCTCGCCGTCTTCGCCCAGGGCACCTCCGAGTTCATGCTGTCCGGGCTCGTCTCGGGTATCGCCGAGGATCTGCAGGTGTCCATCCCCGCCGCAGGGCTGCTGACCTCGGCGTTCGCCGTGGGGATGGTGGTCGGGGCGCCGCTGATGGCGCTCTTCAGCCGTACCTGGCCGCGCCGTCGCGCGCTGCTGATCTTTCTGACCGTGTTCGTCGCCGCGCACGTCGTCGGCGCCCTCACCCCCGGCTACGAGGTGCTGCTCGCGACCCGGATCGTCGGGGCGCTGGCCAACGCCGGGTTCTGGGCGGTCGCCCTGGTCGCGGCGGTCTCGATGGTGGAGCCGGCGGCGCGGGCGCGCGCCACGTCGGTCGTGGTCGGCGGTGTCACCGTCGCCTGTGTGGTGGGCGTGCCCGCCGGGGCGCTGCTGGGTGAGCACCTGGGATGGCGGTCGGCGTTCTGGGCGGTGGCTCTCGTGTCGGTGCCGGCGCTGCTGGCGATCGTGACGTCGGTGCCGGACGACCGGCCGCGAGTCACCGCCCCCACGGGTGCTTCCGTCGCGGGCACCGGAACACCCACCGTACGGGCGGAGTTGCGTTCCCTCACCGGCCGACGTGTGCTGCTCACGCTGCTGACGATGGCTCTCGTCCAGGGCGCGACCTTCGGCGCCTTCTCCTACCTCGAACCGCTGGCCACCCGTGTCACCGGGCTCGGCGCGGGGTGGGTCCCCGCCCTGCTGGCGTTGTTCGGTGTGGGGTCGCTCGTCGGCGTCACCGTCTCGGGCCGCGTCGCCGACGCGCGGCGCAGCGCGTTCGTCCTGGCCGGCATGGTGTCTCTCATGGTCGGCTGGATCGCGCTCGCGCTGGGCGCGGTGAGCCCGGCGGCGGTGGTCGCGCTCGTCTTCGTCCAGGGGATGCTCGCTTTCGGCACCGGGTCGGCGATGATCTCCCAGGTGTTCCACCTGGCCCCCGGGGCGCCGACCCTTGGCGGTTCGTTCGCGGCGGCGGCCTTCAACATCGGTGCGGCGGCCGGTCCCTGGCTCGGCGGGCTCACCATCGACGCGGGTCTCGGCTTCCGGTCCCCGGTGTGGGTGAGCGCGGTCCTGATGGGTCTGGCTCTGATCGTGGCGGGTGTCATCCGGCTCGTTCGCTCGCCGCAATTCACGAAGGCTACGGTCGCTTGAGGCCGAGCGACGGCCTTGGACGACAGCACGCCCGCCATGGCGACATCGGCGGCCCCTCGTCACACCTCCCGCCTCCCACGCGTCAGCACGGTGAGGAACGCACTGACGGGTCGGGTCGAGAGGTACGGCGATGGACGACAACGAATTTCTGGCGCGGCGCTTCGAGGCGCACCGCGGCCATCTGCGGGCGGTGGCCTACCGGATGCTCGGGTCGCTGAGCGAGGCGGACGACGCGGTCCAGGAGGCGTGGTTCAAGCTGCACCGCTCCGACACGAGCGAGGTCGAGAATCTCGGTGGCTGGCTGACGACGGTCGTCGGCCGCGTCTGCCTCGACATGCTCCGCTCGCGGACGTCGCGCCGCGAGGACCCGCTGGAGGAGCGCGTACGGCTGCCCGACCCGATCATCAGCGGGGCGGACGGTGTGGACCCGGAGCAGGAGGCGCTGCTGGCGGACTCGGTCGGTCTGGCGCTGCTCGTGGTGCTCGAAGCGCTGGCTCCCGCCGAGCGGCTGGCGTTCGTGCTGCACGATCTGTTCGCGGTGCCGTTCGACGAGATCGCCCCCGTCGTCGGCCGTACCCCGGCCGCCGCCCGTCAGCTCGCCAGTCGCGCCCGACGCCGGGTCCAGGGGGCGGCTCCGGCCCCGGACCCGGATGTCGCCAGGCAGCGTGAGGTCGTGGACGCGTTCCTCGCGGCGGCGCGGGACGGCGACTTCGACGGGCTGGTGGCGCTGCTGGACCCGGACATCGTGGTGCGTTCGGACGGCGGGACGCTGCGTCCCGGCGGGCTCGTGCGGGGTGCGGCGGCCGTCGCGGGCGGGGCGATCTTCGCGGCCCGGTTCGCCGAGGTCTCGCGCCCCGCGCTCGTCAACGGCGCGGCGGGGGTCGTCGCGACGACGGACGGGCAGCCGATCTCGGTCATGGCGTTCACGATCTCCGGCGGGCGGATCGCCTCCATCGCCATCCTCAACGACCCCGAGCGTCTGGCCCGGCTCGATCTGACGGTGCTGGACGCCTGAGCGAGGCGTCCCGGCCCCGTGCACCAGGGCGGGGCCGGGACGGCGCGCCGGCGGGCTCGTAGCGACCCCGGCGGATCACCCCAGAGGGGCGTCAACGTCGAGTTGACACCCCCGAGGCGTCAACCTACAGTTGACACATGACGCATCCCATCCGGCTCGACGATCTGATCGACGCCATCAAGAAGGTTCACACCGACGCTCTCGACCAGCTCTCCGACGCGGTCATCGCCGCGGATCATCTCGGCGACGTGGCGGATCACCTGATCGGTCACTTCGTCGATCAGGCACGACGTTCCGGCGCTTCCTGGACGGACATCGGCCGCAGCATGGGGGTCACCCGGCAGGCCGCCCAGAAGCGGTTCGTGGCCAAGGCCCAGGACGAGGGGACCGATCTCGACGCCAGCCAGGGGTTCAGCCGCTTCACCGAACGGGCCAGGAAAGTGGTGATGGCCTCCCAGGAGGAGGCCCGCGCGGCGGGCAACGACCAGATCCGGACGGAGCACCTCGTACTCGGCCTGCTGAGCGAGCCCAAGGGCATCGGCGCGCTCGCCGTCGTCGCGCAGGGCGTGAGCGCCGACGCTCTGCGGGACGCGGTCGAGGCCGTCCTGCCGCCGGCGGTCGGGGAGGTTCCCGACCTCATCCCGTACGACGCGGGCGGGAAGAAGGCCCTGGAACTCACCTTCCGGGAGGCCCTGCGGCTCGGGCACAACTACATCGGCACCGAGCACATCCTGCTCGCCCTGCTCGAACAGGAGAACGGCGAGGGGGTGCTCAGTGGGCTCGGTATCGACAAGTCGGCCGCCGAGACCTACACCGTCGAGGCCCTGAACGCGATCGTCGCGGCGCAGGAAGGCGCCTGATCCGAAGAGGGCTCCTGATCCAACGCCCCGGCCCCGGCGCGCCCGTTCGCGGGCACGCCGGGGCCGGCGGCGTAATCCTCAGGGGCGTCCGGCCGGCGGGACCACCTCGGCCGCCGGGACCGGGCCGGGCGGAGTGCCGTCCCCGAACGGCCGGCCACCGAGCTCCTCCCGGTGGTGCGGGTCGAGCAAGCCGGAGAGATCGGGCCCGAGGGGGACGATGGCGGTGGGATTCACGCTGGTGTGCACCATGTAGTAGTGGCGCTTGATGTGGTCGAAGTCCACGGTGTCACCGAAGCCGGGCGTCTGATAGAGGTCCTTGACATACGCCTGGAGGACCGGATCCTCCGTCAGCTTGTTGCGGTTGCACTTGAAGTGCCCGTGGTAGACGGCGTCGAAGCGCACGAGCGTGGTGAACAGCCTGATGTCGGCCTCCGTGATGGTGTCCCCCACCAGATACCGCTGACCCGCCAGCCGCTCCGACACCAGGTCGAGCCGGCGGAAGACATCGCGGTACGCGCGCTCGTAATCACTCTGCCTCGTCGCGAAACCGGCCCGGTACACGCCGTTGTTGACATCGAGGTAGATACCCTCCATCACCTCGTCGATCTCGTCACGCAGCGGCTCCGGATACAGATCGGGCGCGCCGGGGCGGTGCAGCGCGGTCCACTCGGTCGCGAGGTCGAGCGTGATCCGCTGGTAGTCGTTGGTGACGAGCTTTCCGCTCGGTACGTCCACGATCGCCGGCACGCTGACACCCCCGGGGTACTCCGTCTCCCGGGCATCGTACGCCTCGCTGAGGAAGCTGATGCCCAGCACGGGGTCCCGGCTGTCGGGGTCGAGGGTGAAGCGCCAACTGCGCTCGTCCTGGATCGGATCGGCGACGGCGAGCGAGAGCGCGCCCTCCAGGCCGAGCAGCCGCCGTGACACGAGGGCGCGGCTCGCCCAGGGGCAGGCGCGGCTCACCACCAGCCGGTAGCGGCCGGCCTCCACCGGCCAGCCGTCGCGGCCGTCGGCGGTGATGCGGTCGGTGAAGTGACTCGTGGACCGTTTGAAGGGCTTCTTGCCGTACGCGGCGTTCCCTTCCCTGCCCCTGGTGTCCGTGCCCCTGGTGTCCGTGCCCTTGGCGCCGGTTGCGTCGCTCATGACCGTCCTTCCCGGTCGGGCCCCCGAGGAGAGTGCGCGGGCCGGGCTCGGCCATCGGCCGGCCGCTCTCTCCACGCTCGGTTCCGAGCTTTCTTCCACGCTGTCCAGCATGCGCGGAAACACACGTACGGGCACCGTCGGCGTACGGGTCCGGTCACCGTCCGGGGCGGCCGGGGGCCCGCCTGGCGCCGGGGTCCCCTCAGATGCCGTACATAACGACGTCTCGGATGGCGCAACCCGGACGGATGTGGGTTTGTTGTAGCAACGCGTGCGTGCTCATCACGCACCGTGACCAGCACGGTGTGTGCCCACCCGTGAAGTTCGAGGCAAGGGAGCCGCGCCATGCCGCTCGACCCCACCACCCCCACCCACAACGACGCCCACTACGACGATCCGCCCGAGCGCGAGGCCGGGACGCCGGCCGGATCGCGGGACCCGGTCACGGACTCCGGCGAGGAGCCCATACGCACGCTGCTCTGGACTGCCGCCACCTACCGGCCGCTGGAGGAGCTCGCGGCGCTGGTGATGCTGCTCAAACGGAGCGACGAGGTGCCCAACCCCGGTGACGAGGCCCTGCGGGTCGCCGCGGTGGCACGTCCGATCGACGAGGTCATGCGACTCGTCGCGATACTGAAGGCGCCGCCGCACGAGTTCGACGAGGCCGGCACGACGCTGCGCGCCGCCGCCGTCGGCCGGCCGATCGAGGAAGTGGCACAACTGGTCTCGTACCTCGGCACCCACGAGAACGAGCCGCCCGTCGCGGCTCCCCGCCGGAACACGGCCACCGGGGAGAAGCCGCGCCCCGAACAGACCGGTGACGTACGGAACCGGTCCGAAGAGGCCCGCCACGACCCGAAGCGCCCCGACCGGGCCCGGACCGACGGCAGCGCCCGGACCGCGCGGACCGGGACCGAACCACGTCAGCCCGAGCAGCTCCCGTACGAGGAGAGCCGCCCCGAACAGAGCCGCCGCACCGCGTTCGCCCGTCCCCCCGAGTCCGGCGAGAGTCGCGACCCCGACGCCCGCCGCGCGGGCCTCTCCGGCCTCGCCGAGGCGATGGCCGACCCGGCGCGCCTCGCCGAAGCCATGGCCCACCCCTCTCGCCGCGTCGAGCCCGAACCGGAGCCCGAGCCGTCCGCACACGTCGCGCCGTGGACGAGCGCCCCGGCCGCCGCACCGCCCGAGGTCCCGCGCCTCGCCCCGCCGGACGCCGACCGCGCCCAGAACCGTACGGCGCTATCCGTCCCCCGCTCCCCCGTGGGTTCTCCGCTGCGCTGGTTCGCCGCCGCCGCGCTGTTCGTCTGTGGTGTGCTCCATCTGCCGACGGACTTCGCCGCCCTGCGGTCCGGCGGATCCGCGGACGCCGTCTCCCTCGTCGTCACCGTGCTCTGCCTGATGTTCGGCCTCTGGCTCGCGGTGGCCGACACCGTGCGGATCTGGGCGGCGGGCGCGGCCACGGCGGTCGGGGTCCTCGCGGCCCACGCGCTGTCGGGTCTCGGCTCGGCGGATCTGCTCCGGAGCGGTCCGGTCGCGGACTCCGGCTGGGCGAGCCTGGCCGCGTCGGGCGGTGCCGGGGTCGCCCTGGTGCTCGCGGGCGTCACCCTGACGCTCCGTCGGAGGACGGCGCGGCAGGGCGTGCGGCCTTCGCCGCGGCGCTCGTCGCCCACCGAGGGCGCGCCCGGCGACGCCTGAGAATCCCCACCTCACACCCCGTCCCCCGTTCGCGGTCTGTCACCGATCACGAGCGGGGGACGGTCGCGTCGCGACGCTCCCTCACCCGTCCAGCAGGCCGCGATTACGCCGTACCAAGGTCCAACTGATCGTTCACACAGGGCTATTGACGTGAACGCGACTGCCTGTATGGTCTAGGCCAAGTGGTAAAGACCTTTGCCGAATGCACGCCCCCATGCGTGCCCTCGGACAAGGCCTCCAGCCACCGCCCTTCGCGCCTCTTGGCCCCACACCTGAGAGGCCCGCCCGCGCCGCGCCCATGTCCCCCCACGGACCGGTACGGCTCGGGAAGACCTGATGTGAAGGAGTACGCATGCATTCGAAGAGGAAGATGGCCGTCGCCCTCGGTGCGGTGATCGCGCCGATCGTCGCGATAAGCCTTCCCGCGGGTTCCGCGAGCGCCCACGGCTATATCTCGGACCCGCCGAGCAGGCAGGCCCAGTGCGCCGCCGGAACCGTCAGCTGCGGTGACATCAAGTACGAGCCCCAGAGCGTGGAAGGCCCCAAGGGTCTGACCAGTTGCAGCGGCGGCAACTCCCGCTTCAGCGAGCTGGACGACGACGGCAAGGGCTGGGCGGTGACTCCGATCGGCTCCAGCCAGAACTTCAACTGGAAGATCACCGCGCGGCACGCCACCAGCACCTGGCAGTACTTCGTCGGCGGTCAGAAGGTCGCGGAATTCAACGACGGCGGCGCGCAGCCCGGAGCGACGGTCACCCACAACGTCAACTTCGGCGGCCTGTCGGGCAAGCAGGAGATCCTCGCGGTCTGGAACATCGCCGACACCGCGAACGCGTTCTACGCGTGCATCGACGTGAACATCGGCGGCTGACGAATTCTCCCGCGGAGCCGGTAACCACGATCCCTCCGCCGAAGAAGCACTGACCGCCGAGCGTTCGCCCCGGTGCCCCACCCTGTGCCGGACGGTGCCCGATCCCCGCGCCGGTGAGCCCCTGATCTGCGAGAAGGGGGCTCACCGGTGCCACTCGACCCACCCCCCACACTTGGGCCGCGGTATGTCTCCGAGGCCCTTCCGAGGAGTGAATCCCTTGCGTAAGCGCCTTATCGGCCTTTTCGCCGCGACCGCGTCGGCCGCCGCTCTCTCCCTGACGTCGCTCGCCCCTCTCTCGTCCGCCGCCGAGAAGGACGCCGCCGACTTCATCGTCAGCGAGTCGCAGTTCAACCAGATGTTCCCGAGCAAGAATCCCTTCTACACCTACGGTGGGCTCAACGCCGCCCTGAGCGCCTACCCGGGATTCACGGGAACGGGAAGTGACACCGTACGTAGGCAGGAAGCCGCCGCGTTCCTCGCGAACGTCAGCCACGAGACCGGTGGACTTGTCCATGTGGTCGAGCAGAACACCGCCAACTACCCGCACTACTGCGACGCTTCGCAGCCTTACGGCTGCCCGGCGGGTGTCGACAAGTACTACGGCCGCGGCCCGATCCAGCTCAGCTGGAACTTCAACTACAAGGCGGCCGGCGACGCGCTCGGCATCGACCTGCTCAACAACCCCGACCTCGTGCAGAACGATTCCGCCGTCGCGTGGAAGACCGGCCTCTGGTACTGGAACACCCAGAGCGGTCCCGGCACCATGACCCCGCACAACGCGATGGTGAACGGCGCCGGATTCGGCGAGACCATTCGCAGCATCAACGGCAGCATCGAGTGCAACGGCGGAAACCCCGCCCAGGTGCAGAGCCGTATCGACAAGTACCGTCAGTTCACCGGAATCCTCGGCGTGGACCCGGGCGGCAACCTGAGCTGCTGACGCTTCCTCCGGGAAGCGGACGAGGGGTGGGAACCCCCGCGAAGGCGGGTACACACCACGGGTGGATAAACCCCCCCCCAGAAGAAAACCCCAACAAAACG
>NZ_JBHXRM010000019.1:0-20715 GCF_042716895.1 Streptomyces sp. NPDC058653 | reverse complement strand
CCCGTTTTGTTCTTTTCTCTCCGCGGGTTGGGGGGGGGGGGTGTGCCCCGGCGGGCGCGCGCGCCCCCACCCCTCGGTGCTTTCCACCCGCGCGAAGAAGAGCGGCAGACCTACCGGTCCGCCTCTTCCTCGCCACCCGTACGCTCGCACCGCCGGGTTCCACTCCATGGCGTACCGGTCGGACTCGACGACCTCGTGACCCTCTTCCCCGGGGCTGTTCTGCCAGGCGCCTCTCAGATGCCCAGCCGGAGCGCCACCGAGATCCCGCCCGCCACGAACCCGACGCCGACCAGCATGAACACCCACTGGACGCCGTGCCCGTAGCCCTCTATACGCATCCGTTCGGGCCGCCGGGGGTCGTACCGGATCCGGACGGGGGTTCCGGGCCTGAACCTGCCCACCCATGAACGCCCGTAGGGCGACTCGACCTCCATACGGCGGCCGTCGGCGGTCGCCCATCCGACGACCGGGCGGTGGATCCGGCCGCCCTGCCCGTTGGACGTGGTCTCCAGCCGGACGACATGGCCCTCCGCCCGCACTCCGTCGCGGCGCAGGGTGAAGGTCCGCCAGAAACCCACGAACCCGATCGTGAAGACCATGGCGCCCACAACGGCGAACACCAGCGGGAACAACCAGCCGGACACAGAGCACACTCCCTCGCCGCGCCCCTCGCGGACGCCGGTCAACCTACCCGCACCTCGGAGCGGCTCACCCCGTCCGACGGCCCGCCACCCCTACTTCACAAGTCCGCCGAACACGGTAGGGGTGTACTCAGCAACACCCCAGAGCCGGGTCGTACGCCCAATGTGCCCGCGTCCGGACCTGCGTAACTTCTTACCCGTGGCACAGAGAGTGTCCAGGGGAAGGAAAGACCATGTTTCGTCGTAGGAGTACGACCGGAGCGAACAGGAGCCAGGCGGCCCTGCGCCTGGTCAAGGTCGCGAAGGTCTACGGCACGGCCGAGAACGCCGTGACCGCTCTCGACAGCGTGTCCCTGAGCCTTTCCACCGGATCCTTCACCGCCGTCATGGGGCCCTCCGGCTCCGGCAAGTCCACTCTCCTCCAGTGCGCGGCCGGTCTGGACCGGCCCGACAGCGGCCAGGTCGTCGTCGACGGTGACGAGGTGACGGGCGGCAGCGAGGCCGCGCTGGCCAAGTTCCGCCGGCGCCGGATCGGCTTCATCTTCCAGCAGTACAACCTCCTGCCCACCCTGAACGTCCTGCAGAACACCGTGCTGCCGCTGAAGCTCGCCGGCCGCCGTATCAACAGGGGCCGTGCCAGGGAGATCCTGACCCAGGTGGGTCTCGGTGACCGCCTCGGCCACCGGCCCGACCAGCTCTCCGGCGGCCAGCAGCAGCGCGTCGCCATCGCCCGCGCCCTGGTCACCGAACCCAGTGTGATCTTCGCGGACGAGCCCACCGGCGCCCTGGACACCCGCAGCGCGCGTGATGTGCTCCGGCTGCTCCAGGAGACCGTACGCATCCACGGACGCACCGTCGTCATGGTCACCCACGACCCGGTCGCCGCCTCCTACGCCGACTCCGTCCTCTTCCTCGCCGACGGGCGCCTGGCCGGACACCTCAACCGGCCGACCGTCGACGCCGTCGCGGAACGCCTCGCGCACCTCGGCGACGCCGTCCACCGCCGGCCGATGACCGTGGGGGTGTGAGCGATGTTCACCCTGGCCATGCGGTCCCTCGTCCAGCGCCCCGGGCGCCTCGTCGCGACCCTGCTCTCCGCGTTCCTCGGCTCCGTCATCATCATGTCGTTCAACTCGATGCACGACACGGCCGGCGGCGCGAACATCGACGACCGCAGCTCCGAGACCCTCACCACCGCCGCGACCGTGGTCGGCGGCTACGGCACCCTCCTCGTCTTCTTCGCCATCGCCTCCACGCTCACGGTCAACGTCCGTCAGCGCGGCGAGGAGATCGCCCTGCTCCGCAGGACCGGTGCGACACCGGCCCAGATCAAGCGGATGATCGTCGTCGAGTCGGCCGCCGTCGCGGTGGTCGGCATGGTGCTGGCGATCCTGCCCGCGAGAATCGGCGGCGAGCAGCTCCTCGACATCTTCAAGGACACCGATCAGGTGGCCGGGAGCGTGGACTTCGTCTTCGGTCCGGTCGCCCTGGGCGCCGGGGCGAGCGTCGGTCTGATCGCCGCGATCGGGGCCTCGTTCCTCGCGGTGCGCCGGTCCACCAAGGCGGCGGCGGGCGGCGCGGAGCCGCGTGGCCGGGGACGTACCATCGGCGGCCTCGCCGCTCTTCTCCTCGGCATCGGCAGTGTCAGCACCACCTTCGCCTTCGACAAGACGGACGACGCGCTCATGGCCGCCCCCGCCTACGGGGCGATCCTGATCTCGGTGGGATTCGCGGTCTTCGCGCCGGCCCTGCTGACCTTCGTGCTCGGCAAGTTGGCGCGACCGATCACCTTCTTCACCGGCGTGAGCGGTTATCTGACGGTGCACAACATGCGCCGGCGCGCCTCCCAACTGTCCGGTGTGCTGATGCCGCTGATCCTCTTCATCGGCATGGCCACCGCCACGCTCTACATGCAAGCTGTCCAGAACGACGAACTGGACACCTCGGGCATCACCCGGTCCGTCGACGACAAGAGCCTCGAAACCCTGAACTTCGTGGTGGTCGGGATCATCGTGGTCTTCGCCTGCATCATGCTGATCAACACCCTGTACGCGGCGACCACTTACCGCACCAGGGAGTTCGGCCAGCAGCGCCTCGCGGGGGCCACTCCCTTCCAGGTGCTCCGCATGGTCTTCATCGAGTCCCTGGTGCTGACCGTGACCGGCGCCTTCTTCGGCACGATCGCCGCCGCGGCCGGAGCCGTCCCGTTCAGCAGCGTCCGGGTCGACGCGGTCCTTCCCGGCCAGGGGCCGGGGATCTGGCTCACCATCGTCGGGATCGGTGCCGCGGCGACAGTCGTCACCAGCGTGGGTACCGCGTACCGCGCACTGCGCACCCCAGCCGTCGAGGCGGTGTCGCTCGCCGCCTGATGCACCCCCCCGCTCAGGCGCGGAGACGACATTCGCTCACGCCGCAAAGGGCAGCCGCATCCAGCGGCTGCCCTTAGTGGCGTTCCCGGCCAAAAGCGTTCCCGGCCGGTGGCGTTGCCCGCCCGGCTGCCGGCCTCACGGCCGGTGCCTGCCGGCAGCCGGGCGGGACTCAGGCCGACTCGGACCCGTTGATCTTCTCTATGGCCTGCCTGGCGTGCTCGCCCGGAGTGCGGCCGGCCAGCGCCGACACCGGGGCCGGCGTCGGCGTCCCGACGGGCCGGCCGGGTTCCTGCGGGGGCTTCGCGTGCGAGGCGGAGCGGCTGCGCAGCCGGTGGCTCACCGCCTCGTCGAGGCTCACGGGCCGCTGCAACTGGAGAGCCAGGCGCCCGGCCTCCTGACCGAGCGCGGCGACGTCCTCCCACTGGAGGCGGACGACGAGACGGAGCTCGGCCTCACCGTCCGGGAGGGCTTGAAGATTGCTGAACTCGTTCATGGACCGGTCTCCTCGACAGGGCGGCGGACGAAGGTGCACACAGGGATACGGGCAGCTCCCCCGGCATGTTCAGGAACTCGGCCCCCGGTACGCTGACCGTTCTATGCGCCGCTTCCCCCACTCCGGTCCCACGCTGCGCGGCCGGACCTCCGTCGTCTCGGCTCTTGCCATGGTGACGGCCCTCGCGGGCGCCGCGGGCTGCGCGGCCGAGACCGGGGCACGGGACGACGGCCCGGCGCCCTCCCTCTCGCCGCCGGTCAGCTCCGCGCCGCTGTGGCCCGACTACGCGCCCCCTGTTCCGCCGACGAGCGGGGACGAGGCGAGAAAGCAGCTGCGCGAGCGGTATCTGCCGGTGAAGGTTGCGGTTCCGGCGGGCGGGCTCAGGAAGCTGCCGGCGCCGCGACTGCTGGAGAACGACCCCAACGTGCCGGAGTTCGTACGGGCCGCGGCCCGCGACTGCCCCGGAGCCACGTGCGGTCTGCGCGACCCCGTCTACAAGGACCTGACCGCCGACGGGCGCGACGAACTGGTCGTGGCCCTGGACGAGCCGGCCTCCGGGCTGACCCTCATCCAGGTCTACCGGGCCTCGGGCGACTCCGTGCGGCCGGTGCTGATCAGCTGGGGCCCGGTCGGCCTCACCGGCGAGACCTTCGGCACCGATCTGATCCTCACGTCGGCCGGTCAGAACGGCCAGATCACCACCCGCTACCGGTGGAACGGCGAGGTGATGACCGTCGAGAATCCGTGGAAGACGTCGGACGGCGCGCGGGCGCCCGACCCGCTCGCTCCCGAGACCGCGGCGCCGCACGAGGCCAAGCCGGTTCCGGGGTCCCGGACCGGCACGGACGGGGGCGTCGGGAGCGGCGCGGAGATCGGGGGCCTGACACCGTGATGAGGTCGGCACGTCCGTCGCCGCCCGCCACGGCGGCCGAGGCGCATCTGCTGCTGGTCGAGGACGACGAGGTGATCCGCAACACCGTCCGGATGCTCCTGGAACGGTACGGATTCACCGTGTCCACGGCCGGAGACGGGCTCACGGGGCTGGAGATGTTCCGCGAGACGGACCCCGATCTGCTGCTGCTCGACGTCATGCTGCCCGATCTCGACGGCATCGGACTGTGCCGCCGGGTGAGGGAGTTGAGCCTCGCGCCGATCCTGATGATGTCCGCGCGCGGTGACGCGCTGGACGTCGTCGCGGGGCTGGAGGCGGGCGCCGACGACTATGTGGTCAAACCCTGCGAGAGCGCGGTCCTCGTCGCCCGCATCCGCTCCCTGCTGCGCCGGGTCTCCTTCTCACCGGCCGGGGCCGGCGCCCCGGGTGGGACGGGCCGCGCCGGTGACGCCGGCCGGGCGGACGCCGCCGTGCTGGCCTTCGGCGATCTGACGGTCGACACCCGGGGGATGGAGGTACGGCGCGCCGGACAGGTCGTCGCGCTGACGCCGACCGAGCTGCGGATGCTCCTCGAATTCGCGGGTTCACCCGGAGTCGTACTGGAGCGCCGGACCCTGCTCAGCCGGGTGTGGGACCACGCCTGGCACGGTGACACCCGGGTCGTCGACCTCCATGTGCAGCGCCTGCGGGCGAAGATAGGCGCCGACCGGATCGAGACGGTCCGCGGTTTCGGCTACAAGTTGCGGCGCTGACCATGCCTCTGAGATGGCGGATCGCGGCTCTGGTTGCGGCTGCCGCCTGTGCGGTCGCCGCCGCTGTCGGCGTACTGGTGCACGAGTTCTCCCGCAACCGCGAGCTGTCCCAGGCGCGGGACGCCGCCCGTGTCACTCTCGACCGGGCGGCGGTGACCTACGCGCGTACCGGTGACGTCCAGGGATCGGGCGCGGCCCTCGACGCGCCGGGGCTGCCCGCCGAACTGGGGGACCTCGTCGCGAAGGGGCGCCGGGGAACGGAGTTCACCACGGGGCCCGCCGGGCCGGAGATGTGGGCGGCCAGACCCGCGGGGGACCGGGTGCTCTCCGTACGCGTCGGCATGAGCGGCACGATGCGCGACATCGGCGCCCTGGACGCGAGCATCGTCGTGGCCGGTCTGATCACCACCGCCGTGGTGCTGCCGCTGGGGGTGCTGACCGCGGCGCGGATGAGCCGCAGGCTCCGTACGGCGGCCGCCACCGCGCGTCGTATCGCCGCCGGGGATCTGGACGCGCGGATCGCGGCGGGGGCGCGTCCGCGCGACGAGATCGCGGACATCTCCACGGCCGTGGACACGATGGCCGGCGCGCTCCAGAAGCGGCTCCTCGGCGAGCAGCGTTTCACCGCCGACGTGGCGCACGAGTTGCGTACGCCGCTGATGGGGCTGGTGACAGCGGCCGAACTGCTTCCGGACGGCGAGGCGGCCGGGTATGTGCGTGACCGGGTGCGGGTGCTGAGCGCGCTGGTCGAGGAGTTGCTGGAGATATCGCGGCTGGACGCGGGAGCCGAGCACGCGGATCTGTCGCCGTGTCCGGTGGGGGCGTTGGTACGCGATGTGGTGGCGCGTACCGGGCTGGAGGCGAAGGTCCTGGAGGAGACGGGCGCGGACGGGGAGAGCGGGGCGGACGAGGAGCCCGCGACCGTACGGACCGACTCACGGCGGCTGGAGCGCATCCTCACCAATCTGGTGGTCAACGCGCACCGGCACGGCCGGGGCCCCGTCGTGATCACCGTGTCCGCCGACGGCAGGACCGTCGCCGTGCGCGACCACGGTCCCGGCTTCCCCGGGTCGCTGCTCGACGACGGCCCCCAGCGGTTCCGGACCGGCGCCCGCGAGCGTGGAACGGGACATGGGCTCGGCCTCACGATCGCGCTGGGGCAGGCCCAAGTCATCGGCGCCGCGCTGGAGTTCGGCAACGCGCCCGACGGCGGCGCCGTCGCGACGCTCCGGCTGCCCGAGCGGACCTGTCCGGCGATCGGGGACGAACCGCCCCTGGAGGCGCGCCCGGTGGACGGCTGATACACGGCCGATACAACTCCGCGTGGCGGCCTACACGTTCCGTCGCCCTGACGAAGATCTTCGGCGCCGAGGATGACGCCATGCGTACGCGTCTCCGTCGACTCCTCACCTGGCGCAAGGCCCTCGTCGCCTTCGTCACCCTGTGTCTGACCGTCATCGCGGCGTTCGCCGTGCTGTATCTGGTCATCGACATTCCCAGACCCAACGAGCAGGCGAAGGCGCAGAGCAACGTCTATCTGTTCGCCGACGGCAGCAGACTCGCCCGTACCGGTGAGGTCAACCGTGAGCCGGTACCGCTCGACAGGGTGCCCGAGGACGTGCGGCGGGCGTTCGTCGCGGCCGAGAACAAGGACTTCTACAGCGACTCGGGTGTCTCCTTCTCCGGCACCGCGCGCGGCGTCCTCACCACGCTGACCGGCGGCGGCACACAGGGCGGCTCGACCATCACCCAGCAGTACGTGAAGAACTACTACCTCAGCCAGGAGCAGACGGTCTCGCGCAAGGTGAAGGAGCTGTTCATCTCCCTCAAGGTGGACCGGCACAACTCGAAGGACGACATCCTCGCGGGATATCTCAACAGCAGTTACTACGGACGGCTCGCGTACGGCGTCCAGTCCGCCGCGCGCGCGTACTACGGCAAGGAGGTCGAGGACCTCGGTGTCGAGGAGGGCGCGTATCTCGCGGCGCTGCTCCAGGCTCCCAGCCGGTACGACTGGGCCGTGGCCTCGCCCGCCGACAAGAGGATGGCCAGGGCGCGCTGGGGCTATGTGCTGGACAACATGGTCGGCGAGGGATGGCTCGACAAGGCCGGCCGGGAGCGGATGCGGTTCCCGGTGCCCGTGGCGCCGAAGGTGTCGGCGGAGCTGGCCGGGGAGGCCGGATATCTGGTGGACACCGCCCGGCGTGAGCTGATCGCGGCGGGGGTCGGCGAGCAGGAACTGGCGGGCGGCGGCTGGCGGATCACGCTGAACATCGAGCCGGACAGACAGCGGGCGCTGCGTGACGCGGTGGCCGCCGGGCTCGCCTCGTCGGGCACCGGTCCCCAGCGGATGGCACCGCGGCCCGATCCGGACCGGCAGGTGGGCGCGGTGTCCGTCGATCCCGGGTCCGGGCGGATCGTGGCGCTGTACGGGGGCGACGACTACTTCAAGCACTATCTGAACAACGCGACACGCGCGGACTACCAGGCGGGTCCGACCTTCGCGCCGGTGGTGCTCGCCGCGCAGGTCGAGGCCGAGGAGAGCCGGCGGTCGCGGGCGGACCGGGACATGATCAGAGAGACCGCGAAGAAGCTGGGGATGACGGCGGACCCGGCCGGCTTCGCGGCGCCGCAGGCGACGTCCCTCGGGCTGATGGGGGCGAGTCCGCTGGAGATGGCCGGCGTCCATGCCACGCTGGCCAACGACGGCAAGAAGGTGACGCCGTCGATCGTGAGGTCGGCGAAGCGGGGCGAGCGGACCGTGGAACTGCCGGACCCGACCGGTGACCAGGTGGTCGGCAGCGTGTCAGCGGAGTTCGCCCACGCCTCCGTCTCGGGGAGGGTACGGCCTGCCGGGACCATCGGGCCGGAGAAGTCCGTCCCGCCGCTGGGCGGCGCGGTGGAAGCGGGTGGGCGCGCGGGGGCGTCGGGCCGCACCGACGACGGGAAGGCGGACTGGTTGATCGGCTCGGCGCCGGGGGAGGTGACCTCGATCGCGCTGTTCGGGGAGAGGGCCGGGACGGGGAAGCAGGTGACGCTCAAGGGTGTCGAGGACGGCCTCACGGAGCAGATCTGGGGTGCCTATCTCAAGGCAACGGCCTCCGGGCCTGCCCGGGGCGATTCTTGACGGTGTGTCAGAGGTGATATCAGAAGCGGTGTGTCGGAAGCGGTGCGCCCGCCACGGGGGTGAGGCGGTGCGCCCGCCCCGCCCCACCCCCGTGGAAGCGGGACGGCGCGCACCGTCACCGTCCGGGACGCTCCCCCCGTACGTTCAGTCGCCCGCCCCGGGCCGCTCGTCCAGCTCGTCGGGGAACTCCCGGTCCCCCGCGCGCGGCGGCTGCGGGCCGTGACTCGTCATGATGACCGTCTGTTCGACCCGTACCATCCGGAACACGCCCTCCGCGATGATCACCTGGTCCTCACCGCGTTCGACGGCGTCGGCCGCCCGGCCGAACCGGCCGGCGAACTCCCCCGCGTGCGCGCCGCGAGCGCGCAGGACGGCGCCGAGATCGAGCCGCGCCTCCTCCTCGAAGGGCACGGCCGGGAACAACTGCCGCCAGCCGTCCTCCTCGTGGACCATGGCGGAGTAGGCGGTGTAGTGGGAGACGGCCGTCCGCTCCCACTCGGGACCGTCCACAAGGAACTCCTTCCGGAGCTCCTCCTCACGCTTCCCGACCTCCAGCAGCCGCCGGGCCGCCACGTCGTCGAATCCCTCTTCTGCGCTCGCGTCCATGCCCCCAGCGTGCCGCACCCCAGGGCGCCGGGCGCGGGGAATCAGCTATATGCCGGAGTCATGGCCGCCAGACGCCGGTGCGGGCGGCGTCGGCGGCGAAGTCGGCGAAGTCCTTGGGCTTACGGCCCAGGGCCTCCTGGACGCCGTCCACGAGGTGCGCGTTGCGCCCGTCGGTGATCAGTTCGAAGAGGTCGGCGAAGTCCACCGGGGCGCCGACCGAGAGGAGGAAGTCGCGGTAGTCGTCGAGCGCGACGGGCCTGTAGGCGATCTCCCGGCCGGTGGCCCTGGACAGTTCGGCCGCGATCTCCGCGAAGCCGAGCAGCCGGGGCCCGGAGAGCTCGTAGGTCCTGCCGATGTGCCGGCCGTCGGTCAGTGCGGCGACGGCGACGTCCGCGACGTCGTCCACGTCCACGAAGGGCTCGACCGCGTCACCGGTGGGCAGGGCGAGCTCTCCCGCGAGTACGGACTCCAGGAAGAAGCCCTCGTCGAAGTTCTGGTTGAACCAGTTGGCCCGGACGACGGTCACCTCCCCGCCGCTCTCCTTCACCCTCTCCTCGGAGATCCGCGCGCCCTCCTCGCCCCGCCCGGAGAGCAGGACCAGCCGGCGCGCGCCCGTGGCGACGGCGCGCCGGGCGAGTGCGCCGACGGCCTCGGCGGCGCCGGGGAAGGCGAGGTCCGGGTAGTAGGAGATGTAGACGGCTCCGACGCCCTCCAGCGCGGCGTCCCAGGTGTCGGGCTCCTCCCAGACGAAGGGGATCTCACTGCCGCGCGAGGCGGTCCGTACCGGCAGACCGCGCTCGACGAGGCGCGCCGCCACGCGCCGCCCGGTCTTGCCCGTACCGCCGGTGACCAGGATCGTCCCCGCGTCCGCCGTCGGCGTGTCCTCGCTGCTGTCCGTGTGCTGTGTCATGGCTCAAGTCAAGTACGGGCCGGGCCGGCCGCACATGGTCGAGAAGCTCACCCGCATACGCGTGCGTCCAGGGCACGTGGCGAAGAGGCGCGCGATCAGTCCTGTACGGCGGCCAGTTCGCGCACGGTCGCCATGTCGCTGAACGGGATCAGCGTGTCGCCGACGGTCTGGTAAGGCTCGCTGCCCTTCCCCGCGATCAGGACGACGTCGTCCCCGCCGGCCGCCGAGAGGGCGAACTCGATGGCCGCGCGGCGGTCCGCGTACCGCTCGAAGCGGGTGCCGGTGGCCACCAGGCCGGGCGTGATCTGGTCGAGGATCGCCTCGGGGTCCTCGTGACGCGGATTGTCCGATGTGAGGACGCAGAGATCGGAGTGCCTGCCGGCGATCTCGCCCATCTCCGCCCGCTTGGTGACGTCACGGTCGCCGCCGCAGCCGAACACCGTGACGACCTTGCCCGTGGCGAAGTCGCGGATGGTGCCCAGCACCTTGTCGAGCGAGTCCGGGGAGTGGGCGTAGTCCACGATGACCGAGGTGCCGCGCGGGGTCTCGAAGCGTTCGAAGCGCCCGGGGATCGGCGGCATCCGGTCGAGAGCCGTGACCAGCCCGCGCAGGTCGTGCCCCAGCAGATGGCAGGCGGCGACGGTGGCGAGGGCGTTGGCCACGGAGAACCGGCCGGGTACGGGGATCGCCACGGGGTACTTGCGGCCCGCGTGGTGCAGCGTGAAGCGCGTGCCGAAGGCGTCCGTCGTGAGATCGGTCGCCCGGTAGTCGGCGTCGGTGTCGAGCGCGTACGTGGTCACGGCCCCGGGCATGAGCGCGCCGATTCCGGCGCCCACCGGGTCGTCGATGTTGACGACGGCCCGTCGGCAGAGCCCTTGGAACAGCCGGAGTTTGGCGTCCCGGTAGTTCGCCATGGTGCCGTGGTCGTCGAGATGGTCCTGCGTGAGGTTGGTGAAGACGCCGACGTCGATGTACGAGTGGTCGACCCGGTGCGTCAACAGCCCCATGGAGGTGGCCTCCAGGACGACGGTGCCGACGGCCCGGTCGCGCATGACACCGAGCAGGTACTGGAAGTCGGGCGACTCGGGGGTGGTGAGCACCGAGCG
Organism: Streptomyces sp. NPDC058653; assembly: GCF_042716895.1. Lineage (NCBI taxonomy): Bacteria > Bacillati > Actinomycetota > Actinomycetes > Kitasatosporales > Streptomycetaceae > Streptomyces > Streptomyces sp. NPDC058653. The sequence continues at coordinate 9,819 of NZ_JBHXRM010000019.1, read as the reverse complement.
GGGCATGGGGATCAGTTCGTCCCCGATGCGGCTGCCCGCCGTGCCGATGACACCGACGACGGCCCGCTCGGCGATCCGCAGCACGGACTCGACCATGTACGACACCGAGGTCTTGCCGTTGGTCCCGGTGATGGCGACCATGTCCATCGAGAGCCCGGGATCCCCGTGGTAACGGGAGGCGACGACCGCGGCGGCTGTCCGGGTGTCCGGTACGCGTACGACGCAGACGGCCGGGTCGGACGTCCAGGCGGGTACCGCCGTCTCGGCCGTCGCCGCGTCGACGAGCACGGCGACCGCGCCGCGCGCGAGCGCGGGTCCGACGGACTCGGGGCCGCCCTCGCGGTGGCCGGGGACCGCGATGAACAGCGATCCGGGTGACACCCGATGGGCGTCGAAGCAGATTCCGGCGGTGATGACCGTACCGGGGTCGCCCTGCAGAATCTCGTGGTCGTGCCCGACGAGCAATTCGCTCAGCTTCACAGGGGATCCTCTCGAAGGTACGGCTCGGCCGCCGTGCGGCGGTCACGTGGAGGCGCCGACGGCACGCCGAAGCGTCGCGGGGGTGGGGCGCGGGTGCGGGGTGCGGGTGTCGCTGGGGACGGCGGTGCGGCGGGGGGAGGGAGTTCGGCTCTGCACAAGGGTGGGGACGAGAAGAGGACGCCTCGGGGTGGGATCCCACCGGGCGTCGGAGGCCGAGAGTCGGCGTCGAGGTTGCTAGCCGTGGCCGTGCAGGGCGTGGCACAGCGCGCACGAGGCCGGTCGGGGGCCCTCCGGCGCAGCGTGTGTATTACCCATGGGTGCAGTGTACGTCCCGTTGGCCGCTCCCGACTCCGTCGTTGCGTGCGGAAGCCGCGTGAGACCACCCGGTGGGCGACGCGGGAACGCCGACGGACGGTTCCCGGTGGTGGTCACCGGGAACCGTCCGTGGGTCGTGACGCGCGTTCCTTCCGGCTGTCGTCCCCGCGTGTGCGAGTGACGCGGACTCAGACCTTCCGGCCGGTGCCACCGCCGCCCGCCGCGACCTTGATGCCGCCGGTGATCTCGTCCATCACGGGCAGCTTCGGCGCCTTGTCGTTGATGTCGAATCCGGAACGCACGATGATCAGCATGTCCTGTGCGCCGGGGGCGGGTGAGGGGAAGGCGAGCGACTGCACGTACCCGTCGTCACCCTTGCCGGTGACGACCTTCCACCGCACCAGATAGCCCTTCTCGCCGGCGACGGTCACCGCCTCGGACCTCAACTCCTGGTGCGAGGAGATCTCTCCGTAGCTCTCGCCGCCGTAGGACTCCTCGGCGTTCTTCTTGATGTCGCCGCGGGCCGCCGCCTTCGCGGTGGTGGCCTTGATCTCCAGCGCCACGGCAGGAAGGGAGTTCACCCCGCCGCGTACGCAGGACTCCTCCGGGTTTCCGGGGCACGGGTGCTCCCCCGTGCTCACTCCGGCGCCGACGGGGCCCGACTGGCCGGTCCAGCCTTCCGGCACGGGGATGCTGATGCCGCTGGCCATGTCGGTGGCGTAGCCGTCCTCGGTCGGTATCTCCTGCCGGGGTCCGCCCTCCTCGCCCTGGCCGCCGTCGCCCCGGCCGTCGTCGGGCGCGCCGCGGTCACCGGGCGACCGTGATTCGTCCGGTGCGGGCCGGTCCTCCTGGCCGGGCCTGCTGGGACCGGTGGAGGGGTTCGTGCCCGCCTTGTCCACCGAGTCGTCGCCGTCGTCGCCGAGGAGGAGGAAGCCACCGACGACCGCGAGGACCACCACGGCCGCCGTGGCGCCGAGGGCGATCCGCCGGCCACGGCCGCCACCGGTCGACGGTGGCGCCGCCGGGTAGGGCGGCATGCCGGGCGAGCCCAGTTCGGACGGTGCGCTCCAGGCCGCGGCCGAGTCGGGCCGGACCATGTCGGTCCAGGCCGACCCGTCCCACCACCGTTCCTGGAGCGGGCCTTCACCTTCATGTCCTGGGTCCGGATACCAGCCCGGCGGCGTCGTCTGCGTCACCCACTCACCATAGGCATATGGTCCGACGAAGCTGGTGAGAGGCCGATGAGAAATGGGCGGACTTCACGCTCCGGCCATGGAAACGATGCCCCGGATCACCCCCAGGGACAGCAGGTCCTGGGGTCGTAGCCCGAGCTGGTCGGCCGTCGCGCGGGTCTCCTCGGGGGGCCGTTTGAGGATCGCCGTCGCGAGCTCGGGCGCGATGACGGAGAAGTAACTGTCGGGTGTGGCCCAGGTGTTGTCCGGCGCCGCCAGGGCCAGCGCACCGCCGGAACCGCCTTCGCCGATCAGCAGGCTGGTGACGGGCACGCGGGCGGTGGCCACGGCGGCGAACATCTCCGCGATCGCGGCGCCCGCCCCCGAGCGTTCGGCCTCCGCGCCGTTCGCCGCTCCCGGTGTGTCGATGAGGGTGAGGACCGGCAGCCCCAGCCGGTCGGCGAGCCGGACCAGCCGGGCGGCGGTGCGGTAGCCGGCCGGGAGGGTCGCGGTGCCGCACTGGGCGGCGTACGCGACCGTGCGGCCGTCGCGCAGGCCGAACCCGCAGAGTGTTCCGGGGTCGGTTCCGCCGGCGCGATCGCCGTTGACGGACTCGCGGATGGTGAAGTACGCGTCCAGGTACGCCTCGGCGCGCGGTCGTCGGGGATCGCGGGCCAGGCTCACCGCGTCCCAGCCGGTGGCGGGCGGCGCCGTGTGCCCGAGCGCGGCGGGCGGCTCGGCCGCCGGTACCGGTCCGGGAGCGGTACCGGCGGTGCCGCCCGTCAGCAGCGTCAGCCATCGGCCGACGCTCCCGCCGAGGTCCTCGGGCCGTACCACCGCGTCGATATGACCCGCCGTCAGCTGCGCCTCGGCGGTGTACGCGTACGGGTCGGCGTCCGGCGGTCTCACCCGCGAGCCCGCGAAGCCGATCTGGGCGCCCGGCAGGGCCAGGATCACATCGGCACCGGCCCCGAGGGTGGCCCAGCCGCCGCCCGTCGTGGGGTCGCGCACGACCGCGATCTGGGGCAGTCCGGCGGCCCGGGTGAGCGCCGACTGCGCGGCGACACGCTGGAGTTGGAGCAGCGCGCGCATGCCTTCCTGCATCCGGCTGCCGCCGGTCGCGATCAACGAGACGACGGGCAGGCGCCGTTCACGGGCATGGGTGTACGCGGCCTCCAGCCGGTCCCCGGTCCGCTCCCCCAGCGAGCCGCCGAGATAGCCGAACTCGAAGGAGATCAGGACCACTTCGGTGCCCCCGACGCGTGCGGTGCCGCAGATGACGGACTCGTCCTCGCCGGTGCGTTCGGCGGCGCGGGCGCGGGACGCGTCGTACCCCTCCCAGGCCAGAGGTCCGTCCACGGCGGACGTCCGCTCCGGTGCGGGCAGTTCGGTGAAGCCCCCGGGCCGCGCGGAGCCGCCCCGCGCGCTCGTCCCCGTGGTGAGGAGGAAGATCGCCTCGCGCGCGCTCATGCGCTCACCCATGGAGGGCCCTCTTCATGATCTTGCCCATGTCGTTGCGGGGCAGCGCCTCCAGATACCGCACGGTGCGGGGCCTCTTGTGCGAGGCGAGCTGCGCCGCGACGTGCGCGGCCAGTTCCTCGGCCGACGGCGGGGCGTCCGCCTGTACGGGGACCACCCAGGCGACGATCCGCTCCCCCAGGTCCTCGTCGGGCTCCCCCGTGACGGCCGCCTCGCGTACACCGGGGTGCTCCAGCAGCACGTTCTCGATCTCGCCGGCCCCGATCTTGTAACCGCCGCTCTTGATCAGATCGGTGGCCTTGCGGCCGACGATGCGGACATAGCCGTCGGGGTCGCGGATCGCCATGTCGCCCGTACGGAACCAGCCGTCGTCGAAGGCGGCCTCCGTCGCGTCGGGGCGGTTCAGATACTCGCTGAAGAGGTTCGGGCCGCGCACCTGGATCTCGCCGACGGTCTCACCGTCGTACGCGGTAATCTCGGCGCCCGCCTCGTCGACCAGCCGCAGTCCGACTCCCGCCAGCGGTACGCCGACGGTGCCGGCGCGCGGTTCGCCGTCCACACGCACGCTGGTGTTCATCAGGGTCTCGGTCATGCCGTAGCGCTCGATCACGCGGCGCCCGGTGGCCGCCGCGATGCGCTCGTGGTCGTGCACGGGCAGCGCGGCCGATCCCGACACCAGCAGACGGGCGCCGGCGAGGGCCTTCGCGAGCCCGGGATCGTCGGCGAGCGCCTCGGCGATGCGGTGGTACATCGTCGGTACGCCGAAGAGCATCGTGGCGCCGGAGGACAGCTCCCGGGCCACCCCGTCCGTGTCGAACCTGCCGAGATGGCGGACGGAACCGCCCCTGCGCAGCGGACCGAGGATGCCGAGGATCAGGCCGTGGACATGGAAGAGCGGCAGCGCGTGGACGAGTACGTCGGACTCGGTCCACTGCCAGGCGTCCTCCAGCGCGTCGAGGGTGGCGGCCACGGCGCGGCGGGGCAGGACGACGCCCTTGGGGGGTCCGGTGGTGCCTGAGGTGTAGACGATCAGGGCGGGTGATTCGGGGGACGGCTCGGCGGGCAGGGCGGCCCGGTCCCCGGTGTCCGTGAGATCGGCGCCGTCGGTGATGTCCGTGTCGATTCGCGGCAACTCCGCCAGGATCGGCGGCAGTTCGGCCCCGCGGTCGGCGAGGACGAGGGCGGGTGAACTGTCCGTCACGATGTGCGTCAGCTCCCGCTCGCCGGTCTTGGGGTTCACCGGCACCACGGGCACCCCCGCGAGCAGCGCGGCCACCACGCCCACCGCCGTGCCGAGGGTGGGCGTGGCCCAGACGGCGACCCGTGGCGCGCCGGCGATCCCGACGGCCAGGGAACCGGCCGCCGTGGCCAGTTCGGCGTGGCTGAGCGTCTGGTCGCCGAAGCGCAGTGCGGGCCGAGAGGAACCCGCCGCGAGGGCCGGGAAGAGAGGGGACACGCGTCGTTCTCCTTGCTGTCGACAAGTCTGACCGGTCGTCATGGTGACGGGGTCAGCCGAAGCCTGGCACGACCAGCACGAGCCATACGGCCGCGGGTACCACCGCCACCACGATGCCGCCGTACACCATCAGCTGCCGGAAGAAGCGTTCCCGGTCGACGTCGGGCGCCGCGGCGAGTACGAGGGCGCCGTTGGTGGAGAAGGGGCTGACGTCCACGACCGTCGCGGAGACGGCAAGCGCGGCGATCATGCCGACCGCCCCGATCTCGCCCTGGGCGAGGAACGGCACGGCGAGCGGGATGAGCGCGCCCATGATGCCGACGGAGGACGCGAACGCGGAGATGATGGCGGCGATGTAGCAGAGCAGCACGGCGGCGAGCAGCGGGACCCCGATGTCGCCGACGGCGTTGCCGGCGTACTCGATGGTGCCCATCTCCTCCAGGACTCCGACATAGGTGAGGACACCGCAGATCAGCAGCACGGTGGGCCAGGCGACCTCGCCGACCGCCTTGCGGCTCGTGTCGGGCCAGAAGGCGCTCAGGACGACGGCGAGGGTGATGGCGCAGAGTCCGGCGTCGAGGTCGAAGGCGAGGACGGCGACGACGAGTGCCGCGAGGGCGGCGAGTGTGGCGATACGGGGGGTGGTGAGGCCCGAGACGTCGGTGGGGGTGTCGGCGTCGCCGCTGCCCTTGTCGCCGGCGTCGGTGGCGGTGCCCGTGCCTTTGCCGGGGTCGGTGCCGGTGTCGCGGCCCTTGAGCTTCAGCCCGCCGAAGAGGACGAAGACGATCGCCGCGATGATCAGGTTGACGACGAGGGAGGCGAGGAAAAGCACGAGTTCGTTCCCGGGCAGGTTCTCGCGCTCCACCACTCCGTTGACGATCGAGCCGTAGATGCTGATCGGCGAGAAGCCGCCGGCCTGGGCGCCGTGCACGACCAGCGCGCCCATCAGCAGCGGGCTGATCCCGTACCGCGCGGCGAAGCTCAGTGCGATGGGCGCGACGATCGCGACGGCCGCGGGGCTGACCGCGCCGATCGCGGTCAGGGCTCCGGTGAGCGCGAACATCACCCAGGGGATGAGTGCTATTCGGCCACGGACAAGCCGGATCGAGGCGTGCACGAGCCAGTCGGTGGTGCCGTTGGCGCGGGCGATGGCGAAGAGATAGGTGACTCCGACGAGCACCACGAACAGGTCGCCGGGGAATCCGGCGAAGATACCGTCCGCGTCCAGGTCGGCGACGAGTTCGCCGACCCCGAAGGCGGCGGCGAACGCGAGCGCGCCCATGTTGATCGAGCGGGTCGTGGCGATCACGAAGACGACCACGAGTACGAGGATCGAGATCAGTTCGGCGGACATCGGGGGCTCCCGTCCCTGGGTCCCGTTGATTACAGGCCAACCGGTATTGGCCAAGTGGCTGGACCACTTTGAGCATCGGTCCGCCGGGGCGTCAAGGGATTCGACAGGAATTGGCTCAGCCACTTGGCCGCGCGGTGTTAGGCTGCGAAAGACCAGTTATGGGGGGTTCGTGTGTCCGACGCACTGCGGCCGATGACCCGGCCGCGACTGTACGAACAGGTCCTCGACAGGCTCCGCCGCCATGTGGCGGACGTCGATCTGCGGGCGGGCGACCGACTGCCGCCCGAGCGCGAACTCGCGGGCCGGCTCGGCGTCAGCCGGGCCTCCGTGAAGCAGGCGATCGTCGTCCTGGAAGTGCAGGGACTGGTCGAGGTGCGGCACGGCGGCGGCACCTATCTCGTACGCGACAGCCTCGACGTGGAGCCGGTCGAACGGCTCGTGGAACGCAAGCGCAGGCTGCCCGACGCACTGGAGGCACGCGAGGCCCTGGAAACCAAACTCGCCGAACTGGCCGCCGAGCGCCGTACGCCGGAGGATCTGACGGCGATGCGCTCGGCCCTCGACCACATGGCCGCCGAGATCGAGGCGGGCGACCACGGCGTCGATGGCGACCGGCTCTTCCACGCGGCGGTGACGGCGGCGGCGCACAGCGGTCTGCTGGCCGAGTTCATGCGCTCCATCGCGGAGCAGATCACCGAGAGCCGCAACGAGTCACTGCGCCAGCCGGGCCGCCCCCAGCGCTCGCTCGTCCAGCACCGCGCGATCCTCGAAGCGATCGAGACGCAGCGCGGAAAGGCCGCCGCGACGGCGATGCGCCGCCATGTACGGACGGTGGCGAAGGTACGGCTTCTCGACTGGAATCCGGGCGACGACGTCTGAGCGGGGCTCTCCCCTGTCGCCGGAGTGCGCGGTCACGGCGCCGGAGACAGGGCGCGACGACCTTCCGGGAGCCGGCCGGGGCGTTCGCGGCTATGGCGCTCGGGGCTGGGCCGTACGTACGGATCGTCCGCGCCGGACAGAGGGGCGGGGCAGGAGATGGGGAGCCCCGGCTGGTTCGGGGGATGGACCAGCCGGGGCCGCTTGTGTGGTCGCGGAGTCGTCACTTTCCCCTCCGCGACCACGTAAAGATGAACGCTCAACCACGCTGCGGTGTTCCCCCGGCGCAGGTGGGGGCCTGTGAGCCGCGCCACGGGTGCGCCTCCCCGTGCCACCGGCGGTCATTCCGTTACGGGGGCGCGCCCCCGGGCGCGGGGAGGCTCGGGTGATGGGATCGTGGAGCCGGACCGGCCGGAGAGGCCGTCCGCAGGCCCCGTACCTCAGAGCCTCGGCACGAACGAACGGATAGCACCCATGGGCGAGTTGATCCTCATCAGACACGGCGAGACCGAGTGGTCGCTGTCCGGACAGCACACCAGCAACACGGATCTGCCGCTGACCGCCAACGGTGAGAACCAGGCCCGCGCCCTGGTCCCCGTGCTGGCCGACCGGACCATCGGTCTGACCCTGGTCAGCCCCCTGGCACGGGCCCGGCGCACCGCCGAACTCGCCGGGCTGCGCTCCACCCGTATCTGCCCCGACCTGCACGAATGGGACTACGGCGGCTACGAGGGCATCACCACCGATGAGATCCGTCGCACCCGACCCGACTGGAACCTCTGGACGGACGGAACGGTCGCGGGCCCCGGCGGACACCCGGGCGAGAGCCCCTCCGACGTCAGCGACCGGGCGGACAGGGTGCTCGCCGAGGTTCACGCCGCCGCCGAACGCGCGAGTGACGAGGACGTCGCCCTCGTGGGCCACTCCCACTTCCTCCGGGTGCTCACCGCGCGCTATCTGGGGCTCACCGCCGCCCAGGGCACGCTCTTCCAGCTGGAGACCGGGACGGTGTCCCGGCTCGGCACGGAACATGGCAATCCGGTCATCACCGCATGGAATCTGGCGCTTCCCGAGAGCCTGATGCGCACCCTCCAGGATCTGCCCCAGGGCGTCTGAGGGCGGGCCGCACCCACAACATTCATTCACATACATAGCCCCGCCGGTCACGAACGACCGGCGGGGCGTAGTCATTTACACCCTTAGAACCATATGCACTTTCATGCACATGAACTCCGTCAAGTTCCGCTGAATCTCTTGTTGCTTGACGTGGACACTTCTACTCTGATGCGACTCCAGCGCCACGCCCCCACCGAAACGGAGAAGTGAGACGTGCCCGGAATGAAGCGCACCGTCACTGTTCTCTCGGCCGCCGCAGCGATGTTGCTGACGGCACCGAACGCGTACGCGGAAGTCGAACCCGGAGGGTGGACCTCGACCTCGCCCTCCTTCACCGTCCAGGAGAGGGGCTGCGGCCAGGTCGACAACCTGACCTTCACGCTCACCTGCTCCACCGCCAGCGGCGACCAGCGCGCCGAGCGCAGGTACGCCACCTACACCGGAGGCACCCGGCAGTTCGAGGGCTACTTCCGGATAGCGAGCATGGGCGGCACCCGTATCAGTCTCAAGCAGACGTTCAACGAGTCGGCCTCCGGCCCGTTCTTCATGCTGGCCGGCGAGCGCGGCGGACGCCTGTACGCGGTGCACGGCGGCACCACCCTGTCCAACGCCGGCACGGTCGGCGCCACGGTCCGGGTGAACACCGTCCACCAGGTGGGCAGCCAGCATCGTACGTACATCAACGGCTCGCTGAAGCACAGCTACGCGAGCCCCGGCGGCAGCTTCTACGACAAGTTCGGCGCCTACCGCACGGACAGCGGCAGCGGACCGGCCACCGTGGTGTGGAGCGGTGTGAAGTTCTGGCGCAAGTAAGGCGGTTGAGGCACTTCCCCGGTCCGGTGACCGCATCCGCCGCGCGCGGTCACCGGACACGGGACACCCCTCGACGGTCCCCCAAGCCCCCAGCCCGGCCCAGCCCGAAGGACGGACGCCGTGCTTCTCCGACTCCGCGCCACGACCGCCGCCGCTCTGACCGCTCTCACGACCCTCACGGTCCTGACGCTGACCGGCTGCTCGTCCGAGCCGGACACGGCGGAGAAGCCCCCGAGGGCGAGCACCGGCCGGCTCGCGGCCACGCTCGACTCGCCCATCGACATCACGCTGCGCTGGAAGGACGACGAGCCCGGCATAGCGGGGCGGACGGTGGAGTTCGCCACGGAGAAGGCCGGGCCGTACACGGTGCTGGAGTTCATGCCGCCGGGCCGTACGACGTACCGCCATCCGGATCTGATGCCGGAGACGCCCTTCTACTACCGGCTGCGCCCCTACTTCGGCCCGGCGTCCGCACCGGTCGAGGTGTCGCTGCCACCGGGCGAGCCCACCGAGGCGGAACTCGACGACAACCAGGAGTGGATGACCCCGCGTACGGTCAGAGGTCCGAAGGTGACGACGGCGCCGCTGACGGCGCGGGGCGCGGGCTCCGCCGAGACCGACGCCGCAGCCGCCCCCACCGGCCTCGAGCCGACCGTGATGCACGCGACCGGCATCAAGTTCACCTGGGAGGACCGGGCCTCCGGCGAGGACGGCTATCTGCTGGAAGTGCGACAGGCCGGCAGCAAGGGCTACCGGCC
>NZ_JBHXRM010000018.1:0-148577 GCF_042716895.1 Streptomyces sp. NPDC058653 | reverse complement strand
TATTCCATTTTTTTGCCCCCCCTTCCTGCACCTTAACCTAAACCCCTCACTGGGCCCGCCCCCAAACAAACACTTTTGGTTCCGGGCCGGACCACTTTCTCCGTGCCCACGAGTCCGTACTCTTGTAGCGATTCCGCGCGCGGCGGCTCCGATGCGGTCCCAGGCGCTTTCGTCCGCGGCGTCCCGCACGTCGTCAGGGTCTGGCCGGTCCCGGGGCGTCGAGTGCACGTGGAGCTGCCGTCCTTCCCCTTGCTCGTGGCGCCCGCGCCTCCGGTGCCGCCGGTGCCGGTGTTCTCCGGGCACGCGCCGGGCAGACCGGCGCCAGCGTTGCCGTGCGTGCCGCCCTTGCCGCCGCCACCGAGAACGCTGTCACTGCTGTTGCCGCCCTTCCACGCACGGGCACCGGACAACTGCTTCCCGCCGCCAAAGCAGCCCGTCCTCTCCCCGCCGGAACTGCTCTCGGGCGTCCCCGGCGCTTCGTCGATGTTCGTGGTCCGGTGGTCGATCGCGAATGTGCCGCCCATCCCGCCCCACGCAAAGGCGTTGACCTGACTGCTGTCCGAGGTCCTTACTTGAGACGCGCCGCTCGCGGTGCCGGCTGTTCCCTACACCCAGTTCTTCTCGCTGCCGTGGTAGATCGTGGGCGATCACCCCTTCCCGCCGGTGGCAACCACGATGGGGAGCTGCCAGCCCTGCTGCACGGGGACCGTACAGGTGATCCGCGCCCCGCCTCCGCCACCAGCACCGCCGCGAACCCCCGCGCTTCCCACGGGGCCGCCGCCGCCTTCGGCGCCGCCCGCCCCGATGACGTCGACCGTCAGCGACCGGACCCGGCCGGGGACCTTGAAGGAATCCTTGCCGGGCTTGCTGTACGTCTTCGAGACCGGCTGCGCGGCCCGCTCTGGAGCGGTGGCTGCGGCAGGTCCGGCCGACACAGAGCCAGCAGCGAGTACGGAACCAGAAGATGGAAAGAATGTCATGCCGTCCAGCGAAGACCCTCCACCTCGGCGTATCGGACTCAGACACGGCTGTTCCCTACGGCTGGACCCGCATGGCGGAGCAGAGGGGCAATCCTCACGACCTTGCCAGACGATCATCCAGACGGCCCGGCCAGGAACAGAGGAACCGGCCGCCTGAACCGTCAAAACACCGGCCCGTAGGACGGGTTTACCCTCGCTTACCTCCGAGAGTCTACGAACCTGTGCGCTTCCGCGGACAATCTCCTGCAGCTGGATTCGGCACTTGTCACACCCGGTCCCGGTCCCGCTCCCCACCAGCGCCGACGGCGGCGCATCGTTGCGGGCGCGTTTGTGGCAGCAGCGGGTACGGGCGTCGCGGCGGCTTTGGCTTTCGGGCTGCTGGACGGCGCGCGCGGTAGCCCGGACGGAAAACCGTCGCAGGCTTCACCTTCGGCCGGCTCAACCGCGCCGCCAGATCCGCGCTTCAAGGTCATCCCGGATCAACTGACGGGATCCAGTTCCTACCCGGGCCATGGACCGGTGCGCGCTTTCGACGGCCTGAAGGAGACCTGGTGGGGGCCCGGCCTGTCCGGGGCCGGCCGCGGCGAGTGGATCGAGGCCCGTTTCAATACCCCGATCCGTTTGACTGATCTCGTCTTCACTTCTGGCCCCAGTGCCCGAGCCACTTCTCGCGCGGATACGTCCCTACCGCACCGAGTCGCTGTCACGATCACCACGGCGGCGGGCAAGACCGTCAAGCGGGAGCTGGCGCTCGACGCGGTGCTGGTCGACCAGCACCGCAAATTCGACGCGGACGAGGTGACGTCGGTGCGTTTCACCATCGTGTCGTCGTACAACGCCTCCGAGGACACTCAGGTCGCCATCAACGAAATCGGGTTCCTAACCGATACTGACGCTCCCGCCTGATGCTGCGGGCTGTTTGTCTGGCAGGCCATAGGGGATTTCGGGGTGGGCAGCTGCGATGGCCAGGAGGCGGTTGTACTTGGCGACGCGTTCGCCGCGGGCGGGGGCTCCGGATTTGATCTGTCCGCAGCCGGTGGCGACGGCGAGGTCGGCGATGAAGGTGTCGGGTGTTTCTCCGGAGCGGTGGGAGATCATGGCGGCGTAGCCGGCATCGCGGCAGACGGCCATGGCGTCGAGGGTCTCGGTGACGGTGCCGATCTGGTTGACCTTGATGAGGGCGGCGTTGGCGATGTGGTCGGTGATGGCCCGGGTGATGATCGCGGGGTTGGTGACGAAGTTGTCGTCGCCGACGAGCTGGACGCCTGTTCCCAGCGCGGCGGTGAGCCGTTGCCAGCCGGCGGTGTCGTCCTCGCCGAGTCCGTCCTCGATGGACCAGACAGGGAAGTCGGCGACGATCTGCTCGTAGCGGGCGATCATGTCGTCGCTGCTCAGCGACTCCCCGGCGACGAGGTAGGAACCGTCGGGCTGCCGGAATCCGCTGGCGGCGGGATCCAGGGCGATGGCGACGGTGGTACGGCCCGGGGTGTATCCGGCGTCCATGATGGCTGCGACGATCATGTGCAGGGCGTCTTCGGGCCGCGTGATGTCGGGGGCGAAGCCGCCCTCGTCACCCAGGCCGGTGGTGTGGCCGGCCTCGTACAGGCGCTTGCGCAGGGTGGCGTAGATCTCAGCACCGGCACAGATGGCCTCCGCGAGCGACGGGGCCCCGACCGGGGCGATCATGAACTCCTGAAAATCCAGTGGATTGGGGGCGTGCGCCCCGCCGTTGAGGACGTTGAAGTGCGGCACCGGCAGGCGGGGCGCGACACCGGACGGGGCCAGGTAGGCGTGCAGCTCCCGCCCGGCGGACCGGGCCATGGCGCGGACCAGCGCGAGGGAGCAGCCGACGACGGCGTTGGCCCCTGAGACGGGACTTGGTACCGGTGCCGTCCAGCTCGTTCATAGTGGTAGTGGGGCGGCCGGGGTGCGTGACGGTGAGCGGCACCAAGGCGGCTGTCAGGACGCATGCGGTGACGTGATCAGCAGGGGCATCGACACGTCGTACAGCAGGCCGGCAGAGGCGGCGGCGGGGGCCGCGCCGACGACGGCGGCGAACATCCCGCACGCTGTGGCCCCGCAGCACCGGGGCGGCGGCTTCCCCGACGCCCATCGCCACTTCGACGACGGCAGCCGTGGCGCCGAGTCCGGCCGCGACGGGTCGGCGATGTGGCGGAGAGTTTCGCGCCGCTCCCGGCCGGGCGCGACGTCTCGTGACGGGCGCAGCTCACGCCGCTGCACGCGGCGTCTTTGAGATCGGGTTCGATGGGCGCGGCCGGTGTCGGCACAGCCGTCTCGTGCGAAGGCATACGTCTCCCTACCCGGGGATCCGTCCGCGTTCGCGGACCGGATTCTTCACGAGTAGGGACTGTTGGCGGCTGGTTGTTGCCGCAGTTCGGGTACGGCGAGCCCCACCGCCGCGCGGCATAGAAATCCGCCGCTCGTGCCATTCTACCGAGCCGGTGCCGGGCACACCCTCCAACCCGCGCCGTGCCGCCGGACGGGTTCTCGCACCCGTCGAAGGGGCCGGAGGGCGAAGCTCCTGATTTCCCCGCATGCTGCGAGAGAGGCAGTCGGCAGCAGGATGCGCTCGCCCGACAGGCACGGTGGCCGCTCTTCTCCCGGCCGCGCGGGTGCTGACGTCGCCGTTCGTCCGCCGTGGGGACCCGGCGCTGACGCTTCCGGTCGCCGAGACCGAGCCTTCGCTCCGGGTCTGGAGAGCCGTGACCGCGCTTGGGTCGCGGCCCGTGACGTACACGGCCGTGGCACTCCACTGCTGTCTGGGCACGGCGCGAGGGGCCGTGCGCTGGCAGCCCCTCGTCGTACTGGCCACGGGCGACGCGGCACGCAAGGCCCTGTCCGGCCCCGCCCGCCCGAAGGCGCCCTCACCAGCACGCACGGGCCGAGCTTCCCCTCCCGCCACACGGCCATGGCTCTGCTGGCCGTACGCCTGATGTCCGGGCGCCGGACCCGTCGGTACGACGGCCTCGCCGCGGCGGTCGCGGTCAGCCGGGTCGTCCTGCGCGCGCACTGGCCGACCGACGTGATCGGGGGCTGGGCCTTCGACACCGCCTGGCTCGCCCTGGCCCGGGCCGCCACCTCACGGGCCCGGACGCAGCCGTACGGATGACGCGGCGCGGCGACCCGCACCCGTACGGCTCCACATGGTGAGACTTCTCGCGGGCCGGCCGTGCCGTCCGCGCCGGGACCGATGTTGTGTGCCGCAGTGCAGTTGGCGGGGACTGCGTCTCGCAGAGCGCCTTCCAGGGCTAGCGCTCGATGGCTGCCGTCGCCAGGCGCAGCAGTTGGCTGTCGTCGAGGCGGGCGCCGTCCCACATCGACTCGAAGCTGGTGATCAGACCCTGGGCGTTCAGCGTTATGACGTTCACTCCGCGCGGCACGACACCGTTTGCCGTCCACTCGTAGCCGCCACCGGCCTCCGAGCCCACGACATGACGGACCTTCACCTCGGAGCCGATGTACGGCAGCGTTCCCCGTGCCCCGGTCAGAAAGGTCCCGATGTGGCGCGGCCCGGTGACTCGCACATGTGCGGGCAGGTCGACGAACGTCGCGTCCGGTGCGAAGAGCGCCGCCGCGGCGGCGGTGTCGTTCGCCGCCATGGCTGTGTTCAGACGGGTCGCCGCCCGCTTGATCCGGGCTGCCGTCGGCTCGCCGACGAGGGATTCTCCGAAGTCCGCGGGGAACTGGTTGTCCGGCAGCTTCATCCCGACGAGGTTGGCGGCGCCCACGTGGTTGGGGTCCCAGTAGTCGTCCCAGCGCGTGATCTTGCCCCGCACGAAATTTACGACACTGATCGCTCGCATCTCGGACGGGAAGAAAATACCCGGGTTGTTCGAGAAGTACACGATGGCGCTGTTCTCGTCGCCAATGATGCGAGTCGGGTACGAGTTCGCCCCGGCCGGCCACGTCGGCATTTGCTGTGCGAACAGGTCGCGCAGGTTCTCCCAGGTGGCGAACTGCAGGCCGAGGGTCCCGTCGGTGTAGGTGAAGGGCTTCTTGCTGAAGTGGGCCATCGTGGCGTCGACATCGCGGGTGGCCTTGGCCAGGAAGTACGCGGAGACGGACCGCACCACCTGCGGTGAGGCGTGCGACGTGTCGATGACGGTGCTCACACCGGGCACCTGGCCCGCCGGCCCGGCCCCGCGGCCCTTAGCCTGAACCGAACTCGGCAGAAGCATTCCGGTCGCGACTGCGGCGCCGCCGACCAGCGCGACCTTCTTCAGCAGGTTGCGTCGTGTCGATCCTGTGTTGCTCATTGTCTGGCCTTTCAGGGGATTCAGAAAGCGTGCTCTTGGATGGATGCGGGGTTGACCGGCGAACTCACCTGACCGCCGAGGTGATCGCGGGGAGATTGCTGTCACTACTGCACACGGGGGAGGCAGCAGGGTGCGCATGGTGGTTCGGAGCCCGTGTATGGCTTGTGGTGGTGTTTAGCTGAGGGCGAGGCGGATGGAGTCCTCGATGGATGCGGGTCGGTGGCCGATGAGCTTGCCGAGGTCCGGGTGGACGGTGGCGAGGGTGCCGGTGCGGACGACGTTCTGCATGTCGGTGAAGGCTCCGATGACGTGCTCGGGCAGTCCCGCGCCGCGCAGGCCGGTGGCGAGTTCGGCGGTGGTGATTTCCTGGTGGATCAGGGGCTTCCCACTGATCCGGCTGGTCAGTTCGGCGAGTTCGGTGAAGGTCCAGGCGGTGGGCCCGGTCAGTTCGTAGACGGTGTTCTCGTGTCCCTCGGTGGTCAGCACCACGGCTGCGGCGAGTGCGAGGTCGGCGCGGGAGGCTGTCGCGTTGCGCCCGTCGCCCGTGGCTCCGGCGAGGACGCCGTGCTCGAGCGCGCCGAGCAGCAGGCTGGGGACGAAGTTGTCGGTGTACATCGCGTTGCGCAGGAAGGTGAAGGGGATGCCGGTCGCGCGGATCAGTTCCTCGGTCGCCCGGTGCACGCCGGCCAGGGCCAGTGTGGAGGTCGGCGCGTCGACCACGCTGGTGTAGACGATGCGGCCGACACCCGCGTCCTGCGCGGCGCGCAGGGCGTTCACCTGCCGGGTCGCCCGCACCTTGTCCGGACCGTCGACGGAGATGAGGAGCATCTGGTCGATGCCGGTGAAGTCCAGGCTCTCGGGCTCTTCGAAGTCTCCCCGCCGTACCTCAACACCCCGCTCGGCCAGGCCGGCCGCCTTCTCCGGATCCCTTACCGAGACCACGAGGTCGCCCGCGGGCACCCGCTGAAGAACGTGTTCAACAGCCAGCGCGCCAAGGTTCCCGGTAGCTCCAGTGATCAATGTCGTCATACATCCAACGTAGGAGTGGATCGACGCAACCGGAAGTACGAACCATGTTCTCCGATACTCACCAAGTGGTTAGCGTGCAGGCCATGGCCACAGACGTGTGCGCCCAGACTTCCCTCACGCCCGGTGGTCGGGGCGATGTCGCTCTCGCAGTCAAGCCGTGCGGGGCGGAGCTGTCCCGGGACCGGCACGCGGATGCGGTGGCCGCCGGCCGCCGACGGCGCCCCGCTCTGGCTGGACGACCTGATCGTCGAGGATTCCCGACGCGGGTGAGCTCGCCAAGCACGGCATCCCCAGGGACAGAGTCTTCACCACCCGGGTTCGGGCGAACCCTCGCTCGAGGCGGCCCTCACGGCTGCCCTCGAGATCAAGGCCCACGCCCCGCACCGCGGGGTCATCGCCACCGGGTCGACCCCGGACACAACACGCCCGAGGGCGGCCTCGGCCTCGATGAAACGTCGCTCGGTGGTGCCGCCCGCGCCCTCGATGGAGCCACTGTCCGCGACCGCTCCGAGCATCTGCATACTGCACACGTCCAGCATGATGATCTTTCAGTCTTGCTACATATTCGTTCAGTTCTTTTCGCTTGTCCTGATGCTTTCGCGGCGGGATCGTTGCCCCCATGAACAAGCCAGCTACGTTGATCAGGTTCGGCGCGCTCGCCCTCGTCTGGGGTTCGAGCTTCCTGTGGATCAAGATCGCGCTGACCGGGTTCTCGCCGGTCCAGATCGCGGTCATCCGCATCGGATTGGGCGCCGCAGTAGTCGTCGCACTCCTCTACGCACGCGGCCACCGGCTGCCCCGGTCCCGCAAGGCGTGGGGACACCTGGCGGTCGTGGCCCTCTTTGCCAACGTCATCCCATTCATCCTTTTCGCAGTCGGCGAGAGGACAGTCGACTCAGGAATCGCCGGTGTCATCAACTCGACCACGCCGCTGTGGACACTCGCAATCGGCCTGCTGCTGGGATCCGAGAAGCAGGGCGGCGGGGCACGGTTGCTCGGGCTCATCTTGGGGTTCGCCGGAACCCTGCTGATCTTCGCGCCGTGGCACCAGGCAGGACTGGCGAGCTGGGGTGCCCTCGCGTGCCTCGCTGCGGCCGTGAGCTACGCCGTGGCGTACGTCTACATAGGGCGGTCGCTGTCCCGCTTCGGCCTGACAGCGATGCAGCTCTCCTCGGCACAGCTCGTCGTGGGCACTGGCCTGACCGCGCTCGTCGTGCCAGTCGCAGGCATGCAACTGGTACACCTCAACGCCGCCGCGCTGATCGCGGTCGCCGTCCTGGGCGTGTTCGGCACGGGGATCGCCTTCGTCATCAACTACCGGCTGATCGAGGACGAGGGCACCACCAACGCGACCACGGTCGGCTACCTACTGCCCGTGGTGTCCGTACTGCTCGGCGCCGCGTTCCTGCGCGAGGCGCTTACCGTCCGGGTCGTGGTGGGCATGGCCGTGGTCCTGTTCGGTGTCGCGCTGACGCGCCATCGCCCCATTGTGGAGATCGCGTCCGTCGTCACCCGCCCAGCGTCCCTGGCCGCCATGAAGTGACCGAGTGGCACCCCCCATGAGATGTTCGGTCCCCCCTCCCGCACGTCCCGATTGCTGGCAGACAGGACACCTTCGCTTTGAGCGAATACAACCTCAAGCCTCCAACGAATCGCCGTTGGAGGCTTGAGCGCGGTCGGCCTCGCCTTGTCCTTGCAGTGGGTTCAGGATGTCCCACCTCAGCCGGCCGAGTGGGACGGCCTTGCCGCACGCCACCGTCTCGGCCACATGTCTTGAGCGTGTCCTGTACGGGGCCGGGCCGTTGCTCTGTGCATGGGACGGGACAGCCGGGGGCTGAATTCACAGCGACCGGCCGGCAGCCAAGGCGCAGCCGACAGCCGCAGAGACTGGTGATGCGACACCACGATCAGCGCCAAGTCAGGCCCCTGCGGCTCCGATCGGGTACGCAAGGACATGACACGAGTCGACAGGGCCGCGGCTGAGAGATCCACCACCGCGCGGCTCCGGCTCCGTCTAACGAATTCTGAACCGGCGAACGCCCTCGGCAGGGCAACACTGTCCGGCAGGGCGTGACCGCCGTGACCCGTTCAGCCGGCTGCGGAACTCCGCCCTGGCCTCAGCGGGACTGCTAACGCGAGGCGTCGTAGGCGCGCTGGGCGTCCATGATGTCCACCATGTTGCCGTTGATCCAGTCGAGCAGCTCCCTGGCCTGCCGGGACACCTCCAAGCCCATCGGGGTCAGGGTGTACTCGACGTGCGGCGGGATCACCGGGTGCACCTTCCGGTCCACGAAGCCATTGCGCTCCAGCGCCTGAAGGGTCTGGGCAAGCATCTTCTCGCTGATGCCGGCGACTACACGCCGCACCTCACTGAACCGCAGCGTGCCCTCGAACAGCGCCCCGAGTACCAGCATCCCCCAGTGGCTCGCGATCACACCGACCACCGGACGCGAAGGGCAGTTCTGCGCGTAGATGCTTAGATCCTCACTCATGAACTCCAAACTAACCAATTGGTGGGTATCGAACAACACAGTGGGTACTCCCCAGGAGCGGCATACCCATCTAGGTTCGTCGGATGACGACCTTGTCTTTCGCCCGAGCCGAGCAACGTAGAAATACGCCGATGTCGCTTCCGCACTTCATTGATTCATGACCGCGGCTGTGAAGAAGCTCCATCTGGACGCCGCGCCGGTTGACCAGAACATCTCGCGCGCGTTCGATTTGCTGGGAACGCGCTGGACGGGGCCGGTCATCTCCGTGCTGCTGCAAGGGCCCTGCGGATTTTCGGCGCTGCACCGGGCAGTCCCCGGCATCAGCCAGCGCATGCTCTCAAACCGGCTGGCAGCACTGGTGGACGCAGGCGTCGTGGTGCGCGAGGTACACGCCGGGCCGCCCCTACGCGTCGCCTACCAGGTGACCGAAGCCGGTGCAGCCCTCGATGCCCCTTTGCGGAAACTCTCGCAGTGGGCAGGTAAACATCTGCGGAGTGCGCAGGCGTGATCGGCCACGCCGAGCGGCGGTCGAGGCGGAGACGGCGTCAGGACGCCAGATGTGAGGCAACGCGGCGATCGGACCAGCGCCGTCGCTGTGTCTGGCTCGCGCCAGATCTCCGGCCAGGTGAAGCGGGACTCCAGCGCGCTGAGAGCCGGGCCCGCCCCTCAGCTGCGAGATTCACGGCCGGCAGGTGCCGCTGCCCGGGGACATGACGGATCCACGTGTCGCGCCCGCACCGGTCTTCGGACTGCCGTGCCAGGCCCCGCGAGGCGGTGCGCGCGTCCACAGCAACGCATCGGTGGGATCGGACAGTCGCCCCCGGGCGCGTATCAGGAAGCGGAATCGGCCGTCCCCCGCGGCCACGTACGGCCGGACGCTTTCTCTCTGGAGTCTCAAGGGGTCTGGGAGACGCAGGCTTCTCTCCCGGCCCCCTGCCCCGGCGAGCAGAGTCCCGAATGACGACCGACCGATGAGGTCCGACTCGCTCGTGCCGGTAAGGGAGCTACCCCTAAGGCATCAGCGTGAGTGAAAGGATTTATGTGAACTTGTAGCAGAACTGTAGGGTCGTGTCATGCTGGACGTACGCAGGATGCAGGTACTCAGAGCTGTTGTCACCAGCGGCTCCATCACGGCTGCTGCCGCGAACCTCGGCTACACGCCGTCCGCCATCAGCCAACAGGTGGCGGCTCTGGAAAAGGAAGCGGGCATTTCCCTGCTGGAACGTGTCGGTCGGGGTGTCCAACCCACCGAGGCCGGCAGGCTTCTCACCGAACACGCCGCCGGCATCACCGACCGCTTGGTCGAGGCCGAGGCCGCCCTCTCGGACCTGAGGGCGGGGCGCACCGGAAGTCTGCGTGTCCGATACTTCGCCACAGCAGGCGCCGCTCTTGTTCCTCCGGCAGTCGCCCGTTTCCGCGCCGAACACCCCACGGTCAGGCTCGACCTCAAACCCACCGAACCCCTGGACCCCATGCTGGAAATCAGCTCCGGCCACGCCGATGTCGCCATCTTCATCGACCACGGAAGGGCACCCGGTCCTGGCCTTCAGTTGGCACACCTCTTGGACGACCCATATCTGGCCGTTCTGCCCCGCGACCACGACCTGCGGCACAAACGCGTCCTGGACCTCAACGACCTCGCCGACGTTCCCTGGGTCGACGCCGCGTTCCTTCCGGACTGCTGTCGCGGCATCGTCACAGACGCCTGCGCGGGCGCGGGCTTCTCCCCGAACTTCGTCGTCGAGTCCGACGACTACCCGACCGCCCAAGGCTTCGTAGCGGCAGGTCTGGGCGTCACCATCGCCCCCAAACTGGGCTTGGGCGCAATCCACCCCGGCGTGGTCGTACGCCGTCTGCGCAACCCGGAACCGTTCCGGAGTATCCGCGCAGCCTTCCGTGAAGCGGGCTCCGTCAACCCCGCCGCCGCAAGCCTCCTGAACGCGCTGAAAGACGCGGCCACAACAAGCAGCTGAACCCCGACGCCGGTCATCACCTCGGCCGCTGGTCCGGGACGACCGCCTTCGCGACGCTCACAGTTGTGACCGGCTCTGGTAGCGCTTGGTCAGGTTGGTGTGCTGGTGGCGTGTCTGCTGATCGCTCTGTCGTTGATCGGGTGTGCCGAGTAGGGAGTTGGCTGCGGTCCGGTGGGATCGGGAGGACTTCGCAGCGGAGATGTTCGAGCCGTTCGCGCGGGCGGATCAGCGCCGTGGGGCGGGGTCTAACTGCGGGCGGCTGCTGCTAGGGCAGCGGAAGTCGGTGGAGCAAATGGCCGCGCGGCTGGGCATCGACGGCAACAGGCAGGCCCTGACTCACTTCATCACCTCCAGCACAACGTCCCTGTCACACCTCGACCCCAGGGGACCTGGGCCGAGCATGGGGGCACGGTTCGGGATCGGGATCGTGCCGCCTCTGTGGATTGTGGGCGCGGGCAACCTCGGTATCCGCCTGCGCCCTTGAGCCGGCCGACGCCGATCCTAGGTGACCGAGGCCTTCCGAGGGTTCCGGATGCCCACGGCCACGACGATAGGCTGTGCGGACCTGACGGCAGGGAGCAAGATGGCACGGGCCACCGGCAAAACTGAGGCCGTGTACGAGCGCCTCAAGCAGGACATCGAGTCGCTGAGGCTGAGGCCGGGAGCCAAGCTGAGCGAGATCCAGCTCGGCGAGGAGCTGGGTGCCTCACGCACCCCCGTGCGCGAGGCCATCAGGCGCCTGTCCCGCGAAGGACTGGTGGATTTCGTGCCGGGCGAGGTGGCCCGCGTGGCACCGATCTCGCTGGGCGGTGTGCGCGCCCTGTTCGAGTTCCGGATGCTGCTGGAGCCGGAAGCCGCCGCGTCGGTCACGGTCCGGGGCCAGACCCAGGAACGCACGCTCGAGCCGTTCCGGCAACTGCTGGCAAAGCTCGATGAGTTCGAGGCGTCCTTCCGGGCCATGGACGATGTCCGGCAGGCGCAGTCCTTCCAGGACTTCTACACGCTCACGGAGAACTTCGACCACCAGATCATCGCGGCCTGCCGCAACCCTTATCTGGCGCGCACGGTCCGTGATCTGCGCAGCCAGACGGTACGCCTGCGGCATCTGTCCCAGAGCGGGCCGCGCCGGATGCTGACCTCTCTGGACGAGCACCGGGCGATGCTGAAAGCGATCGTGCAGGGCGACGCCCTGGCGGCTTCGGCGGCCTGCCGTCACCACCTGGCACAGACGCTGCAAGCCCTCATGGACAGCCTGACCGGCCAGAACGCCGAGTTCGGCAGCGAGGTGCAGCTCGACATCGGGGGCTGAGGCACACAGCCGTCCCGGTCACGCGAAAACCGCTCCAGGGGGCTGTCTCGACCTTGGCACTGTATACAGAGGTGGATACATTTACTGAAGGTGAGGCCGTCTGATGCCGCGTACCGTCTCAGCCGCGGACCTGTTCGATTTCCCTTCCGCCGCCACCGAGGCCCATGGTGTTCCCGCCGCCGACGCGTGTCTGCTCGCCGACACTCTGGTGACGGCCGAACTGTGGGGCCACGCGTCCCACGGGATGCTGCGCCTGCCCTGGTACCTGGACCGACTCCGCAGCGGCGCCACGGCTGCCGCCGCCGCTCCGGTAGTGGTGGGTGACAACGGCGCCGTGATGGTCCTGGACGGGCGGGACGGGCTGGGCCAGGTGCTCACCAGCATGGCGGTGGAGGAGGGTGTCGAACGCGCCCGCCGGCATGGAATCAGCGCCGTCGCCATCCGCAACTCCGATCACTTCGGCACCGCCGCATACTTCACCCGCAGGGCTGTCGAGCAGGGCTGCGTGGCCATTCTGGCCACCAACGCCAGCCCGGCGATGGCGCCCTGGGGAGGCAAGGAAAAACGGGTCGGCACCAACCCGTGGTCGATCGCCGCCCCCGGCGGACGCTACGGCACCGTGGTGATGGACATCGCCAACACCGCCGTCGCCCGCGGGAAGATCTACCACGCCCAGGAGCAGAGCGAGCCCATTCCCGAAGGCTGGGCCGCCGACGCCGACCGGGTGGCGACCACCGATCCCGGGCGGGCGATCGAGGGCCTGATCCTGCCGATCGCCGGCCACAAGGGCTACGCCATCTCCTTCATGTTCGACGTACTGGCCGGCGTGCTCACCGGCAGTGCGTTCGGCTCCGACGTCGTCGGCCCCTATCAGCCCACCGGCCGCAGCGGGGTGGGACACCTGCTCATCTGCATTGGCATCCGTGCCATGGCCGACCCGGCGGAGTTCGAGCAGCGGATGGAGGCCCTCGTCGAGGAGACGAAGTCCACTCCGGCCGCGGCCGGGACGCGGGAGATCTTCGTCCTGGGCGAGCCGGAGATCCGCACCGCCGAGCGGCTGCGCACGGAAGCCATCACCGTCGCCGACGACACCTGGACCTCTCTCACTCACATCGCCGAGTCGACGGGCGTTCCCCTGCCCGACGCCCTTTCCGCCTCTTCGACCCTCTGATCAGAGCCATCCTGCGGGTCGTGGACCACGACCCGGCGAAAATCGTCGTGGGTACGGCTCTGCTCGCCTCGACCGTCTCACTGGACGGCGACGGATCGACGACGTTCATCATCGTCACGTCCGCCTTCCTGCCCATCTACCTCCGCCTCGGGATGAGCCCCGTCGTCCTGACCTGCGTGACCGCCACCGCCAACGGAGTGCTCAACACCGTGCCCTGGGGCGGCTCCACGGCACGCGCCGCCGCCCTCAAGGTCTCACCGATCGACATCTTCGTCCCGATGATCCCCGCGATCGCCGCCGGACTCGTCGCCACCCTGGTGCTGGCCTACCTGCTCGGCCGCAGCGAGCGCCGCCGCCTGGGCACGGTGGAACTGCGACAAGGCGTCCTGCGCAGCAAGACAACCGCCGCAGCGGGCAAAGAGGTCGCCGCAGGCAGCAACACGACCGTGGCCGTGGCCGAGCACCCGCCCACCCCCGCTCCCGCCGCGGAACCTGCCACAGGCACACCCCTCATCTCGCCCGACGGCACCATCAACCGCCCGAACGCCCGCCCCCGACTGCGATGGCTCAACCTGGCCCTCACGCTGGCCGTGATGACCTTCCTGGTGGAAGGCACCGTCGAACCCGCCGTCCTGTTCTTCATCGGCGTCGCGATCGCGCTCATTGCCAACTTCCCCCGCGTGGCGGACCAGCGC
This sequence comes from Streptomyces sp. NPDC058653, assembly GCF_042716895.1. Classification (NCBI taxonomy): domain Bacteria; kingdom Bacillati; phylum Actinomycetota; class Actinomycetes; order Kitasatosporales; family Streptomycetaceae; genus Streptomyces; species Streptomyces sp. NPDC058653. Next base: position 134,651 of record NZ_JBHXRM010000018.1, on the reverse strand, counting down.
GAGCAACTCCAGGCACACGCCTCCAGCATCGTCGGCGTCGTCGGCATGGTCTTCGCCGCCACCGTCCTCACCGGTGTCCTCAGCGGCAGCGGCATGGTCGAAGCCATGGCCGAATGGCTGGTGGAAATCATCCCCGACTCCCTGGGCGCCCACTTCCCAGTCATCACCGGACTGCTGTCCATCCCCATGACCTTCTTCACCAGCAACGACGCCTTCTACTTCGGCATGCTGCCCGTCCTCAACGAGACGGCCTCCCACTACGGCGTCACCCCCGTGGAAATGGCCCGTGCATCCCTCGTCGGCCAGCCCCTGCACCAGTCCAGCCCGATCGTCGCCTCCTTCCTGCTACTCGTCGGCCTGGCCAAGGTCGACCTCGGCGACCACCACCGCAAGACGATCTGGCGCGCCGTCGCCGTCGGCCTGATCATGCTCGCCCTCGGCGGCCTCACCTTCGCCTTCCCCCTGTAACCACCACACCCCCCAGGCCAACTTTCCCCTCCGGGACCTGCACCTATGACAGCCCGCTCGATTCATAGGCGCCCTCCAGCCTGGCGCACGGGAAGCTGTCGCATGTTCGTTGGCCCAGCTTTTCGCCGAAGCCGTTCGATCTCGACCTGTTGAGCTGCGATCTGGGAGTCGGCTCGCGCTGGAACACCTTGAGCTCAGCCACTTCCGCCTCGCGTTACATCAGCCGTTTCTTCAGGTCGGCCTGCGCGGCCTTGAGTCGCTCGATCTGGGCTACGCGGGGGTCAGTCACCTCTCCTGCCCTGCGCTGCGCGGCCAGGAGGTGCTCGAACTCCTGGGCCAAGTGCTGGTAGAGGCCGGGTGTCACGCCGTCACGCGAGTAGAAGAGCTGGCGCGACACCCCGGCCTCGCTCGCGAGGCTCTTGATGTCCGGCCTTCTGCCAGGGGGCAGTTCACCGCGCAGCAGACGGTCCATCGCTGTCCGGATGGACTCCTCATTGCGTCGTCGGGTCTCGTCGCTGATTCGCGGCACTACTTCTTCGTTCCGTCCTTGGTCGCTGTTCTTCCGACGCGGGGGTCGATGGTGTTGATGATCTTCAAGGTCCGGTTCAACTCGCTCTGCAACCTAAGGCGCTCGGCGCGCTGGGAACGGGGCAGGGCCTTGAGCATCCCGGTCATCGTCGCGGCCTTGTCGCTCCATACCGGAAGGTTGACGTCGTGGATGGTCGACTGAGGGCAGCGCTCGGCGTCGCACAGCATCCCCTTCGGCTCCGGGGCAGCCGGCGTACCGGCCAGCTTGTTACACAAGGCCTTCGAAGGATCCCGGTACCAGCACAGATTGGCGGTCCCGACGTGGAGGTACCGGGCCTGCCCGCGCAGGAGGCTGACAAGGCGCTGGTCGCTGTCCAGGACCGCCGGTGTCCCGGGGGCATGGTCCTTGAGCACGGTGTCGATGTTCTCGAATGCCGCGATCAGGTCCCGCGCGCCCGGTCCAGCTGTAATTTGCCTGCCTGGTAGTCGCTGAATGCCCGCCGAATCAGTTCGAGAGGGTGCTCTTCCTCGGCCTGGCGGACCTCTTCGAGGAACGCGGCCTGCCGGGACGGCGTAACGGTGGAGTCGGGTATTGGAACCGTCCCAATGCCCTTGCTTGGGATGCTGAGGAGGAGGGTCGGCATCGGGGTTCGGGCTGCCTCTGCTGCACGTTTACGAGCAGTTGAGCGCTGACGAGTGTCAGCTGGCTGGCCGGAGCAGGGTCTCCGGCCAGCTGACGAGGAGGCTGTCAGGTCGTGTAGTGGCCAAGCAACCAGCTGGCTATGGCCCGCACTGCACCGGAGAGAGCGCTGCCGATGATGATCCGGTCCCACCGGGAGCGCTGTCCGAGGCAGGTGTGCCTGTCTTGTGCAGACATGAGTCTTCCTTCCGCGTTGCAGTCAGTTGTACGGCGCCGCTTCTCCACTCTCAAACGTCTGCGAGTGCCAAGTCGGCTTGCTGGAGCTCATTGATGAGAACTGCCTGCACTCGCAGCCCGGGCCCAGCAAACTTGGCGGTATTTGACGCGAGTTGGCACTGCTGCGGTAGGAGCATCATGGCGATCCCAGAACCGGATGAGGCGTCTTGTCCTCCGGGTCCCAAACGAGATCTAGTCGAAGCGTTTCATGCTCTATACAGACAAGCCGGAACCCCTGGTACCCGCAGTATGTCCAGGATGATTGGTGAGGCAGATGAGTCGCGTGCTCCTGTCAGCCACGAGACGCTCGCCAAGTTGCTGCGCGGAGAGGCCGTGCCCTCCTGGGCTCGGCTGGAGGCTGCCGTCCGCTATCTCGCCAGCCTGTCGGTGCGCCGTCCAGATCCGGATGCGACAGTTACGAATTTCCACGCCCTCTGGGAAGCCGTCCAGCACGGTCTGTCCGGGTCCGTGGAAAGACCGACATCAGGATCAGTTACACACGATGCTTTTGTTGGCGTTGACGAACAGCGATATCAGCAAGACACTTCAGATCCCAAGCAGACAGCCGAGAGGGCGAATTCGGACCGAAATAACTCATCGGATCTGACAGGGACCGTCGAGCGACTGCAGGCTGAAATCTCTGAGCTTCGGCGACGACAAGAGCAATTTGCGAAGGGAGGACTGGCGACGCATGTTGTGTTGAATATTCTGCAACGAGGGTGCGGTTACCCGCTGGCTACCTTGACCGGTCACGCCAAATCGGTCACCGCGGTGGCATTTTCGTGCGACGGACGTTATTTGGCATCCGGCAGCAATGATCACGAGGTCCGACTCTGGGACACATCGACTCACAATCAGATCGATCTGCCTCTCAGGGGTCATGCGGGCAGGGTCACCTCCGTGTCGTTCTCACCCCAAGACAACGCGCTACTCAGCACAGCCGGGTACGACGGCACGATACGGCTATGGGACTGCGATACCAGACAGCAGCGCGGGCCTTCCATCAGCACCTCGACGGTTTGGTCGCTGGCGTTCTCACCCGATGGCGAGGTTCTGGCTACGGCCGTAGGGCCGCATACTAAGGTCGTGCTATGGAATGTTGAGACCCGCGAGCCCATTGGTGTGCCGCTGCCCACGAGGTTCAGCAAGCGAGGACCCGTCAGGATAGCTTTCTCACCCGATAGCAAAATGATCACTGCAACAGGCATGCCTTCGTCGCGCGTTGGCTTTTGGGAGTCCGCAACCCAACATGATATCGGAAATATGCTGCAAGGCCCCATGCATTACAGTAACCCACTGCGGTCTCTCCTGAACCGCGGTATTCCCGCAGGTTTTCATGCAATCGACTATTCACGTGACGGCTCATACGTTGCGACAGGCGGAGATGACTGGACCGTACGTCTTTGGAATCCCGTCACCCGTACACAGATAGGGAAACCCCTTACCGGACACGCCAGACGAATTACCGGCGTCGCATTTTCTAGCGAAGGACTGCTTGCCTCGGCGAGCCGGGATAAGACAGTTCGGCTATGGAACCCGATCACCCGCGAATGTATCGGGCATCCTCTCGTCGGACACACAAAGGCAGTCACAACCCTGGCGTTCTCGCCAGACGGTCGGATCCTAGCGACCGGCAGCGAAGACCAGACCGTGCGGCTGTGGGTCCTACCCGCTGTCGGCAAGAGATGACCGAATTCCACTTAAAATCCGACAGCCGCTGCCCATACGGTCCGGCGCGGGTCGAGGGCGTTACGACCTATCTCGGCGGCTGACGTCGGCGGCGTAGGCGGCCCAGTCTCCGCCTGATGCCTGTTGCCACTGGACCGCCACTTTGATGTGGACCCCGAGCATTCGGGCGAGGATCGCGGCGGGGACTTCGGTGGCGAGGGTGAACAGCGCGGTGGAGCGGTCCTGCTTGGGCCGGATCCCGATCTTGTGGAGGCGCTGACCGATCTGATCGTCGCCGAGGGGGCGTCCCGGCTGACCTCCGGGGAAGAGCCAGGGGGGTCCTCAGGGGTGCCGATCTTGGCCTTGCCGCGACGGGTCGCGATGAGCTCGCGGACCAGGCTGGCCAGGGGCGCGGGGAGGACGACCGGCGAGGTGCCGAACGTGATGGAGGCCGTGTCGCCGTCGAAGTCGACGTCACCGACGGTGAGTTGGCTGATGTTGGCGATCTTCTGTGCGTAGAGGATCAGCAGCAGTCCCGCGACGCGGTCCGGGGTCGGCAGGGTGTCGTCGTTGAGGAGGCGCCGGGCGTCCGCCCAGCGCTTCTCGCTGTCGATGGTGCTGAGCAGGCCTGTCCATCGGACGGTGCCGTAGGTCAGGTCGCGGGCGTGCCGGTGCTGTACCGACCAGCGGACGAAGTGGCCGGTCTCGTCGGGGTAGCTGACCGTGGGGTCGGCCATCCAGCGTTCCAGATCCGTCTGGGTGCAGGTCCCGATTGCGAGCCCTTCGCCGCCGAGCCAGTCGAGGAAGTTGTTCGCCGCGGTGACGTGGCAGCGCACATTCAGGTCCTGGAGCCGGGTGGTGCGGTCTTCACCGAGGCGGCGCCGGAGCCGGCGCATGTGGTGCCAGACCGCGTAGCCGTGCAGGATCCGGCGCTCTGCGAGGTCGGTGCGGGCCTAGACGGTCGTGTTGATCCTTTTCTCCAGGGCGACCAGCCGCTCATCGCGCGATGGCAGAGAGCCGGTCGCGACCAGGACACTGCGCAGGTGGGCCAGCACCTTGCCCGGGGGCAGTTCGTCGAGGACCTCGTGGGTAACGGGCCGCTCGTCGCGGCCTATGCGGTCCAGGAGATCACGGGCCTTGGAGCGGGAGACCCAGGCGAAGGCAACGTCGGGGCGCTCGGCGCTCGTCAACGCGTCGTGGAACGGGGCGAGTTCGGGGCGGATGGCCCCGGTGGCGTCGTCGAGGAGGTCGCGTACTCGCTGGTCGAGGACGCATCGCTGGCAAGGGCGGGTGCTGAGCTGCCAGGTGATGGTGCAGGCCGGGCAGCGGCCCCAGAAGTCCGGGTCGGGGTTGGTGCACTTCGCGCACAACGGCTCCTCCCAGGTTCCGCTGCGGGCCTGGGCGACGGTGCCGCAGCCGCTGCAGGCCACCCATCGCTGCTGGCAGCGGTCGCACCAGGGCTGGCCGGTAGCCCAGGACATGTCGCAGAGCGACGTCCGCCCGCAGATGCCGCACTCCGCGGTAATCCTCGGCCGGCAGTTCTGGCAGCGTGGGCCATCAGGCAGCCGGTTCGCGACGGGCTTGCGTCGGCCGCAGCCGACGCACTCCTCCAGATTCTCGGGCTGTCTGATCATGCAGTTCGGACACAGCGGTCGGCCATCGGCGTCGCGTTTGGCGGGTTCGCGCACGGCGCCGCAGCCGAAGCAGGGGACGGCCGCGTGGTGGGCGAAGCAGGCCCTGCAGATCCTCTTGCCGTCCAGCAGCTGGACAGCGCCTTCACTCCGTGGCAGCGCGGGCAGGCCGGTCGGACAACCTTGGTCGCCCCGGCCTTGACGAGCTCGTCGACGAACCGCAGGGCGGCCGGGGTGGGGGCTTCGTAACCGGCGCCGGTCAGCAGCTCGGGACGGGCGACGACGGCCCAGGCAAGGCGGCGCTGACCGGCGGGCCGGACGGTCGCTCGTCCGAGCGCGGCCAGGACCACGCCGTCGTCGAGGGCGGGATCGAGGCCCGTGACGAGTTCGGTGAGTTCCTGGAGCGGATCGCCGTCGGTGTCCGGGCAGTTCGCGCAGCGGGGCTCGCCGTGACGATCCCGGCTGACGACGCGTCGCTCTTCATGGCATCCCGCGCAGACGGCGGGCTTGTCGAAGCAGCGCGAACAGCCCCAGTGCCCACCTTTGCTGCTGCCGACGTAGCCGCATGCGCGGCCGCACTCCCCGCAGCGGGGCAGTGCGACGTTCTGGGCGCCGGCCTCGTTCAGGGCCACCAGCAGCTTCGCGACGCAGTAAGGCGCCGGTGGTCGCCCGGTCCGCAACAGCGACGGGTCGTCGTGTAGTGCCTGGGCGAGGCTGCGGCGGCCGGCTCGTGCGCGTACGACGGTGAGGACGATGTCACGGACACGCTCGGCGGGCAGGTGCCTTTCGACGTTCCCGATCAGCCGCACGACCAGGCCGACCGGATCCGCGATGACCTCCTCAGCCAGACCGGTCACCGGTCAACTCCGCTGATCCGGGCCCGCCGGGGCCGCAGATCACCGACTCCTTCGGAGGCCGAAGCCCCGCCTGCGGCGGCCTTCTTCGGCTTCGTCGCGGAGCCGGCCACGGCGATGGGCTCGATGAGGTCGTCCATGGTGCAGTCAAGGATGTCGAGCAAGGTCATGAGGATCTTCAGGCTCAGGCGTTCGGGCCGCTCGACGACGAGCCGGTAGACCTGGCTCGACGACAGGCTGATGCCGCGTTCCTTCAGCGGCGGGATGAGGTCGGTGGTGGAGAGCATCCCGCGGTCCGCCATGACCTTGCGCAGGTGCCAGTGGTAGTCGAGCTTGGCGGCCATCATCGGGTCCTTCCTCGTCAGACGTCGGCGAACGCCGGGGCCAGGGCCTTGCTCAGTGTTCATGAAGTCGTCGCTGACGTGCGTGTAGAGGGCCGTGGAGCTGTCGCACTCGTGACCGACTTGCTGCTGGATAAATCGCCTATCTACTCCGTCTTCGGTCAAGTGTGTGACGTAGGAATGGCGGATTGAGTGCGGAACTAGGCCTTTTGGAAGTTTTAGGGCATCGCTGTATGCCTCGAACCGGTCGTTAATAGAGCCGGGCTGCAGGCGTCCGCCGCGTTCGGTGATCCAGAGAGCCGGATGGTCGGGGAACCCGAAGCGCGGCCGGACGTTCTCGACATAGTCCGCGACCGCCTGGACGGCCCAGTCCATCACCGACAGCACGTTCCGACGCCTTGGTGGCTGGCCCTTCTTCGCCTTGCCGTAACGGACGTTGAGCGTGCCGTACCGGCCGAACTGGCGAGCCTTCGGGTTCCGCCCGAAGTCGACGACGTCCAGCTTGGATGTCTCGGTCCGGCGAAGTCCCCAGCCGTAGATGACCTTGAAGAGGGTGGCATCACGGTAGGCGGCGAGGGCTCCCTTGCGTTTGGACTTCACGGCCCGTGCGACCTGGTCGTCGGCGTAGTCGAGGAACCGCTGCAGTTCTTCGCGGGCGAACGGCCTCGCTTCCGGATCGCCCTCGTAATCCTGCAGGTGGGGAAGTGTGTTCCACTCGTGAGCGATGGACACCGGATAAGCGCCGAAGGCTTCTTCGCATGCCGGGCCCCAGCCGTAGCGGGCGTCGATGAGCAGCTCGGTGAACAGCCGAACCGTGCCCTGGTAGCTGCGGATTGTGGAGGGCGCTAGGTGCTTCTCGCTCGTCAGTGAGGCCGACCACTCGTCCATGTGGGCCGGCGTCCACTGCCACGGGTACTCGTTCGCGAAATCGAGGAACCGGCGGATCAATCGTTCCCTCGGGTCGATCGTCTCGTCCTTCAGACCCCGCGACTTCTGCTGAGCACGCCACCCACGCAGCATCGCGTCGAACATCGCGTCCTCCGGACGCAGCTGGACCACCCCGGAGACAAGCTCCATGCGAGCCGACCCAGCGAGGGCCACCTTCTGCTGATGCACCGCTCCAGACCATCCCTTCTGGAGGGCAGATCATGCATCAGACGGGATAATGTTGGCAACATGCCTGGTCAGGACGTCAGGTCGTAGTAGTGTCGGAGTCCGTCAGGCTCTATCCGCGAGCAGGCGACCTGCGACTTCTCGCTCATCTGATGCAATTCCCGAGGGTCGGCGTACCCCTCCGTGGTGACGACCGAGACGTGCTTAAGATGGATCTTGGCCGCCAGCACCCCGCCGGGCCGGTGCGCGAGCGCGAGGGCCAGCGTGCGGCGCAGCATCCGCCCGTTCACCGGGCCGTCAGGAATCGGGACGAGCCCGAGGCGCTGCCCGGTGGGGCCGTTCACCCACGTCCGGAACTGCCGGACGGCGTGGCTGATCACGGTCTTGTGGAAGGCGGAGTGGCTCGGGCCGGTGAGCTGTGCGGCGAGCTCGACGGCCCGGTACGCCTCCTCGATCACCGTCCAATGCTCGGTGACCGACCGGCGTTCATCGCGGTGCTTGACCAGCCGGCCGGACAGTACGAAGCGGGTCCGGCCACCGGGCAGTTCGGTCGGTGGCAGACAGGAGGCGGAGTCGAGTTCGAGCAATTCGCTCGACCGCATTCCGCTGACCGCCGCGGTCACCAGGAGGCAGGCATGGACCACGATCGCTCGCAGCGTCTGAACGTCTCCGAGGGACAGCGGTGCGGCTGTCCACGGCACGGGGCCAGCCAGCGTCCGGATCGGCCGATGGCACGAGCCGCAGGTCACGTCCGTACGGTTCGGCCACCCCGACCAGGGACACCGCGCGCTCGATGGCCGGGCGCACCTAGCGCAGCACGCTGGCGGTGATGGCCCGGGTGTTCAGCGTGAGCACCCACCGGCGACCACGTCCCACCCGATGCCAGGGGTCCGTAGCAGGGACGGCCGACGACGCGGTGCAACGCCGCAACCGGCTCACGTCACCTGCGCGGAGTCCGGGCCGATCCGCCCTACGTGCGCATAGTCGGGTGACGGTTCCTCGCCGGTGATCTCGCGCTGATGAAGATCGCGCAGGCCGAACAGATGCGCTCCGGTGGTTGCAGCGGCAGCCGGCGCAGCCGGTCCATCGCAACGAAAACGGGTTCGCGCCCCGCCTCGCACTCCTTCGGCTCACCCGTCACCGGGTCGGAGGGCATGAGTACGATCTCGACCAGATAGCGTCCGGTCTCCCGGTCATGGACGTCCAGGACGAACGCACAGTGCAACTCACCGACGAGCAGCCCCGTCTCCTCCCGCAGCTCACGGCGGGCACAGGCGATCAGGCCCTCATCGGGCCGAACATGACCTCCGGGCAGCTTCCACACCTCCCGGCCGTAGTCCTCACTACGCACCAGCAGCAGGCTCTCCCCCCGGAAGACGGCTACCGAGCAGCGTGTCTCCATCACGTGCGAAGCATCAGTCATCGACATGGCACTCCTCAACGCTTGAGGTCCCGCTAGGGGGGACACGTCCGCCCGGCCCGCGACGGAAGGCCAGGCGGACGGCTGGCCGCGATCCCCCCGTCTTCCAGCCTGCCGCCCGCACCATGCCGGGGCAAGCCGGAGGGATCACCCCCGGAGGCCCTCCGCCCGGCCCGCAGCGACACCTCCGGCGCCCGCCAGGGACAGCAAGTTCCACCCGCCGCGTAGAGGAATCCGGCCGCAGGCGCCAGAGCGGGCACAAGATGCCGACGACGGTGGTCACGACATCTGTCTCCTCCGACCGCCTGCACGATGCCGAGAAGGCCGAATCCGCTACCTAGCCGCTCGTCAGGCAAACCACGCAGCGAGACTATTCGAACAGGTGATCTAATGCAATGCAGGTATGGACGGTGCTCATATTCCTGATGATCTAGTTGCCGCGCAGCGGGCCTGGGACCGCGCCTACCTGGCGCTCGCGGAACCCAAACGTCGCGGAGGTACGACGGTGCTGCGGCGGCGGCTGATCAGGCTGCCGCGCAGATCTGGTGGCATCCGTACGGGTCGACGCCGGCATCCGGTCCTGCCGACCGGGTCGCTCTGCGCGGCCGGGCCCGGGAGCTGGAGTCCGGAAGGCTGTAGGTGAGCGGCGGGGCTGCGGATCATCGTGCCGGGCGCCATGCCGAGATCATGCTCGTGCTGCCCGATACGAGAAGGTCCGGGTCCGGCTGTACGAGAGGCAGGAGGCTGCGGAACGTTCACGATGACGCTATCTCATCGGTGTGCCGGCCTGGGTGACGACCCAGGCGGGCGTCGAGGCCGCCGAGTATTCGGTGTGGGTCACCGCCGACCAGCTCCGGCCGATCAGCGGCGTGGACCTGTCCACCGTCGTGACTTACAAGCTCCCCGCGAAGCCCCCGGCCGGTGCTTCGGGGTGGACGGTGGGGCCGGGTGAACGTCCAGGGCAGAGCACTGTTCATGACATGGCGTGCCGGAACGCTCCCCCGCTCGCGAGCGAGCTCACTACTCTGGAAGCCCTCGACGCTCTCGAACGGCCCGGCGCTCGCGCCTGCGAGCTGTGCGACGCCGCAGCGATTCTCGTACCCGCACTGGGACTGGGCAGCAGCTAGGACCGCCCGTCGAGGAACTGCCCATCCGTGCCGATCAACGAGCATGCGGAAGCCCCCGGAGTCGCGTGGACTCCGGGGGCAGGTGCGTAGTTGAGATGGGTCGGTCAGCCCTCCGTGGGGCTGGTTTCTTCGCCGGCGTTGTCCGTACGACGACGACATGCGACGGCAACTGCGGCTACGCCGGTGGCGAGCAGCAGTCCGCCTCCACCGACAAGCCACGGGGTGGCGTTCGCGCCAGTGTGGGCGAGTGCGCCTTCAGCCCCGGGCGAGGGAAGCGTGCTGCTGGGCTCGGGGTTGCCCGTGACCGGGGCGGTGGTGTCGCCGTCGGGGTGCGAGCCGGGCGGGGTGGGCGTGTTCTCGTTGTCGTCGGGTTCGCCGGGGGCGGGTGTGTCGGAGGGGTCGGGGGCCGGTGATGTGCCGGAACCGGTGCTGGTCTTGGCGTTGGTGACGGTCACAGTGACCGGGTCACCGGGTTTCGCGGTGAAGCTCCGTGAGGGTTTGTAGAGGTCGTAGCCGGCCGGTGCTTTGGTCTGCCGGACCCAGAAGTCCTGACCGGTACGGGCGTTGACGGGGAGGGGTGCGGTGGCGGTGCCGTTGGCCTTGGTGGTGAGGGTGAGGAGGGTGGTGGTGCCGGTGCCGATGTTGACCGTGGAGCCGGCCAGGAGCCGGCCGGTCTTGTCGTCCTTGGTCTTCAGGACGACGGTCGCGGGCTTGAACGGGTCGATGACCGTCACCGGGGTGGTGATGCCGGGGGTGATGACGACGTCCCGGTCGGGCACGGTGCCGTGCAGCGGGCTGCCGGAGGACGTTTCCTTCAGCCGGTAGACACCGGGGGCCAGGTCGTCGAAGGCGAGCCCACCGACCGCGTTGGTCGTGCCCCGCCCTGCCTCGTTTCCCGTGGTGTCGAGGAGGGCGAACGCGGCCCCTGACATGACATCGCCGCCGGGGTCCTTCTTGAGGATCCGGACACCACCGGTCTCTGCCTCGGTCGGTGTGTCCCTGGTGGGCGCGGATGTGGACGGAGTGGGTTCGGGGGTCTGGGCGGATGCGACCGGGGCCCAGAGCAGAGTGCCGGTCACGGCGGCGACGGCGGCTGCCGCGAGAGATGGTGCGAGGGGGCGGGTGAGCAAGTACGAACTCCTGAAGAGGCTTTGGGTGGGTGGCGAGGGTCAGCGGATCCGGCCCACGCCCGGTGAGGGCGGTGGGCCGGCGGGCGGTGTGCTCGGGGCCGGCTTGGGCACCGGTGTCGTGAGGTAGAGCTGGCGGCGGAACTGTGACGGGATGTCCGTCACCGTGCGGTCGACGGGCTCGGTGGAGATCAGCGAGGCGGTAAAAGCGGCGACGAGCGCGGTGGGTGTGCCGATGGAGAAGCGTGTCTGCCAGAGCGGCTCGCTGAGATATCCGCCCCAGGCACGCCACTCGGGCACGTCGGAACCGGTGCTCGCGTAGCGGTGCCGTATTCCGGCGAGTCCGTCCCAGCAGGTGAAGGTCTGCGTGCCGTCAGTCCTGACGCTGTGGCCCCAGCCCTGGGCGAACAGCGGCGCATACGCCTCATAGGCCGCCGGTGTCGTGTCCCCGGGCGCGTACAGATGGTCCCGGTCGCTGTGCAGGTCTTCGAGGTAGAGGTCGAGCAGCTCGGCGTGGACGCCGTGCAGCAGCTCGACGGGGTTGGTGGCGTCGAAGGTGATCTGCCAGGTTCTCGGGCCGAACGCGACGCGGCTCGCGGCGATGGTCCACGTCCCCGGGCCAGACGTGCCTGGTTCGGGGTGGAGATGAGTCCAAAGCCGTAGGCAGGGGCTGACGGCGAAGGCCACCCCGTTCTCGGACTGGTGCAGTGTCCAGTCCTCGTCGAAGGGGAAGGGCCAGACCGTACGGGGATCCGTGAGTCCGGGGCCGGCCAGGTGGCGGGGAAGAACCTGCACCGTCTGGGCGGGATCGAGATTCTTCAAAAGGTCGGGCGACACGAAAGGGCTCCTGCGGAACGGACACGAGGGCCACAGCCCACGGCGTCACGGAGATGACGAATTGCGCTCAGTGGGTCCGGCCACCGGCGCGGGGCGGGACGGGGAGCGTGTGGGCGGCGGGTCCCACGACCCGGCCAGGAACCGGTGGTCGCCCGGTGCTGCCGGGGAACCAAACCTCGGCGTACTGCTCGATCACCTGCCTCAGCTCGGCGCCGTCCGCGCCCTTCCACGGAGGGTCGCTGCGCTGGGTATGCCAGTCCCGGAAGGTGCTGTACCCGCTTCCACCGGGTGCGATGTCAAGCCGGGCGTCGCGGCGGGCGAACGTGTGGTGATCGGCGAAGGACAGGATCGTCGTGCCGATCGCACCCTGCTCGGCGTGGACCACCGCCAGGCGCAGTCCGCCGTACTCGCCGTGCGTGATGGTGGAGGCGAAGTCGATCCTGAGCCTCAGCGGTGAGCCAGTGTCGAAGGTGCGTAAAAGGCATCCCCCACGACCGTTCCGTCGAAGAGAAGTTGAAGGACATCGTCGAAGAACTGCTGTGTATGCAGGGGCAAGAGGCTCTCTCCCTCAAGGGTTCGGCGTACGGGTTCAGCGGCGTGCGTCGGGCAGGACCGGGCGGCTGGTGGTACTCCAGCGCGGAATGCTCGACACGGGCAGGGCGGCCGGGCGGCGGGAAGCGGCGCGCCGGACATCGAGCGGCGTCGGAGCCGGAGGGCGAGGCGGGACGATCGGGGTGAGACGGGCCAGGCCACGGACGTGGCTGAAGGTCGCCTCCCGCCAGCGGGGCAGCGGCGCCGGGTCCGAGACGCACTCGGTGACCGCGGTGAGCAGGGGCATGGGTGTGTCAGTGCTGGCGGTGGCGTACCAGGCGGGGCGGTCGACGGACTCCCCTGCACACAGGTGCCAGCGGGCGTCGCGGGTCGTCAGCTCCGCTTCGGGGTCGAGATTGCCGGTGGTGAATTCCAGGCAGGCCAGCTTGTCGGGCGAGCGGATGGCGAAGACGTTCCAGCGGGGGTACTCGAACTGCCAGCCGCGGTCGATGAGCGGTACGACCGCGAGGAACGGGTCACGGCCCGCGTGGCCGAGGTCGGGCGGCGCGAGGTAGGCGCCCGACCCCTGCTCGTACGCCTTAGCGAGGGTGGTGGTGAAGGCCGTGACGAACTCGGTCGGACTGGAGTCGCTGAAGCACACTCCCCATACCGGCGGCGCGAAGAGGTCGTTGTAGGCGTTGATGCGCCACAGTCCGTCGTCTTCTCCCTCGGGCAGGTAGCCAAGGCGGACTTTCCGGTCAGGTGCGATGACGTACACGTTAGCGAGGTCGTCGTACCGCAGCTCCCAGCCGAGCGCCAGCAGGGATGCGAGACCGGGGTCGCCGGTCGCGGTGGCGGCGGCGAGATGACGCGGGGAGACGAACACATCCCCGTCGAGTTCGGTCTCGGAGGGTTGTGGCGTTTCAGGTTGGCGCATAGATGTCCAGGGTTGGCGCGGTGGTCAGAGGCGGCGGTCGGCGCTCTGGCCAGGGCCGGCGGGCGGACTTACGGAAGCCGTCACCACGGCTTCGGACCGGCCCGACGCGGGTACGGGCTCGGTCACCAGGTACGAGCGAAGGTCCTTGGGCAGCGTGCCGGCCCTGCGGTATACCGGCGTCGTGTCGGCCAGGGAGTTTGTGAAAGCGACGACCAGGGCATGGGGCACGTGCTTGCTGAACTGGGCGCTCCACCGGCAGATACCGGTCGTGTCGGGAAAAACGCTCAGGCTCCAGGCGAGTGCCCCGTTGTGAGGCCGACGGTGGCCGGTCACCGCGGCGAGACGGTCGGGAGAGGTGAACGTCCGCTTGCCGCGTTCGTCGACGGTGTGGCTCCAGCGGGCGTTGAGCAGCGGCAGATAGACGGCGGTGGCACTGGTCAGGGAGTTGAGGGATCCGGTGGCATTACCTTGGCGAGGGTGTGGTGGAAGTCGGTGAGCAGCTCGGCCGGTGTCTCGGCGCTCCAGGATGCGGTCCACCAGGGCGCGGCCAGTGCATCCTCGTAGAAGGCCTCTGCCAGCCTCCGTCCGTCGAGTTGGGCGTGTGGGCGGCGCGGACCAGCTGGCAGGGGCTCGCACAGAGCATCGGTCGCCGGTCGTGCGGTGCGTAGGTGGTCCAGCCCGCGTTCTTCAGGCTCGAGCAGACCATCGCCGCAGCGAGCGGCGGCTGTTCGAGCCCTAGGCTGGCGAGATGGCGCGGTGAAACGAGGACCGGGTCGTCCGGCCCGAAGGAATCAAGATCAGGCACGGGTTCCTGCTTCCGGAAGGTGCGGGCGCCGGGGTGTCGAGCGTTGTGTGAGCGGGGTGGTGGTGAGGGTGAGCTGATCGAGTGCGAGGCGGGTGCGCTGCTCGACCTGTCGGGTGCTGGTGCCGGTGACGGTGAAGAATCCGACACGGGCGGAGTACATAGACCCGTGCGGCGGCAGGGTGACGGTGTCGCCCACCTCGCGCAGCCAGTGCACCTGCCGCAGCCACGGCGTATGGGCCGCGAACCCGTCCGTGAACTGGCGGGCGGTGAGTGTGCCGGACCCGTTTGGGTAGAGCAGGCGGATACCGGCCGCCGTACGGGGGGTGCGGGTGAGGTCGGGGGTAGTGCCGCAGGCGATGTCGGCGGCGGCACGGGCCAGGTCGACGCCGGTGGCGAGGTGGACAAGCTGGCCGATGAGGTCGCCGGCGATCCGCGCGTTGACCTCGATAAGACGCGGCCCCGCATCGGTGAGGCGCATCTCGACGTGCTGGATGCCGTCGGTCAGGCCCAGCGCCCGCACCGCCGCGGCGGCGACCGGCCCGACCTGTACGAGCAGCGTGTCGTTGGCGTCGACCGAGTGGGCGATCTCCTCGAAGTACGGTGCGGGACCGAGGGTTTTGCGGGTGACAGCAACCGCGCGGGTCGTACCGCGGTGGGTGACGCACTCGACCGATATCTCCGGGCCGTGCAGGTACTCCTCGACCAGCACCGCGTGCGATTCGCGACTGCGGTCGGCGCCCTCCCGGGCGAAGTCGAACGCGCCGGGGAGGTCTTCGGCCCCGGCGGCGCGGCTGACGCCGATACTCGCCGCGTACGCAGCGGGTTTCAGCACCACCGGATAGCCGATCGTCTCCGCCGCCAGCGCTGCCTCCAGCAGGGTGTGCGCGGTCATCGCCTTCGCCGACGGCACCCGGTGACGGGCGAACAAGGTTCGTTGCGCGGCCTTGTTCCGGCAGTCGAGCATCACCTGCGGAGTGTTCGTGCGCAGGCCCAGGTGCTCGGCGAGCCGGGCCACGTTCACCAGGTCCCACTCCGACCACGTCACCACACCCTGCAGCGTGTGCCGGGCGGCCAGGGCCCGCCCGGCCGCCAGCAGCGCCGTCTCGTCGGCAGGGTCGGCGATCTCAACATCACGGATACAGCGGCGCTCCCACGTCGGAGCGCTGTGGGTGATCAGCACGATGTCGTAGGCGGCGGCCACAGAATCGAGGCAGTACCCGCGCAGAGCCTCGTCCGCAGGGGCGACGACGAGAACAGTGGAACGAGAGGGCAAGGAACAGCTCCAAGGAGACAAGGGAAGAAGGAGACGGACAACGCTGACAGGCGGTTCGGAATGCGGGGCTACGGGGTTCACCTGCGGCGCAGCTCGATCACCGGGGTCCACTCGGGGTGGGCGGCGAGGAGCTGCCCTGCGTAGAAGGCGGTGTAGTTGTTGTTGAGCCCCTTCATCCCGTACGGATGGCGCCAGCGAAGGGTCTCGAACAGCGCCTTCATCCCGACCCAGCGCGCGCCGGAGGCGAGCCGCTGGGACACAAGCCGCTCCAGCGCCGCATACACCCCCGGGTGTTCGCGGTCGAAGTCGGCGAACTGCTCCGCGAGCGTGGATGGTTTACGTCCGTATGCGAGTGGGCCGAGACCGGGCAGGTCCTGCTGTGTCCTCACGGGCATGGGGCAGTTCTCCAGTGCGTGAGGCGGGTCAGAGGCGCGTGGGGCGCAAGCCGGGCAGGGTCCGCACGCGGGCGAAGGTGACCGTGAGCGCCAGGGCCTGGACGACGGCGCAGACCCCGAGTGCGTGGCCGAGCCGGTCAGGGGGTACGGCGGCGACGAGGAGGCCGGCGAGGGGGAACGGGGCCAGGAGCAGCAGAATGGTCAGGGCGAGCGTCGCGCCGAACACCTGGGCGGGGATGAGGTGGGAGCGCAGGGTGCGCAGCACCATCGTCAGGCCGCCCTCACCGGCCATGAGTACTGCCACCAGGACGAGATACGCGCTGTACGTGGTGGCCTGGGCGACGGCGAGGCAGGCGCCGGCGGCGACTGTCGCGGACACGGCCCCTACCGGCCACAGGCCCCACCGGCTGATCGCCGCACGGCAGGCGGCGACGACGAGCAGGGACGCGACGGCGGCGGCAGACCAGATGAGCCCGACCGAACCGGTGGAATACCCCAGTTGCCGCACGACGATCACCGGGGTCGCCGCTTGGAGCACGCCGACCGACAGGTTCGACACGGCCAACCCACCCACCAGCCACGCCAGCGCGGGACGCCTCCGCAGTACGGTCCACCCGGTCCGAAGACCCGGCGCGGGCACCGCATCTGCGGGGCTGCTCGTTTTGCGTGGCGCGAGCTGTCGCGGCGTCAACACCGCTGCGAGCAGGGAGAAGGTGGCGCACATGGTGAGCAGTCCGGTGGAACCGGTCCACTGGACCAGGAGTCCGGCGAGTGCGGGACCGGCCAGAAGCGCGGTCTGGTCCACCCCGAGCAATACCGACTGCACACGGTGCGCCCTGCTCCCGGCCCGGCGGCTGACGTCCGCGCCTGTGGTCTCGGCGGCAACGTAGGAGAATTGGTTCAACCCCCCACTCGCAGCGGCGAGCACCATGGCCGTCACCTCCGTGCCGCCGCTCTGCACAGGAAGAACGACCGCAACGGCGAGCACGACCAGGGCACGGAGTATGCAGGCGAGTCGAAAGACACGTGCGGGGCCGTGGCGGTCGACGAGCGTCCCGGCGAACGTGACGACCGCCAGGCGCGGGATCCACTCCATCGCGAACGCCAGCCCGGTCCAGACGGCCGAGCCCGTGGTGGCCAGCACCAGCATCGGGATCCCGTACGTGGCCAGGCTGAACGCGCCCGCATCCGCGGCCCGGGGCAGATAGACACCCCACACAAGACCAGGTACCGGACGGCGCTCGTGCCGCGCCCTGGCGGGGGGTCTCACGCGGCAAGCTCGCCCGCCGCGAACCCGGTCGCCGCCGGGTTGGCCCGCATCCACTGCATCAGCAGCCGCCACGGCCCCGCCAGTCCAGGCTCGACAGCCTCCGACTCCGGTGTGCCGGCGCCCGTACGGCGCGGGAAAGGCTCGGCGGTGAGGGCAGCGTGGACCCGCGGTTCGGTCAGCAGGGCGAAGGTGTGGCGGATACGGCCGGCGAAGTCCCCCGTCGGGGCCGGGTAGGCGTGCCGTCGGGCCCAGCGGGCGGTGACGTCGTAGACCTCCGCCAGCAGGACGCCGGACTCGGTCAGTCCGAGCCCGCCACCCAGACGGGTGTGGATCAGGCCGAGGGCGTGGGCCTGTTCGGTGGCATGCCGGATCTGCTGGGGAGTGAAGTCCGGGAAGATGCGGCCCATGCTCCGGGGCGGGATGGGCCCGTTGTCGTCGATCTCGGTGATCAGACGGATGAGCGCGGGTTCGGACAGCGCCGTGACGGCTCGGCGTATGTCGGTGAGCGGCGGGGTGTTCATCGGCGCGGACCTCCCGCCGCCAGAGCCGGCCTGGGGCCGACTGGGGCAGCGTGGGAGAACAGCTCGCCGCGCGCCCACGTCGAAGGGGTGCTGTGGCCGGCCTTGACCGGTGCCGGTGCGGGTATCCGGGCGGGGTTGCTGACCCAACCCGTTGGGGCAGGCGTGGCATCCTGGTGCCCCCAGACCGGGTGTGCCGCAGCCTGGGAGAAGGGCTGTCCCGCAGCCCACGCCGAGAGGGTCCCGAAGACGGTTCCCAGCGCGTTGCCCGCGCGGGACAGGCGGTAGGAATGTCCCGGGCCGTCGGTGCAGACCAGACCATCGGCGACGAGCTGCCGCAACGGCGGATACACACCGCTCAAGCCGCTGCCGGGCAGCACGATCCTGGCCAGGGCACGGCCGCTGGCCTCCTGCCGGATTTTCAGCGCCCACAGGATCGCGGCGGCGTGGCGCCGGGTGAGGAGGGTGAGGCTGTCCTCGATCTGCTCGATCGCCGACAGCGGCCGGTCCGGTTGCTCCAGATGCTCTTCGGCCCAGGTGACGATCAGCGGCAGGACCGGGAGCAGTGCCTTTGCGCGGTCGGTGTGGCCGTAGGTGACGTGACGCGAATTGTGCGCAGTGCGCTCCACGAGGCCGGCGTCACACAAAGCCCGCAGCTTGAGGTGGAGCTGGCTGTTCGGCAGCCAGCTCATGTTGTCCGCGATCTCGCTGTAGCGCTGCGGCCGACCGGAGAGGGCCAGCAGGATCCGCACGTTCCATCGCGGAGTGATCATGCCGAGGACTTCGGTGACCCGGGCGATGTCGGTGTCGGTGGTGTCATGGGGGAGATCGTGGGTGGCCAAGGGAGAACTCCTGGGGGTGGTGTCAGCGCGTGTGGGAAGCGGGAGTGGCCGGAGCGCGAACAGGGTTCACGGGGACGGGCGTTCGGGCGGGGTCCTGGTCCTGCGGGGCGGGCACGCGGTGCAGGCTCCGCAGCACGTCGGCCGTCGTCCTGCGCTGGGCGTCGCGGACGGCGACCGCTTCCGCGAGCCGGCGGGCACAGTCGAGAACGTGTGACATCTCGTGCCCGCCGATCGGCCGTTCGGGGTGGACGAGCCGGACGAGGCGGTCGCGGTGGAAACTGATGCTCCGCTCGGCCAGGGCGAGTTCGTGATGCATGCCGAGCAGGGCGGCGAGCATCCCGGGCGGACGGTCCTGCGCATGGGCGATCAGGTCGGTGAGCGGGGCGCCGTACAGGTCCTCGATCCGCCCGGCTATCTCGGTCGAGGTGAAGTCGGGCACTCGGGGGCTTTCACGGTCGGTGCTCCGGGGCCGCCCCGGCACGCGGTGGTGCCGGGGCAGCCGTAGGGGGCAGGGTGGTGGTGATCTGCGGCTGGGCGAACTGCACCGGCCGCGAGGGGACTGGAGCGGTCTGCGGAGGCATGGTGCGCAGCAGCTGCCCGAGCGCGGTGAGGTAGCCGTCGCGGGCGTCGAGCGCGGCGGCCAGCCACTGTGCGTCGAACCGCAGCTCGTCCGCGGACAGTTCATTCATGTCGCGGCCCGGTGCCATGGTCTCGTGTACGCGGTCGCGCACCCGGGCGACCTGTTCCTCGGCCAGGGCGAGGAACGACCTCAGGTCCAGCGCCCGCGTCAGCGCTGCGGCACCCGGGGAGACGGCAGCCGTCTCGTACAGGTCGGCGACCGGGGCGCCGAAGATCTCGGCGAGGCCGTTGTCAGCGCTGCTGGGTCTTTGGTTCACCGTGTCATCCCCCGTCCCGCCGGTGGCGCGGGTACCTGCGCCGGGCCGGGTGCCGGAGCGCTGGTGGGAACGGCCGGGCCACGGCGGGCACGGGCGCGCTGCCCGGCGGCGGGGTCCTTCTTCCCCGGTGCGTCCGGGTCGAGCAGCCACCGCACGACCAGGGCGCGCCCGTCCCGTGCGGTGACGGAGGTGTTGACGCGGTGGGCCAGGTCCATCGTCGGGTCGTCGACCTCACTGGGCTGGGTCTCCAGCGTGGCGAGGAGAGCGTCTTCCGCCTGGTCGAGCGCCGTCTGGGACGCGACGAGGAGACTGTGCCATTTGACGAGGTCGGTGGCTTCGGGATCGGCCGCCGGTGCCAGGGAGACCTCGCTTTTCAGCTGGCCGATTCCCATGGCGAAGCGCTTTTCTATCTGCGCGGTGAGCACGCCCACGACATCCTCTGCGTCGTCGGATATGTCGTCGTCGGACAAGGAGAACTCCTCTGCGGAAGGCACAGCGCCCCGGTTGCTTTACGAGAAGGGAATTGAGGGAAGCGCGGTTAACTCCGCTGCTTCAGCCGCGAGTTACCGCCGAGAGGTTCTGTCAGTCGAGGCAGATGCGGACGTCGCGGTAGAGGTAGGTGCCGGACACCCAGCCCTTGACTCCGGTCGTCCGGTCGGTGATGTAGTGCCAGTTCCCGCTGCTCTTGTGGACGGTGAACTTGTGGCCCTTGTACAGCACGCCGACGGCGGTGGACTTGGTGGTCGCCTTGGACCGGATGGTCACGGCCTTCATGCCGATGACCCACGGACCGGGCCGCTCACACGGCCGCTCGGCCAGCGCAGTGCTGGACACGGACGCCAGGGCAGTGCTCGGGGCGGACGCCGGGGCGGCTGTTGCCGCCGTCGCGGACGCGACCGGCAGAGCGAGCACTCCGAGAAGTGCGGCGGATATCGCGATTCGGGTTGAACGCATGCGGAAATAAACCTCCGTGCAGGAAAAGGGAAAGGGAGTCGTAAGTGGCCGGGACTGGTGTTCCGGCGGCCGTATAAGAGTCCGGAGAATGGCCGGTTTGACCAACCGGCGATCGTCGGCTATATTGCGCCGCGCCGGCCCCCTTTTCGGGTTCAGCGGGAGCGGCCGGGCGGGCGCTTGACAGGCCCTTTCGGCGCCGTCGCCGGGCGGGCTCGTGCCGCAGCGGGGGTGACGGGCGGCAGGGGGCCGGCCGTGCCGCCGAGCCGGTCGCGGCACCATCCGAGGGCCTCTTCGACCGTGTCGAACCCGCCCTCGCGCAGGGTGTGGGTCCACGCCTGGGTGTCGACCTCCTCGACCAGGACCCGGTACTCGGACCCAGTCGGGTTGTTCAGAGCGCGCAGGGCGACCACGGTGACCGGGTCGCCCGGGTCGTCGCGGGTGTAGGAGTACCCGCAGGCGTAGTGGTCCCCGTCGCCCATGAGCCGCGCTTCCAGAGCGCGTGTCGCGTCGTCGGCCGCAGGTGGGCCCAGTTGGGGGTTGAGGCCGATGGTCTCCGGCGGGCAGCCGCGGTGGATGAGCCAGGACTGGACCATCGCGGGAAGCGGCAGCGTCGCCTGCTCAAAGTCGAACGTCCGCTTCTCCACCTCCCGTTGCAGGTGGAGGCCGATGTATTGCGTAGCACCGGGGTGGCCCCAGGTGGCTGAGGCGTCGTGCAGCACGAAGAAGCTGTGCACGTCATCGGGGGTGTGGTGCTCGGCGAGCGGGACGAAGTCCTGCTGATACAGGCCGATGTGGTGGAAGAACGCCTCGGCTCTCTGCTCGTGTGCGTCGTAGCCGTCGAGCCGGAGGTCGAATGAGGGGCGGGCCCACCACCGTTCTTCAGGTTCGGGAAAATCGGCGGAGATGGTCATAGAGCCTTTCGACAGGAGGAATCGGGGCGCAGGTCAGCGCCGTGGCGCCGATGTGGATGTCCCGGCTGCGGGCCGGCCCGCTGCTGTCAGGCGCCTGGGTCGTGGCCGGACGGCGGGCGGCTGCCAGCGCCGTGCGGCCGGCGCCGGTTAGCGCGACCGGCTGGCCGGCGTGAGCGGCATGCCGAGTGTCGTATGAGACGTGTCCTGCTTCTTCGAGGTGCTGCAGTTCGCCCAGGGGGATCCGGGTGCCGGAGGCGGTGGTCACCGACACCTGGCCGATCAGCACATGCAGGCGGAGCGTGGCGCCGGCGAGGGCGAGCAGCGCCGCATGGTGGGCCGCCGTGACCCCGCCGGCCGACGCATCGGCGGCGGTCTCGATCGGTTCCAGGGCGGTCATCACGCGCCGGGCTGCGGCGTCGCGGGTATCGTCGGCCTCCTCCAGCTGGTCCACCGTGCGGTCGATGCTCTCGAACAGCGCGGTGTCGACGGGGAACTCGCCGCCGGCCAGGCGGTGGAGGAGGGTGCGGCAGAAGATCAACCTGGTCTCCGCCCCGGCCAGCTCGCGGTGCCGGTCGACCAGAACGGACTAAGGCTCGTCGAGGACACCGCGATCGCGAAGACTCCACAGGGTGTCGATGTCATGGCCGGTGACAGCCTCAATGCGGTGTTCGAGCGGAGAAACCACACGCCGTGTCGGTTCGGAATCAGAGGGCATGGACGGGCAAACTCCTGGTCGTCAACGGGTGGGGTGGTACGAGGCGGGCTGCGACAGCCGCGATGCCACATGGGGCGGCGGGCCCGGCTCGGGGACCGGTCGGCGGGCCAACAGCTGCGAAGAGCGGGAGCGGACCGCGTGCGTGCGGGCGCTCAACGGTCGGCGGGCCATCCCCAGACGGCGTCCGACCTCGTCGTAGACGTCGTTACCGGCACGCGGCCTCACCGCCACGACGTGAATTTCCATGCGGTGCGCCGCCGCCGGTGGTGCGGGGCGCAGCGCGTAGACGAGGCGCCACTGGTTGCGGTAGTCGACAGCCAGTTTGCGGTACCCGGACAGGTCGCCGGTCAGCTTGCGGCCGAACAGGTCCGCGTTGACAACGTCCTGGAGCTGGGCGAGCGCCAGATCACGGATGTCGACCGGTGCCTGCAACAGGTCGGTCAGGGCGCGCGGGTCGAAGCTCAGCCCGAACGCCGGCTGCTGACCCGCCCTCACGACACCGGCTCATCGTGCTCGTCTGGCGTGCCCGGCGCCGGATCGGTCGCGGTCGTCTTCTCTGTGCGGGCCGAGGGTGGCGGGCCAGGCAGCAGACGGTGCGTGGGCCGGTCCGGGGAGGTCATGCACGCCGACAACGGGCCACCCGGCGCCCGCACAGCGGCCATGGCGTGGATGAGGAAGTCGCGGTGCCACACGAACATGCCGGCCAGACCCGCCTCCGGGTCCTTGTGCTGCTGGTACGCCAGCCACAGGGCGTGAAGCCAGGCAACGACACCGTCGTGCTCCTGCCACCGCGCGCACCACGGCGCCGCCGTCGTGACCTCAGCCCCGTAGACGGGGAGCAGGAAGTCGTCCACCCAGTCGCCGAGACCGTCGAGTTCGTCCTCGTACTCCTCGCCCTCCAGCTCCAGAATCGGACGCGGCTCCGGCGCGGGAGCCGGACCCTGCCCGTTGAATCCCGGCAGACCGAACGCCGCGAACGGCGACGCACCACCATCAGGAGCGGAGTCGAGGTGGTCGAGTTGTCGGGCCTGCTGCGCCGAGCGCTCCATAAGCCGCCGGACACTTGCCTCAACTCCCTCCAATTCAGTGTCCGGAACACGGACAGGGTCCAACTCACCGCCGGCCGCAGGATCTACAGATTCAGACATGAATAGAGTGATCTCCTATGGGGCGTGGAAATGAGGAACCAAAAGCGACATGCGCGGATCGAAGTCCGGCGGAATGCCGATGGGTGTCAGACAGCGAGGACGACGTCGTCCTGACCGAGGGTCTGGCGGACGGTGTCGGTGAGCCGGTCTGCGGCGACGGACGCGTAGGTCTCGGTCTTCTCCACGCCGATGAAGTCGCGGCCTTCGAGCAGGGAGGCGACACCGGTGGAGCCGGAGCCGGCGCAGAAGTCGAGCACCGTGCCCTTCTCGGGGCAGATCTTCACCAGCTCGCGCATGACCTCTACGGGCTTCTGCGTGATGTGCTGCCGTTTCGCGCCGGAGGGCTGCGAGGCGCTGTAGAGGCCGGGGAGGTAGACCGGGTTGCGGGCGGCGTCGATCGGCCCCTTCGAGGCCCAGACGATGAACTCGCAGTTCTGGGTGAAGCGGCCCTTTTGCGGTCTGGCCTGGGGCTTGTGCCAGACCAGCACCCCGCGCCACAGCCAGCCGGCCGCCTGGATCGCATCGGTGGTGACGGGGAGCTGGCGCCAGTCGGTGAACAGAAGCGCCGTCCCGCCACTCTTCGTCAGCCGGTGGGCCTCGGTCATGATCTGCGTCAGCCAGAACCCGTAAGAGCGTTGGTCCATGTTCTCGCCGGTGAAGTCCGGCAGGGTGTGTTGGGCGTCGGCGGAGGTGTACTTCTGCTTCGCGGAACGCGTCGTGCGCTCCTTCGCCGTCCGGCCACCGGAGTTGTACGGCGGGTCGGTGATCACGGAGTCGACGCAGTCCTCCGGCAAGGTGGCGAGGACGCTCAGCGCGTCCCCCTGGTGCAGGGAAAAAGGCAAAGAGGAACCTCGATTCGGGTGGGAAGGTGGGGTGAGGATTCCCGTCGCACAAGGGCAGACCGGCAGGCCGAAAGGGGAACGCGATAGCTCGCGGCGGCAGACAGGAAGGGCGAGGGGAATCCAAAAACTGTAGAGGCGAAACGCCGGTCGACCAAAAAGTGCGTCACTGAGGGGCCGGATTCCGGCCCCTCACGTCGACTTTTTGGTCGACCGGCGATCCGGGCCTACAGTTTTTGAACCGCCCGGCACAGGAACCCTGCCGATGGCCCTTCTCGCCCGACGCCCCCGTGCGCCCGGCCACCCAATCCCCCCGCCAACGCACACCACTCAAGGACGGTCTCGTGACGTCTCGCTGCCCGCCCCCGACCACCCTCCTGCCGAACGCCTCGCAGAACGGGCCGGGTTGAAGGGAGTAGCCGCCGGTATCGGCGTCCTCTGCCTTTCCCCTCTCCTCCTAACCGGCGCCGCCCTGATGGCGGCCTCCGCCGGCGAAGCCGCGCAAGAGGGCGGCCAGTTCACCGGATGCGCCGACACCATCGACACCGGCAAGATCACCGAGCTCCTCGACGGCGCGAACAGCGACACCGTGCAAATCCCGGGCCTGGACCTGCCCGCCGAGCAGGTCCCCAACGCCCAGAAGATCGTCGCCACCGGCATCGGCCTCAAGGTGCCGAAGCACGGGCAGATCGTCGCGCTCGCCACCGCGATACAGGAATCCCGCCTGCGCAACCTCGCCTCCGGCGACCGCGATTCGCTCGGCCTGTTCCAGCAACGCCCGTCCAAGGGCTGGGGCACCGCACAGCAGATCCGTGACCCGGTCCACGCCAGCGAGAAGTTCTACCAACGCCTGCTCAAGGTGAAGGGTTGGGAGCAGCTGACCGTCACCCAGGCCGCCCAGGCCGTGCAGCAGTCCGGACACCCGGACGCGTACGCGCAGTGGGAGGATCTCGCGACCGCCCTGCAGAAGGCCATCGCCGACACCTTCCCCAACACCGACAAGAACGGGACCGGGGAGACGGACGTCTCTAGGTGTGAGCCGGGCGAGGACGGCTCCGGGTACGGGCGGATCCCCGAGGGCAGCGTGCCGAAGGGATACACGATCCCCCGGGACGCCCGGGCCGAGGCCCGCGAGGCGATCCGGTGGGCGATGGGCCGGCTCGGGACGCTCTACCAGTGGGGCGGCACCTGCACCTATGCGCACGGACCCGATCCGATGGGCCGCTGCGACTGCAGCTCCCTGATGCAGCAGGCGTACAAGCACGCCGGCGTCACCCTCACCCGCACCACTTACACCCAGGTCAACGAAGGCAAAGCCGTCCCGGCGAAGGCCCTGGAGCCCGGTGACCTGATCTTCAGCCGCGGCACCGCTTCGCGGCCCGAGCACGTCGGCCTGTACATGGGCGAGGGACTCGTCATCGAAGCGCCCAGGACCGGCAAGCCGGTACGGATCACACCGCTGAAGAACTGGACGATCCTCGCCGTCCGCCGCGTCCTCTGACGCCGTACTCCATCCGGGCACTGCTCTAGCGGGGCCCCTTTTTCCCCCCCCCGGCGACCGCCCTCGCCTTTTCCCCTCCACCGGTCTCATTTGGCCCGCGTATGCAAGGAGTTCGCCATTCCCCTGTTCCTCGCTGATCGTCTGCGGCATCTGGCGTACGACCCGGGCATCACCCCGTCGGACGGTGGTCTGCCGGGCCTGGCGGTATTGAAGAACGTCGTCAACTCGATCAACCTGTTCGGGATCGTCGCCGTCGTCGGCGCGCTCGCCGTCTCGCTCGGTGTGTGGGCTTGGGGCCATCATTCCGGCGGCCATCAGGCCGAGGCCAACGGCAAGAAGGGCGCGGTCGTCGCGGCCGGCGCCGCGCTGGGGCTCGGCGCGGCCAACGGGGTCGTGGAGTTCTTCTCCGCGCTGGGGGAGCAGGTCCAGTGAAACTGAATCGCTTCCCCGCACTCGACCGATACGGCGTGAGCTGGTCGGCCAACCGGCGCATCCTCGTCGCGGCGCTCGTCATCACCGTGCTGCTGGCCGTCGCCGGGACTGTCGCGTGGTTCACGGGCCGCGCCGACCAGCACAACACCCCTCGCTCTTCTACCGCGACAAGCAGTGCCCTGGCCTCGCCGGAAACACCGAAGCCGGACGGCAAGGGAACGGGACCGGGTTCGGTGCCCGCGCCTGCACAGATCGCTGAGCCCATCGCATACGCGAAAGCCGCAGCCCTGATGCTCTGGTCCTACGACACCCGCACGACCAGCCGTGATCAGCAACTCGCCGGTATGCGGAAGTGGATGACCGAGGAGACGGAGTACGCCGACTGGGCGTCCGTTGCCGGGCAGGTGCCCGATCCGCTGCTGTGGTCGCGCCTGGAGGATCAGGACCAGTACGCGACCTCCACGGTTGCCGAGGGCCACTTCCCGTCCGCGTTCAAGCAGGCCCTCGCGGATGATCCGTCGGCGATCACCGAGGCGTACATCTACGTCGTTACCGTCAACGGTACCCAGCGGATCGGGTGGTCGAAGGGCGGTGCGGGGGCGGAGGAGCGCGCGGTGACGCTCGCCGTGCAATGCCGGCCCGACCACGACTGCACCCTGGCCGCCCTCGCTCCCACCGTCACCCAGTGACCCCGCCCAGCCAACACGTAGGAAGGAGGGACAGCGATCGTGGGTTTCTGTGACCTTCCGCTGACGGACACGCTGTGCGCCGTAGGGGACGCGGCCACTTTCGCTTCCGATCCAGGCAAGGCGATCGGCGACTGGGTCGCGAAGAGTTCCGGTGAACTCGCCGCCGCTGCGGCCGACCTCGCCGCGACCGCGGTCAACGCCACCACCACCCCCGATCTCAACGCGGGCTGGTTCCGCGACAACTACGCGATGCTGCTGCCGATCGGCCTGACCGTCCTGGTCGCCACGTTCTGCGCCCAGCTCGTGCGTGCGGCCATCAAACGTGACGGCCAGGCCCTGGCCCAGGCCGTCACCGGCACGGCCGGCGGGGTGCTGTTCGCGTTCTGCGCCATCTCTCTCACGACGGTCGCGATCGAGGTGGTCGACGCCCTCTCCGACGGCCTGTTCAAGGCCGCGAACCTGTCGATCGAGACCGCCGTACGGCGCATCGTCAAGGTGAGCCAGCTCGGAGCGCTGTCCGGGCTGGGCTGGATGATCCCCAGCATCACCGCCCTGGGAGCCGCGATCGGCGCACTTCTGTACTGGTGCGTGATGATGGTCCGCAAGGTCGGCATTCTCGTCATGGTCACCCTCGCCGTATTCGCCGGGGCCGGCGGCGGCTGGGAAGCCGCACGCCGCTGGCGCCGGGGCTGGATCGAGGCCACCGCCACCCTCGTCGTCTCCAAGCTCCTGATGACCGTGATCTTCGTGCTCGGTATCGCCGCGATGGGCAACACCGACTCCACGGACGGCATGGCCGCGTTTGCGGACGTCATGTCCGGCATCGTCATCATGATCCTGGTCCTGCTCTGCCCGTACGCGACGTTCAAGTTCGTGCACTGGGCGGCCGAAGGCGCCGACAGCGAGTCGATCCACCGCGCCGGCGGAGCCGGAGCCCAGCTCGCCAAACAGCACGCCGAGAAGGCCGCGCGGAAGGCCGCCTCGCTGGCCACGACCGCCGCGACCGGCGGCGCGGCAGCCGGAGCCGAAGCGGGTGCCGCCCAGGGACCCGACCCCTCCAGCAGTGGTGGGGGATTCCCCGGCGACATCGCCACCAACTCCACCAGCAGCAACGGTGGTCAGGACAGCGGCGGGACGGGGCTCTCGCCGGGCGGTGACGCGCTCAAGTCCGGCCTGGAGAAGGCCGTTCAGCCCCCGCCGACCAGCCCTGCCGACGACAGCAGCGGCGGACTGGGCAGCGGTTCGGGAGCAGGCGCCACGCCCCGTTGGCCAGACGCGGCGCCGACTACGACCCCGCCGCCCCAGGGTGCACCGCCGTCCCCCGGGTCACAGTCCGTCGGGAACACCGGTACCGCCGTACCGCCTCCGGCCGGCCCCTGACCATCCCCGCTTCGGAGGGCGGGACGTGCTGAGCGCGTCCCGCCCCCAGGCCCGATCCCTGCCCCAGGACCTGCCACGTGTCTGTTCCCTCCGTCGCTCCGGTCACGGTGAAGTTTCCGCACCGCTCCCGCCGCGGGATTCTTCTCGGCCTCTCCCTGCCCCAACTCGTCCTCGCCTCGACCGCGCTGGCGCTGCTGCTGGTGACGGTGGTCTCCACCGGGCTCCTCGGCGCCCTGGTCCTGACACCCCTGTGGGCCACGGTCGCCGCACTCGTCATGATCCGCCGGCACGGCCGCCCGCTCATTGACTGGGCGCCGGTCGTCGCCCGCTACGCGTACCGCCGCCACACCGGCCAGATTCTGTGGCTCGCCCGCCCCGTCACACGCCCCCGCCGGGACGGCGTCCTTCATCTGCCGGGCACCACCGCCTCGCTGCGGGTGGTCACCCCGGGCGACTCCGCGAACGGCGCCGCCGCCGTCCACGACCCGCACGCAGAGACCCTGACCGCGATTGCCCGCGTCTCATCTCGTGCGTTCGTCCTGCTCGACCCGGCCACCCAGAATCACCAGGTCAACGGCTGGGGACGGACCCTGGCCGGTATCGCCCGCACGGGGCACGTCGCCACCGTGCAGGTCCTGGAGCGGACCGTCCCCGACTCCGGCGACACCCTGACCCGCCACTGGACCCAGCACGGCCAGGCCGGAGCACCGGTCGCCAGGCAGGTATACGCCGAACTCGTCGGCGCCGCCGGTCCGGCCGCCGCCCCGCACGAGACCTACCTCGCCATCAGCCTCGGCCTCAAGGCCGCCCGGCGCCTGATCTCGCAGGCCGGCGGCGGACTTCCCGGCGCGTTCACCGTGATGGAGCAGACCACCTCCTCGATCGCGCAGGCCGCCCGCAACGCCGGACTCATGGTCACCGGGTGGCTGAGCGCGCGGGAGATCGCGGCCGTCATCCGCACCGCCTACGACCCCACAGCCCTGTCCGCCTTGCAGCAGTGGTCGCAGTCCGGCCGCGCGGAGGCTGACCCGGCAGCCTCCGGCCCGGTCGTTCAGGTGGAGGAGTACGACCGGCTGACCACCGACAGCGCCCGCCACACGACGTACTGGGTGGAGAACTGGCCCCGCACCGAAATGGGCGCCGGATTCCTCCACGGGCTGATGTTCACCGCCGGAATCCGCCGCACCTTGTCCCTCATCTACGTGCCCCAGGGACTCGAATCCGCGCTGCGAGACGTCCAGCGGAAGAAGTCAGCGATCATCGCCGACGCCAACGAACGCACCCGCCGCGGGCAGGTCGACAGCGAAGAGGACTCCGTCGAATACGCGGACGTCAAACAGCGCGAACGCCAACTCATCGCCGGACACGCGGATGTCGCCCTGACCGGTCTGGTCACCGTCACCGCCGACACCGACGCCCTTCTCGACGCGGCGTGCGCGCAGATCGAGACAGCCGCCGTCACCGCCGGCGTCGACCTGAGACGGCTCAACTTCCAGCAGCCCGACGCCTTCACCCTCGCCGCCCTCCCCCTGGCCCGCACCGCCCTCTGACGACCCGGCACCGGTCCGCCAGCGCCGATATCCCTGCCCTCCGGCAGGAAGGAACCCCGTTGACCTCTCCCCCGCGTGCTGACGACGCGCATCCCTACCTGCGGGCCGCGACCTCCGGCATCCGCCACCACACCCGCGCCCAGGAACGAGCCGTGCCGTCGCAACCAGTTGGGCGCGCGCATCTGGACGTCCTGCACGCCCATCTCACCGCGCTGCACCGACTCCTCAACCAACTCGCGGAGACAACGCGTCCGCCCCACCCGGCCGCAGGCCGTCAACTGGCCACCGCCCACACACGGTTGTGGCAGGCAACGACCGCCGTCCACGATGCCTTCCACCTCCTCCCCCACAACACCGAGTGCCATCCGGAGCGGCTGCCGGAAGGCCCTCCGGTGCTGACCATCTGCCAGCGACACCTCGCCGCAGGGCATACGATCCGCCGCAAGATCACCCCCGCCGACCTCAACACCCCGCTCCACGGCCACACCTCCACCTGCGCCCGATGAACCACCGCCGCGCCCGACGCGCCTCCGCTTCACCGCTGTTCACCCCCCACGGCACCGACCGCGCCACCCGCAAAGCAGCCCGGCGCCGGCTCGCCGAAGCCACCGCCAAAGCCCGTACCGAAGCCACCGCCAACGCGGCGGGCACCGCGTCGGCGGAGAACGAGAACCCCGCACCCCTGTATCCGCCGGGCGGACGCCCCGGACCCAGCTCTGCTCGCGGGAACCGGCTGCGCCTGCCGGCCCACCGGATGACCACCGCCGTCGCCGCCGGGGCATACTCCTTTCTCGCCGAGGGCGGACTCGGAGCGGAAGGCATCTACGTCGGCCGCGACGTCCACGCCGAAGCGAGCTTCGTGTTCGACCCGTTCGCCCTCTACGGGAAGATCGAGGGCTTCACCAACCCCAACGTGCTGCTTGCGGGGGTGATCGGGCAGGGCAAGAGCGCCCTGGCCAAGTCCTTCGCGCTGCGCAGCGTGGCGTTCGGCTACCGGGTCTACGTCCCGTGCGACCCCAAAGGCGAATGGACACCCGTCGCAAGCGCACTGGGCGGCACGTCCGTCGCCCTCGGCCCCGGTCTGCCCGGCAAGCTGAACCCGCTGGACGCGGCCCCGCGACCCGCTACCGTCGCGGAGGCGGACTGGGCGGAGGAGATCCGCAAGCGGCGTCTGCTGCTGCTCGGTTCGCTGGCCCGGACCGTCCTCGGGCGGGACCTGCTGCCGATGGAGCACACCGCGCTCGACGTCGCGCTGGACACCGTCGTCACCCACGCCGCCTGCGGCAACCGGGTCCCGGTGCTCGGCGACATCGCCACCGCCCTCAACAACCCGACCGGGCTGGACGAGGCCGCCGGGATGATGTCCGGGCACCTCGGCGACGCGGCCCGCGACCTGGCCCACGCCCTGCGCCGCTTGGTCCACGGTGACCTGGCCGGCATGTTCGACGCCCCCTCCACCGTGGTGTTCGACCCCGCCGCGCCGATGCTCACCATCGACCTGTCCCGGCTCGGCGGCTCCGGCGACGACACCGCCCTCGTCCTCGCCATGACCTGCGCGAGCGCCTGGATGGAATCCGCCCTCACCGACCCCGGCGGCGGCAGACGCTGGATCGTCTACGACGAAGCGTGGCGCCTCATGCGCCACCCCGGCCTGCTCCAGCGCATGCAGGCCCAGTGGAAACTCTCCCGCGGCCTCGGCATCGCCAACCTCATGGTCATCCACCGGCTGTCCGACCTCCTCACCGCGGGTGACGCCGGATCACAGGGCCGCGCGCTGGCCGAAGGGCTCCTCGCGGACTGCTCCACCCGCATCATCTACCGCCAGGAAACCGACCAGCTCCACGCCGCCGCCTCCCTCCTGGGCCTCACCGGCGTCGAGATGGACGCCATCGCCCACCTCAACCGAGGCAGGGGCCTGTGGAAAGTCGCCGGCCGGTCCTTCATCGTCCAACACCAGCTCCACCCCCACGAACTGGCGCTCTTCGACACCGACGCCCGCATGCACTGAAAAAGCGCCGAGTTCACGAAAACTGAAGCCCTACCCCCATGCACCGGGCCCTGAACGAACTCGGCGGCCCGTAAACAAAGGTCCGCACGTTGATGAACTCTGATGTCCAGCGCCAGCTGATACCCCGCGGCGAAGCGCTGCGCCTTATCGGCGTGCTCGACGGGATGAAGTCCAAGCTCCTCGACGCCGCCGAGCAGTGGCAGCTGCTGGACGACACCGGTCACGTCCCGAACACCCCGGCGTACGCCGACCTGATCCAGCACGCCGCCGCCGCACAGGACCTTACCCGCGACGTGGTGCGGCTGGCTGCCGACTTCGCCCAAAGTCCTCACAGCACCACCCGCGCCGACCCAGCGGTCCTCACCCACCTCGCCACAGCGGCCACCATGTCGAGCCACTCAGCGGCGCACTTCGCCGAGACCGCCGAGACCGCGCTCTCCCTGCCCCTGCCCGCGGGGACTACCAACCGGCACTACAGGGCACACCGCATGGTCATCGACCACGCCACCGCCCGCGCCTACCTGCGGCGCACCTCGGAATCACTGGGCGCCTCGGCGAAAGAAATCAACAACCACCTCGACCTCCACCAGTTCTTCCCCGCACCCTCCCGGCGGCAGACCCCGGCGCCCCCGGCGCCCGGTTCGGACACCCGCCACCGCTGACCACCATGTTCCTCCCGCCGACCCGCACCAACGGCGAGCCGAAAACCCCTTCCCCGCAACACCTGGAGCGCCACCATCGAATTCCACCCGACCATCGCCCTTTTCCCCGTACTCGACGAGGACGACCTCAACGCCCTCGTTCACGACATCCGGGAGAACGGACTTCACCAGCCCATCGTCCTCGACCGCCAAGGACTCCTCCTCGACGGACGCGGACGGCTCAAAGCGTGTGAACTCGCCTCCGTCGAACCGGACTTCATCACCTACCAGGGCAGCACCCCCGATGCCTACATCCTTTCCCTCAACCTCCTACGCCGCAGCCTGACCAGAGGCCAAGCCGCGATGATCACCGTCAAGGCCCGTTCCGTTTCGGAACACGACGACCGTTCCGACAATGCCGCGTAGTTAAGGCTTTTCGTCGCAGGTCAAGCGGCTTTCTGTGGGTGGTTGAGGTGGGCGCACCACGAGGGTGTATGCGCCTCTGCGGGTTCTGCTGATCCGGCGGGTTCGTGTCCATAAGTTCAGTTGGGAGGCGAAGGCATTGATGTTGGTGATGCCGAGTGCGGGCGCGATCTCTCGGGCGGTCCAGGAGTGTTCCGGTGCGGATCGCAGGACGGTGAGAGTGCCGTCGAACCGGGAGAGCGTGGGATCGACGTGCGGGAGCGTCGTTGAGGAAGCCGACAGCGCGGTCGATGAGGGTTGGTGATTGTGGGGCGCGTGGGCGGGGTGGCGGTGGTGGAAAGGGGTGGCGGCGGGAGATGAAGGGGCGGGTGGTCGGTTGCGATGTGTGGACGTTGATGGTGAGGGAGTCGATGTTCGTGCTGGTCAGGGGTCGCCCGTCGTCGGTTCTGGCGTAGCGCGACATGGGGGACTTCACCTTGCGGGAGCTGATGCGCGGGCGTCGGGCGGGGAGCAGGTGGGACAGGACGGCGTGGCCGATGCGGCCGACGAGGTTGCCACCGTCACCGGGGATGTTGTTGGCGGCCACGACCTGGTCGCGGGCTGCCTCCAGGGCGACCGTGAAGCTGGCGCGGTCCGGGTCGATGCCGGGCGCCGATTCGACGGCGTCGACCATGGCGGTGCGCAGGAGTTGGTAGAGCGTCAGCAGTGCTCAGAGTTCTTGTTCGATGCCGTGCGGGTCGCCGGAGCGCAGGACCCGGCCTTGCATCAGGGTGTGGCGCAGCGCGTAGTAGGCGGATTCGATCTCCCAGCGTTCGTGGTAGAGGCGTACCAGCGTGGGGGCGGGGTCGAGGTCGGGGTCCAGCAGGGTGGTGACGAGGCGGTATCCGTCGTGTATGCGGCTGCCGTCGGTGCAGGACGCGGTGACGTCGGCCTCGATGATCCGGACCGTGACGGAGCGGATCCGCGCCAGGTAGGAGCCGTCGGCCAGCCGGTGGGTGGTTGGCAGGCGGCGCTGGGAGGTGAGGCGGACAAGGAACTGCGCGCCGCTGTCGGCGAACTGCGCCAGCAGCTTGCCGTCGTCGAACCCGCGGTCGGCGAGTACCAGCAGGTCCGGTCGGAGCAGGTGCAGCAGCCGTCGCGTGTAGTGCGCCTCGCCCGGGGACTTGGGGCCGAAGGCGGCACCGAGCAGGCCACGGCTGCCCGTCTCGACCAGCGTCATCAGCCGCAGCGTTGGGTAGCCGGCCCACCCTAGGTGGACCTTGGCCCGGCCCAGCCAGCCGCGGTTGCGCTCCAGATCCGGCACCTTGATCGAGCTGCAGCCGTCGAACGCGACCGTGCGCCAGATCCTGTAGCACGTCCCGGGCGTGCGCGGTTGCGCCAGCGGCCCGGCGACCACCTCGAACAGCGCCTTCAACGGCGCCGCGCCCAGCCGTCTGCGGAGGTCACGCAACGCCTTCTCCGAGGGCGCGACACCCGGCGGCCTCCGTCCAGGCCGGCGACGAGCTTTGCCCAGACATTGGCGTAGCCCAGATGCGGGAACAGCCTCAGCGCCAGCAGGAAGTACACGCCCACCCGCGAGGGCAGGGCTCGCAGCCGACGCTGCAGTTTCCCGGTCTCGGTGAGCGCATCATCGACAAGCTCGAATGGAAGGTACTTCGTCAACTCACCCAGATGCCCCGGGGCGAAGATCCCCTCAGCGACGATCGTAGATCGGGAGAGAGTGCTGGTGGCAGCCTGGCGGCGCAACGGAACCTCGGAGCTCGGACTGATCTTGACGGATCACCCCTGACTACCAGAGGCCCCGTCGCCCCGCCCACGACAACTGCCATACACCGCAACTGGCTTGACCCGACTCGGCAGTCCTCAACCTACATAGCATTGAGCGTCATACCGGCGACGCTCGACCAGCGCACCCCACAAGATCATGTCGGGAGCGAATGCGATGCACTACTGCATGTCGTCAGGCAGACGACCGCCGTTGGCATCCATTGCCTCTCTTGCCCGATCCCAGTCGCCGTACGTCTGCGGCATCCAGATCGCGAAGTCGCTCTCGCCGAGCTGTAGCGCAGACTTGACAACGAACATCTCGCAGAAGTCGTAGTTCTCGGGCGTGTAGTGGAGCTGCCCTTCCCCATCGACGGTATCGCGCTGACCGTTCATGGACATCGAAATGTGTGGGGTGATCATTGCGAAGCGCGCATAGCCTGCCATGTCTATACCGGCGATTTGCAGGCGCAACACGTGGCGCAGCGTTTCGAGCTGTACGTCAAAATCATCCATCGCCTTGTTCGCAGAGGAAGCGAGGCTGTTCGTTGCACTCCGAACGTCTGAGTTCGACGGGGTGGGAAATACCTCGACACGCCGGCCCGAGCTGTGGTAACCCCCACTAAAGTCGAACCGTTGGGTGCCAAAGGCTGAGCCTGGTAGATACTTTCCATTACCCCACTCAGACATTAGGTGATCAAACGCCAGTGCCACTTTAGCCATGCCCGCCTGGATATCACCACCATCAACCGCTGAACGCCCGGTCTTCAAATGGCCGCGCACTACTTGCTGAGGCACGATATGCAACATGGAGATATCGGCGAAATCGATATCAAAAAGCCGAGGGCAATTGTTTTCGAGGAACAAGGTCACGTCACGACGTGTTTCCTCAACTTGATCGACCCCCGGGATAGATCCACCGTGCTTAAATCCGTTGCGATAGTCGCCAACTCTCCTTACGGCATCGATATATGACAGACGATTACCGTCTGCCGCTCGAAGCTTTTTGACATTCTTCGAGAACGGTATGTCGAGATCGATACCTTCGTCGCCGAGATGCGCAACAGCCACGATGAAGAAATATTCCATTACGTCGTGGAACAGAAGGACGCTTGAGAAGTTAAGAGGCGCGGGCGCGTACGACTGCGTTATTGCTTGCCGATGAAGCAGCCGTATGTAGCCGAGGCGCTTCATGATCGATTCGTCGGGAGGCGGAACGCTTGCAGAGGGGTTGGCGGGATGTGACATACCAGGATCTTAGACCCCCGCGAGAAGCCCCCTCACAGCATTTTGTGCACCTCCCCGGCCGCTCACCCCAACCGCTCGCAGAAAACGGCTTGACCTGCGACCAGAAAGCTTAACTACGCGGCATTGACCGTTCCGAGTCGGAACAGACCACGCGTTCCGAAACGGAACAGACCGCGCGCTCCCTGGGAGAAGAAACAGGCATATCGCTCGCCCTGATCGGGCGGGCCGGCACCGTCCTGCGGCACGCCCCCGATCTCGTGGACCCGGTCATCAGCGGTTCCATGGGCCTGGACGAGGCGTACACCGTCGCGCGGGAGAACAAGGCCAAGGCCAACTCCGCCGAGGTCCAGCTCAACCGGCTGCGGGAAGAAGACCCGGAGCTGGCCGAACGTGTCGTCGAAGGCACGCTGACCTTGGCCGGGGCGTGGGCGGAGCGCAACGAGCGCGTGGAGGAGGACAAGCGGCAGCGCCGGGTCGCCACCCGCCTGCTGGATGAGCTGGTGCCCCCGCTCGCCCAGGCGCGTGGCACCCGTACGTTCGCCCGGTACGACCCCGCGTACGCCGGGTCCGGGCCCATCACCCGGGAGACGATCGCGCACGCCATGACCGCGCTGACGGAGATGGACCAGGTCTGGCAGGAGCGTGACCTGCCGTGACAGCCCCCGCTCTCATCCAGTTGCGGGGCATCGTCGAGCAGAGCGCGGTCGCTCTCACCGACGCCGACGGGCGGTTCCACAAGAACCAGCTCACCGACGCGGTACGTGAGCAGCTCGCCCGTGATGATCTCGATCCGGGTATCAGGGCCGCCGCCCTGGACACCCTCGCCCAGAGCCTGGTCACCGGCTTCGGTGAACACCGCAACCCCCGCCGCAGACGCAACGGGTCCCTCTTCCACCCGCAGGACATCCTGAAGCTCGGCAACGGGATCTGGGTGTAGATGGACCGCGCCACCGACTCCGACGTCCTGCAGTGGAGCCGCCTGTCCCGGCGCAACCGTGCACGGGTCGACGAAGCCGACTCCGAGATCCAGGAGTACGCCGACCTGCGCGTGGACGCCTTCCGCGTCCACACCGGCATCAAGTACCTCGGCGAACTGGAGCGCGTCGCCTTCGGCTGGACCGAAGCCGACGGCCAGGCCCACCTCCCCGGCCTGTGAGCGAGCACGGACGGCACATCCTTGCCCTGACCGACCGGCTCAACGGAACCGAGTCCTACACCCAGGCCGCCGAACTGGTCAACCAGATTCTTGACCGGGTCGACGGCGCCCTCGAACGCCTCGCGGACTTCTTCGAAGCCGCCGGCGAGAAGGCCAAGGAGTCCGACGCTGACGACGGGTTCGACCTCGCCCAGGACTTCGAGGAAGCCGCCGTCGACATCCGCCGGCTCAACGAGGACCTGCACCTCGCCGTCGACCGGATGCGCGCCCTCACCACACCTCCCCCCGAACGCTCCGTCCGGGTCACGCACTCGTCGGCCTGCGCCCTGCCGACGCCTGCGCCGACGACGAACGTATCCGGCCGACGTCGCTAGAGGCCGACGCCGAGCGTGCTCACCGGACGCGAGGAGTTCCCTAGAACCGAAGAAGGTCACCCTGGCCGTCGACTTCGACGAGGCCGGCCACCTGCACATGGTCATGAACGAACTGGCGGGCATCGCCGACCGCCTCCCGCTCGTCACCCAGATCCACCCGACCTCACGGTCAAGTACGACCGAGGACCTGGAGGACGCGATCCGGGACCTGGCCCGCCACTTCACCTACCTCGCCCACACCGTCGCCACCCGCGACCGCCAAGCCCGCCGGTACCCCGGCCGCTACACAGCACAGTTGCGGGAAGGCACCATCGCCCTGGCCCACGCCGCCACACCCACCGGCCGTGCCCTTGCCGCGCTCGGCGAAGCGGTCACCGCCACCGGGCACCTGCACCACCTCGCCCACAGCCCACCGGGCCCCAGGCACGCGGAGGACCTCCAGCACACCATCGAGGTACTGGGCGTCCACGTCACCCAGGCGCGTGCCCACCTGTTCGCCGCCGCCCGGCAACTCCGCGCGGACGCACACCGTCTGCTCACCGCGCAGGCACCGGCCGCGCCTTCGGCTCTCACCACGCTTCCCGTCCCGGCGGCGTCCTCCTCGAACCGGGGGCACGGCCGCTGACCCCTTCGTGTCCTGGAGTGTCTTCCCGTTGGATCTCGACAATCCCGCCCACCTGCGGATCCTGGCCACCCGCCTCAGGGACCGTGCCCGTGCTGTCGCCGCTGCGGCCTCCACACCCGCCGGGCACCTGCAGAGCAGACTCGGCGACGAGACGTCCAACCTCGCGGAACTGCTCGACGACTTGACCTACGCGGTGACGTGGCAGCTCGACGAAACCGCCCGACACCCTCACCAGCACACGCCGGAACTGCGCCGTGGCACCGCCGCGGTGGCACGCGCCGCGATTCCCGTCGGCCTCGCCCTCGCCGGCCTCGGGCAGGCCGTCGCCCAGCTCGGCGCCCTGCACACCCTCGACGCGTACGAACCGACCGACGAACAGCAGGCCGCAGTCCAGCACACCCTCCAGTGCCTGGAGAAGACCCTCCACGCTGCGAGCGCCCAACTGGACGTCGCCGCCGAGGGCATGAGCCACGACGCCGACCTGCTCAACGACCGTCCCCGTCGTCCGCCGAGGCCGTCGGAGATAGCCGCTCACGCGACGGCCACCACGCTGCCGCAAGTACCGCTTACACCGTCCGGGCCGACCCCGGCCCGCTGACCAGCCACCGGAGAACCACACCCACCGTGACCATACGAAACAGCCTCCGCACCGCTGGCGTCCTCGCCACCAGCACCCTTGCCCTGGCCTTGACCGCCTGCTCCGCCGACGACACCTCCGCACCGCAGAAGGACCGGGCATCGGAGTCCCGTACCACCGCCCCGGAACCCGAGCAGCCATCCGCCCCCGATCGGACGACAGGTCCGGACGACGTCGGTGACCGTGTCCTGGCCCAGGTGACCGGGCGGGACAGCATCGTCCTGACCATCACCGGGGTCGAGCGCTCCGCGTCGGGCAAGAGCGTCACCGTCTCCGCGACGCTGAAGAACACCGGGACCAAGGGGTTCTTCGGGATCAGCGCGTACGGCGGAACCGACGCCTCGATCACGGGCCGGATGCACAGCCTGGCCGGCGCGACCCTCACCGATACGGCGAACTCCCTGCGGTACTACGTCCTGCGCGACACCGCCGGGGGGTGCCTGTGCTCCACCGCCCTGCGCGCCCTCGACGCGGGTGAAATGGTGCCCGTGTTCGCGCAGTTCCCCGCCCCGCCCGACAACGTGCGCAGCGTCGACTTCCAGCTGCCGACGTTCCCCAACGCCACCATCCCCCTCGGCGCGGCCCGATGAGCAATCTCGTTCCCAGGCAGCGAACTCCGGTGGGACTGGGCCTGGTACTCCTCACCTCAGTGGCGGGAGGCCCGGCGCACGCGGCCGGCGCGGATCCTGCCGCGACCGCGCCCTCCCACCGGGTCATCAGCGTGGTGCACAAGATCTCGACGGTGACCGGGAGTTCCGAGGTCCGCCGGGAGGAAACCGGCGACCGGGTGGAGGTCGCGCTCTCCGCCGGAATCCTCTTCGGTAAGGACAGCGCGCGTCTCTCCGCGAGCGCCGAGCGCCGGATCGCCGAAGCGGCCCGGTCGATCCGGGAAGCCGGATCGAGCGCCGTTGCTGTGGCCGGACACACCGACAACCTCGGCTCCGCCGCCCACGGGCTCACCCTGTCCAAGCAGCGCGCCGACGCCGTCACACGCGTACTGCAACGGCACCTGCCGAACAAGGTGCGGCTCACCGCCCGCGGATACGGCGAAGCCAGGCCCGTCGCGGACAACGACCACGAGGCCGGGCGGAAGCGGAACCGGCGGGTGACGCTCACCTTCCACCGCGGCAGGTGACCGGAGTGACCCGCCACCCGACGGAACTGTCCGGCTTCGCCGCCGCCCTCGCCGCGCGCCTGCCCGGCACCTGGACCAGCCACTACCACCAGCACGCCACCTACCGGGACCAGTTCACGCTCGGCAGCCCGGTGTGGGACCTGGGGCACGTCCACTGGGCCGTCAGCGAATTCGTCCTCCGCCACGACGCCGAACTGAACGGCTCCCACGGGCAACGGCTGTACATCATCGAACGCCCCCTCAAACGTGGCCAGTTCCTCGTCACACCACTTCAACCCAGTGTCGAGATCGACTACTTCGACGATGTGGACGAACCCAACGGCATCGCCGTACCCGGCGACCCGGCCCGCGCCGCCGCAGCCGTGGCCCGCCGCCTGCTCCCCCGCTACCAGCACGCCCTGGCCGCCGTACGCCGCAACAGCCCCACTGCCAGGACAGGACAACCGGCACCCAGCACACGCAACACTCTCCCCCTTGCCGACGGCCTCCCTACGCGCCCCTCATCCGGGCACGCACCGTACCTCCACTGAGAAAAGGAAGTTCCCCTGACTCATCCCGACTTCGAGCTGTACGACAACGCCGGCCGCGACGCCGAGCAGATCGCCGCCGCCCACTTCGGCCTCGCCACCAGTGGCGACCTGCTGCGCTGGGCACGCCGGGACGCCGAGCAGTTCCTCGAAAAACACCCGCTCCCCGCCGAGCCCCTCCCGACACCCGACCCCGCCCCGTACCTCGCCGCGCTCGCCGCCGCCGAAACACCCGCCGAGGTCAGCGCCATCACCCAACACCTCATCGACGCCGCCCAACCCGCCCTGAGCACGATGAGCGACCTCCTCACGAACATCGCCCACTGGCGCAACCCCCGCAGTTACCCAGAGCCCGGAACCCCGCCCCGAAAAGCTGCTGGAAGCGGCCAGCCGCAGCCTGTCCGTACTCGGCCTCGCCAACGAAGCCGACCTCAAGGCCCTGCGCGCCAAGTACGACCCCGCCCCGTCACCGGACACCCCTCCGCACGACCGGCCCAAGGCGGCGTCCGATCTTCCCCCGGCCCCGCCGAACTCCCCGCCCGCAGGCCCTGCGCCCAGCCGGTAACCCCCTTCCACAGCACCGGAGTGCTCTCCTGCCCACGCCCCTGATCACGGTCGTCATCGCCACCCGTCTGCGTGAGGACCGCCTCGACTATCTGACCGCCATGCACACAAGCCTCACCCGGCAGACCGTCCCGTGGGAGGCGGTGATCGCGATCGACGGTGCCGCCCCTCAGCGTCTGCCCGCGCCGCTCGCGGCCGATCCGCGCATGCGCATCCTCGCCCTGCCCCGCCCCGTCGGCGCCGCCTGCGCCCGCAACCTCGCCCTCAACGACGTCCGCACCGAGTACGTCAACTGGGCTGATGACGATGACGAGTTCACCGACGACGCCATGTCCGTGCGGCTGACCGCCCTGGAATCGGCCGGGGTGGGCTGGTGCGCGGGCTGGAGTCAGGACCTCCACCCCGACGGTTCGACCACCCTCTGGGAATGCCCCGCCCCGCCGGGACAGCACGAGGCCGGCGACGTGTGGACGTACTGGAAGACCCCGGCGGACACCATCCCGATCGGGCCGACCACCATCCTCGCCCGCACCGATCTGGTGCGCGCGGCCCCGATGGGCGGCCTCGTCCAGGGCGAGGACTATATGACGGCCATCGGCATATCGAATCTCGCTCCTGGGATCCTGCTGCCGGTCCCCGTGTACCGGTACCGCAAACACCCAGGCCAGATGACTACCCAGCCCGGGTACGACGAGCTGGAGTCGGCGGCCCGGGAGCACGCCTGGCAGTACGGCCGCAGTCTGCGCTCCGCCCTGCGCGACCACCCGTCCCAGCCCGTATTCGGTGACCGGCGGCTGGAGACTGGCGCAGGAGTGCTGGTATGAACAACCCGGCCATCGCGGACATCATCCTCTCGACCAGCCGCACCCACGGCCTCGTCGGCGTCCCGTCCGGGGCACGGTTCCCTCAGGCCCAAGATGCCCTGCGGGAAGCCGGGTTCAGCCCCCTGCCCGGCGGCGCCTTCGCCGCCCTGCTGCATCAGACGCGGGCAGCCCGCGCCACCGCCAACGCCCTGGTGCACCACGCCTACGAGCACGGCGCGAGCATCACCATCAGCAGCCGCCCCTACCTCGGCGACATCGGCTCGGACATCGCCGCCCGGCTGCCCGGCGAGTGGAGCGCCACGGTGAAGACCTACCACCGCCGGCACTGGCAGGAGGACCTCATCGGCTCGCTGTGGGACAGCGGCGACCTCCTGAAGGCCATGCTCCACGACCACGTTCCCTGCGCGGTCGAGCTGAGCAACCACGCCGGTACCGAGCTGCTGCTGATCGAGCGTCCCAGACACGCCACCGGCTATCTCGTGGGCGCCTTCGCCACCAAGGACTACGACGCCAACTGGGAGGAGCCGAACGCGCCGCGCAGCATCGTGCTGCTCGCCGAGGTGGACCGTGCCGCACGAGCCGTCGCCCATACCTCCCTGCGGAACTACCGCCGGGCCCTGTACCAGCGGCGGCTCGACACGGTCATGAGCGCACTGAACCGG
Organism: Streptomyces sp. NPDC058653; assembly: GCF_042716895.1. Lineage (NCBI taxonomy): Bacteria > Bacillati > Actinomycetota > Actinomycetes > Kitasatosporales > Streptomycetaceae > Streptomyces > Streptomyces sp. NPDC058653. The sequence goes on along the minus strand of NZ_JBHXRM010000018.1, from coordinate 92,447 downwards.
ATCCGTCCGGAGCACGAAACACTTCAGACGATCAAGGCGTCCCACCGGCCCGGTGACGGCACACCGCACGCCGGCTCACGGCTCCACGCCCAGATGGAGCGGGCGTTCGCCGACCACGCCTGGCTCTCCTTCCGCGACGTCCTCCAGCACGCGCCGCTCCTGCTCGCCCGGTGCCGGCCCACGGCCAGTCCGTGGCCGCAGGACGCCGGTGCACTGTCCCGGCTGCGCGACGCACTCGCCGAGAGCCAGAACGCCTGGGACGAGTTCAACGCCCTGCGCGCGGAGCTGTATTCGATCCCCGCAGACCTGTCGGCGCAGGAGTGGTCGCAGGTGCGCAGCACGCTCGGCACCGCGGTCCTGCCAGCGATCCGGACATGGCTCGCCGACAGCGAGACGTTCGAGCGACAGGCCCGCGCCGCCGTCCCCGGCGGGCACGTCGCCCTCTCCGCGCCCAGCCCACGGCTGTTCACCACCATCCAGCCCTCCCCGCCCCGGCCGGCGAACGCGCACCTCTGACGCCCTAGAAGGAGCTTCCCCTGCCTGACCATGTCCGTCTCGGCCCGTCGCCGCCGGGACAGCTCACTTCTCACCACGAGGGCTCGTCCCCGGGTGCTTCCCCGGTGACGTCATGATCCGCCGGGAGCGTGCGGACGGGCCTCGTGTCGGCCCGCGCCCACTGGATGGCGCGTTCACCGAGGAAGACGTCGCCCGTGCCGCCGCCCACGTGTGCGCCATGGCCCTGTGCTCCCTGGACCATCCCTCCGGCACAGCGGAGAGCCTGGACGGCCTGGTGATCCCCAGCACCCGCGGACGGCAGCCGCTCGGCTGGGCCGACCTCAACCGCGACGACTTCGCCCAGTGCGTACGCGCGATCCACCGCCTGGTCCTCTCGGCCGCCGATCACACCTACCAGGCCACCCTTCAGCCACAACAGCGGGCGCCGTACCGGCGCATCGACACCCATCTCGGGCCGCTTCCTCCAGGGGCACCCGTACGGCGCAGTGACATCAGGCACACCGCGATCTCCCTGTGTCATGCCCTCATCGGCCAGGAGGACGGCCCCGCACTGCAGTTCATCCTCGACGAGCCGGTGGCCAGCACGTCCACCCTCGACGGCCCCTCCCGCACCTGGGGGCAACTCCCCGTCCAGAGCCTTCTCCCCGCGCTCCACCGCATCGGCCGGGCCGTCGACCAGGCCCGCACCCGCATCTGGATCGCGGTCGACACCGCCATCGTCTCCAACGGACCGCCGCCTTCGCCGAGCGCCCGGGCGCCCGGTGTTCTCCCTCCGCGACCGCCGGAGCCCGGCCGGCGCCGCTGACCTTGCGGACTGCCGTACGGCACCCGTCAGTTGTTCCCCTCCATTCCCGGCAGAAAGGTCCCCGTCCGCCTGTGGTTCCGTCCCTCCACTTCGTCTTCGGCACCCACCCCGACCACGGCTTCGTCGCCACGGCCCACACCACTCCGGCCCTGCCCGCGCACCTCGCCGACTGGTTCCTCACCCGCGTCCAGTTCGAGCCCGTCCCGGATGAGCCGGGCCTCTACCAGCTCACCGACCCCGAGAAGGACGGCCGTCGCCGCACCCGGCAGGCCGTGACCGACCTGCGCCGCCACGGATACACCATCCACGCCGACATCGCCCTCGACCCCGCCCAGTCAGAAGGCCCGCCGACTCCCGCCCTGCCGAACGGGCTTTCCGAGCGTCGCAGCCGCATCGCGCAGGCCGCCGGCCGTCCTTCGCAGGGGCGTACGGTCCCCATCACCTCGGCGCCGTCCGTGCGTACGGTCTTGCCGGTGCCGGACGACACGCCCACGGTCCGCCTGCGCTCCCCCACGACCGGTCGGTCGCGGTGACGCCCGGCGCCGAGCAAATCCGCATCACACGCGGGCGCGGCGGTCAGGTCGAAGCCACCGGTCCTCTCGACCCGCTCGCCGCCTCGCTGCTCCGGCGGGCCGGGTTCCTGACCTTCCCCATCCTGTCGGACAGGTGGGTCCGGCTGCCGTTCGACATGGGCGGCGAGTGGGAGAACGAACACGCCTCCTGGGCCGCCGACATGCTCACCGCCGCCCGTTACCCGCTCACCCTCGACCCCACCCTGCGCGCGGCCCCGCAGTGCGCCGCCCCCGACAACACGCGGCCCGGCCCCACCCCCGGCCTCAGCAGCGTCTGCGGTCCGCCACCACTGACCCCACCCCCGCTTTCGGAGAGAACCATCCCCGACACCACCGCCCCGTCCCCCACCGACCTCGCCGCCCGAGTCCGCGGCTACGCCGTGCGCTTCTCGGTCATCCACCTGAAGTGCGAGACCGCGCTGGACACCCTGCGCAGCCGGCACGGGACCATCACCGACACCACCACTGCCGTCAGTGCCCGTACCGAGCGCAACCGTGACGCCGCAGCCGCCTTCACCGAGCACCTGCTCCCCCATACACAGACGCTGCTGGCAACGGCACGGTCCGCGATCGACAGCATGCCGCCCGCCCGCCACCACGGTGCGTGGCTCCTCCTGCTGGACGACCTCGACCACGCCGCCACCCACATCCACCGCATCCTCACCGACACAACTCCGCCCGGCAGCGGCGCGGCCCGCGAACAGCACCGCGCGCTCTGGCCCTACCTGACCGCGTGGGCCGAACAAAGCTTGGTGCTCACCAACCTCGTAGGCCAGCACCGCACCCCGGCAGCGGAGTTCACCGGTCAGCAGCAGGCCGCGTGGACCGAGCGCGGACAAGCCGCCCGCGAGCGCGGCGAGTTGGAGCCGTTCGAGTCGTGGTACGACGCCCAGGGCCGTCTCATCACCCTGGCCTACCTGATCGAGGACGACACTTCCACCATTCTTGTCCTCGCCGGCGATCTGGACCAACGGGACTGGCAGGTCCTGGGACGACACGACAACGAGTACCAGGCCGGCCAGTCGGCCCCGCCGCCGGTGCCCCCCGGCGTGCTGCGCCCCCGGGTCTCCCGCTACCAGCACGGTGTCACCACTCCCGAAGTCCCGTTGCAGGAGCTGATCCACGACGTGAACGTCGCCGGGCACAGCGGGGACGTCGCCGAGGCCCTGTTCACCGCCACCGACAACGGCCCGCACGCCACCGGGCCACTGGCCCACCTGGACTCACTCATCCGTACGGCCGGGCAGTTCGCGGACGCGCTGGAGACCCGGCAGGGCGGGCGCAGCGCCGTCCGTCTGAATCTCCTCGCCGAGCAGCTCGGCTCCCTGACGCGCGAACTCCAGCAGACCGCCGAGGAGTTGTCGGCCGCCGTCGGCGTGCTGCCCCCGCACCGGGCACCCCGCCCGCGCCTCCTCACCACACCGCCTCCGACCACCCCGGCGGCACCGACCACCACGCCCCCGTCAACTGCCGCACCGGCCGCACCTGCGGCTCCGGTACGCCACCGCTAGCCCTCGCCCCGGAAGCCTCCCCGTTTCGTTGACCCTCACAGATTCCCCAACTTCGTCCGCCCGTACGACGTACGGCGCGGTACTGGGCAGCCCTCACGTCACCCGCCTGCTCGGCGGAACACTTGTCGGGCGCCTCCCCAACGGCATGGCGCCGGTCGCGATCGTCCTGCTCGTCACCACGGACGGCGGCACCCTCGCCTTCGGCGGACTGCTGAGCGCCCTCTACGGCCTCGCGAGCGCCCTGTCCCAGCCGGTCAAGGGCCAGCTGATGGACCGCCACGGCCAGACCCGGGTATCCGGCACCGCCGCGATCCTCAACTCCGGAGCCCTGCTCGCCCTCCCGACCACCAGCTCCCCCGCCGTCGCCGTGATGATCGTGGTCCTCGGCGGGCTGGCCGCTCCGCCGCTGGAGGCGGGGCTGCGGGCCCTGTGGCCGAGCGTGCTGCCGGACCCCGTCCGGCGCCACACGGCACTCGCCCTCGACACCGGCACCCAGGGCCTCCTCTACATCACCGGCCCCCTCCTCGTCGCCGCCCTCACCACCGCCCACAGCCCCGCCCTCGCGCTCGCCGTCACCGCCGCCCTCGGCCTGGCCGGCACCGCCCTGATACTGACAGCGCCACCGTCACGGGCCTGGAAACCCGTCTCCAGAGGGCCGAGCAGGACCTCTGATCGACTCTTCAGCAGTCGGCTCGTGGCCCTGTTCGCCGCGCTGGTGGGAGTCGGTGTCGCGATCGGTGGCATGAACGTGTGGTCGGTCGCCATGGCCGAACGCCACGACGCGGACCTGCTGGCCGGGGTGCTGCCCGCCGCATTCTCCACCGGCAGCTGCATCGGCGGACTCCTCTACGGACACCGCACCTGGCCCGGCACACCGACCCGCCAACTCCTCACCGGCACAGTCGGGTTCGCGCTCGGATGGCTGCCGCTGCTCACCCTGCCCACCCCGGCACCGGCAACCGCCGCCGCCATCGTTCCCGGGGCGTTCCTCACCCTGATCGTCGCCCGCGCCTTCACCATCACCGACGCGCTCGCACCGCCGAGGCGTACGACCGAGGCATACGCGTGGCTGATCCTCTCGATCGGCGTCGGACAGGCCGCCGGCGCCGCGCTGGCCGGACGCCTCGCCGACCACCCCCACACCCTCGCCGCGCTCCCCGCCGGAGGCGCCGCCCTCGCCCTGGCCGTCCTGCTCCTCGCCCGCCCCGGCCGATCCCCCGCCTGCCCTGGCCGGCACCGACACCACCAATAGGAGATCCGCCTTGCCCGAAGCACCGGCAGAGCTGTTCGTGACGATCCGGCACGCCATCACCGGTGAGATCACCACCACCGGTTACAACGCCGCCGCCCGGCGGATCCTGCTCCAGTCCGGCTTCGAGGAGACGCCGGGCTGCGCCTGCCGAGCGACGGAACCCGGTACGGAGCGGACACACGGGCCTGCCCGGCAGCCGGCGAGCTGCTCGTCGCCGACCACACCCGCCGTGCACTGCGCGACGCCAACCCCTCCCGCACCCGCACCTGTTGAAGGACCCTCGTTTTGACCACACCCGGGACGCCTGCCAGTCCAGCGCGCACCAAGGGCGGCGAACTACGGGCCAAGGTGGCCCGACTGCTGGCCGACCGGCCGGCGGACACGCTCACCATCGGGGACATGGCCCGGCAGCTGGGCCACTCCCACGGCGCCGTCCGCAACGCCGCCCTCACCCTGGTGCGGCGCGGCGAGGCCGACCAAAGCGGAAGTGGACAACCGGAGTTCCGCGCAAACGCGAAAACCGCCGCAGCCGCGCAGACCGCTGTGATCAGCCCACCAGGCACCCACGCTCCCCGCACCCAGGCAGCCACGGCCCGCACGACCATTCCCGCCGCAACCATGCCGAAGCAGACCGGCCCGATCCGCCGCGCCGGGGGCCAGGTCTACCACCCCCGGGAGCTGGCCGATCTGCCCGACGTCGAGGCGTTGAACCGGCTGCGCGACGCCGACGTGCCGGTGCTGCTCTACGGCCCTCCGGGCACCGGCAAAACGTCGTTGGTGGAGGCGGCGTTCGAGGACCTGCTCACCGTCGCCGGTGACGGCGACACCACGGTCGGCGACTTGATCGGCGAGTACACACAGGACGACGCGGGAGCCTACGTCTTCCAGTACGGTCCGCTGGTCACCGCGATGACTGAGGGCCGCGCCCTGCTGATCGACGATGCCACCTTGATCTCACCGAAGGTCCTGGCGGCGCTGTATCCCGCGATGGACGGGCGCAGGCAGATCCAGGTCAAGGCCCACAAGGGCGAGACCATCAAGGCCGAGCCGGGCTTCTACGTGGTGGCGGGCCACAATCCCGGCGTCCACGGCGCGGTTTTGACGGAGGCGCTCGCGAGCCGGTTCAGCGTGCAGATCCAGATCGGCACGGACTATGACCTCGCCCTGGCCTTGAGGATCGACGCCCGGGTGGTCCGGGTCGCCCGACACCTCGCCCACCAGGTCGAACTCGGCGAGCTGGGCTGGGCCCCCCAACTGCGGGAACTGCTCAGCTATCAGAAGACCGAGGCCGTCCTCGGCACCAAAGCCGCGCTCGCGAACCTCGTCGGCATCGCTCCGGTGGAGGATCGCGACGCCGTCGCCGCCGCCGTCATCAAGGCTGCCGGCGTCAAGAAGATCGCGCCCCTCACCCTCGGCAAGCAGCTCCCTGCCTCGGCCGTCCGGCAGCCCCCGGGCAGCACCGGCTCCGTGCACCGGGGCCGCTCGCGATGAGCGCCCACCATCACGTCCAGTCCCCCGCCACCACCCGGGACGACGACGCCGACCTCGCGCGATGGGACGACGACGGCGCCCCGCCCGCGCAACCCCGTTCCTCCCCGCACTTGTGGCTGCGCGTGGGAGCCGAACTCGGCGACCGGCTGGTCGCCCTCTCCGGCCGCCAGGACCTCCTCGTCACCTGCCGCCCCGGCACGCGCAGCGGCGCACCGGCCGCGTTCTTCCCCACTCTGGGCGAGGTCGAGTTCGACGCCCGCCTGTTCGCCCCGCTTAAGCCCCACGAGATCCATCCGCGGATCGTGGGCGACGAGGAGCGGTATCCCGCCGCCTGGGGAGTGTTCGTCCACGAGGCCGCGCACGCGGCCCACTCCGTCTGGACACAGCCTGCCGGAGCGGACCCCCGTGTCGTCGAGGCCGCGCTCCTGCTGGAGGAGAGCCGCGTCGAAGGCGCACACCTGACCAGCCGGCCCACGGACCGCACGTACCTGCGCGCCAGTGCCCGAACCCTGGTCATGCCCGACATCGCCCACCCCACCCTCCAGGGCATCGAGCACGCCGCCGCCGTGGCGGCCCTGGTCCTCGGCCGCCGTGACGTCGGCATCCTGGACGCCGGCGAGACCCGGGCCGTCGCCGATCTGTGCGAAAAGGTGCTGGGCGCAGACCTGCTGGCCACCCTCACCCGCATCTGGACCGCAGCCCACCGGTGCGCCGACCACGACGCCACGACCATGCTCGACCACGCGAGAGAATGGTGCGACGCTCTGGACACCGCGGCCCCCGCCCTGCCCGTGCCGGAGAACCTCACCGATCTGCTGTCCGGCGCCGTGGGGGTCGTCATAGACAGCACGGCAGCCACCGACGCCGCCGACCTCGCGGCACAGGCCACAGCGACCAACGCCATGGCCGCGCAGTCCAAGGCGCAAGCACAGGACCGCGCCCAGCGGGCCGGCCAGCGACGCAAAGCCGCCGCCACCGCCACGTCGGTCTTCAACGCCCGCGGCACCACCGTCACCCCCGACGGCACACCGGCGCCCCGCAGCAACCCGGTCACCGGCACCCGCAGGCCCACCGCCGCCGAGCAGAAAGCCGCCGCGCGCCTGAGCCGCGCCCTGCGCGCCGCCGCCTACCGCGAGCGGACCGAGGAGCGGACCACCAGCCCCACCCCGCCCGGCCGCCTCAACATGCGCGCGGCCCTCGCCCGCGACGCCCAGCGCGCGGCCGGGTCGGTCCCCACCGCGGAACCGTTCACCCACACCCGCCGCCGGAACACCCCCACCCCACCGCTGCGTGTGGGCATCGCCGTCGACGTCTCCGGCTCCATGCGTGCCGCCTGCGCGCCCGTCGCCTCCGCCGCCTGGATCGTGGCACGCGCAGCAGCCCAGACCGACCCCGACTCCCTCACCGCCACCATCGCCTACGACATGCACCTGACCGCCTTGACCCGACCCACCCACCGGGCACCACAGCGCGTGACGACGTTCACTGCCAACGGCGGCCACCACAACCTCGGCAACGCCATCGACGCACTCGACCACGGCCTCGAACTCAGCCGCCCCGGCGCCGGCCGCCTCCTCGTGATCGTCACCGACGCCCGGTACAGCAACGACGAAACCACTCAAGCCGTCACCCGCGTCAAGCAGCTCACCACCACCGGCTGCGCCGTACTCCAGCTCACCCTCACCGAACAGTCCCACCACTTGCCCGGGACCACCCTGCTGCACCTGCCCCAGCCCTCCAGCGCTCCCGCCGCCATCGCCACGGCGGCCACAGACGCCATCCGCAGGACACGCTGAAACGACGCAGGCACACCCCAACCGCCAACGTAAGGCACTCGATTTGAAGCCCCAGACCAACCGCCTGTCCTCGAACGTAACGCCCATCAAACGGAATTCCCCGGGGGTCCGTACGCAATGGGCTGTCGAGCACCCCTGTGGTCACTCGGTCGTCCACGACCTGTCCGGGCGTCCCGCCGACCGGCGCGCGGGCTTCGCCCGCTGGCTCACCACCCGGGACTGCACCGACTGCTGGAAGCAAGCCCGTGACACGGACACCGAGTCCACGGAGCAGTGGCTCGCCACCAAGCGCGCCCAGGAGCAGCAGACCGCCGCCGAGTGGGCGACGAAGTTCGACATGCCGCCGCTGGAAGGCCCGGAGAAAGCCCTCAACTGGGGCGAACGCTCCCGCCACCAACTGATGACGGCCGCGCACACCGCACTGGTCACCGAGGGCACCTGGGCGGAGGAGGACTGGGCAGTACTGGAGGAGAGGGCCCGCACGGTCACCCGGGCCGGATGGTGGATCGACCAGCGGGACACAGAAGGCTCTGACCTGCTCGAACTCCTGGAAGCGGCTGGTGAGACGGACCGGGGGACGGAGAACCCGTACCGGTGACGGCCAGCCGGCCAGCGCGAAGCGTTATGGCCTCACCCGAACGGGTGAACATGCTCGTCGTCCCGCACCATCTGGCCGCTCGTAGTACCTCGGTCGGGTGACCGTACCCAGGGCCGGGCTTCCCCACCGCGCCGCTTACACAGGCGATGAGCCCTTTCCAACGTGATCAGCTCGTGTGTTGGGGGCTTACGACGGAGGTGATTCGGGTGGTGCTGCAGCCCATGCAAGGGGACTTCGACGCGTGGGCGCATCGAGCAGGAGGGCTGCCACTGCGGAAGGAGGACGCCTCTGTTGCTAGCCGTGGAGTTGTCTGCACCACGGCGTGACGGTGCCTCGGTATCCTCGCTGTGTTGTTCACACGGACTCACGGGCATGGAAGGCGGCGCGACATGCGGGGGCTGGGGGACGGAGAGCCGAGGCAGATCGGCAGGTACCGATTACTGGGGCGGCTGGGCGCGGGCGGCATGGGCGACGTGTATCTCGCCCGCTCGGACCGGGGGCGTATGGTCGCCATCAAGCTGGTGCACGAGGAACTGGCCGCGCAGGAGGAGTTCCGGAAACGGTTTCGGTACGAGGTGGAGGCGGCGCGGCGGGTCGGCGGCCACTGGACGGCGCCGGTGCTGGACGCCGACACCGAGGCCGCCGTGCCGTGGGTTGCCACCGGCTACGTCGACGGTCCCAGCCTCCGGCAGATCGTGGGGCGCGACCACGGCCCTCTGCCCGAACACTCGGTACGCACGCTCGCCGCCGGCCTCGCCCATGCCCTGCGGGACATCCACGGCGCCGGGATCGTCCACCGTGACCTCAAGCCGTCCAACGTCCTGGTCACCATCGACGGACCTCGCGTCATCGACTTCGGAATCGCACGGGCCCTGGAGACCGTGACCGATGGCCACCTCACCCGGACAGGCGCGCTCATCGGCTCGCCCGGGTTCATGGCGCCCGAGCAAGTGCGCAGCGACCGGATCACGCCCGCCTAGCGACATCTTCTGCCTCGGCTCGGTCCTCGCCTACGCCGCCACCTGCAAGATGCCCTTCGGCACCGCCCAGACCGGAGCGCACGTGCTCATGTACCGCATCGCGCACGAGGAACCCAACCTGGACGGTGTGCCGGCGGGAGGCATGGACCTCATCCGGGACTGCTTGGAGAAGAATCCCGCAGCGCGTCCGAGTCTCGACGAGGTTCTGCGGCGAACAGGTGCACAGGACAGGGTCGCCGACGGCCACTCGCACGAGCCGTGGCTGCCCGGCCCCCTGGTGGCCCAGCTGGGCCGACACGCGGTAAGCCTTCTGGACACGGAGAACCCGGAGCCCCTGGCGCCTGCGCACCCTCGTGGCACACCCCCAGTGAGGGCGCCGGCCCCGGAGACGGCCTCGGTCGCGGAGGCGCTCTCGACCCCGGCAGCAGCCCCGGCCCCCATGCCGCTGCCCCGCCTGCCGGAGCGTGAACCGCAGAGAGCGAGCCCGGCCGCCGACGCCGCCCCAACCCACCAACCCACCTCCGACGCCAGGAACCAGAACCCATTCCCTCAGCCCCCGCACTCCCACAAGCGCAGGCACATGACGATGCTGATCATCGCCCTAGTCGTGGCTCTGAGCGCAGGAAGCGTGATCTACACCCTGACGGGAAACGACGACCACCGCGACAGCGGTGAGCCCTCCGACTCCCCAACGTCTCCGGCAGCAAACCGTTCCAAGGGCGATGCGATACCGATGGAGTTCGTGGGCACATGGACCTTCAACAACGGCAAAGACCACGATCGACGGATGAACATCCTAGAGGGAAACGTGGGCGACACGGTCTTCTTCCTTCGGTACAGCGGGACTAGGGAGGACGGAGACACCTACCTCTGTTATTTCAAGAGCAGCCTGGAGAGCGTGAAGGAACTCGACAAATCGGTGCGTGTCAGTCGGGCCCACCCCTATTCCGCCAATGATTCGACTGACGACTGCTCGGCGGAGGAAGCTGGCAGACTCATACTGCGATCGTCGACTGAGCTGAACCGAATGACCGGCGCCGGACCAAGTGCGGTCTGGCAGAAATCCAGTTGAGTCTCTTACAACCTGACGGGCGATTGGGTCGCCCCCCCGGTGGCAGACCTGAAGAATCCGTACCGCTGAGAGCCTGGAGCGACGCCATCCCCTTCCGGACCTTACACGGCTCGTTTCCGTCGCTCTTCCGGAATCCGTTCAAGAAGCGCGTCGACCTTTTCGTCCGTGTAGTAGCTCCACAGACCGGCTTCTTCAACGATATGCCGGTAGCGAGAGAAGTCCACGCCGGGGTAACTGGCCAGCAAGGCATGAAGTAGATTCATGGTGTTATTCACCTCGTGTGCCTTGCGGAGTGCTTCATGCAATTTCTCCCGCAGGAGATCGTCCGGGCTTGAGTATGTCGGGGGAGTCACCAGGTTGAAGTTGGCTGTCCCCTCAGCGCTCATGTATGCACCCTCGATGAGGAGGGGCACGAACGAGCAGGCCCGGTGATTTCGTTGAAGTGCCTCCATCACCTTCAGATGGTCGTCTCTGAACTCAGTTGTGATCCATACTGCGTGGCTTGCTTCCACCTCAGCAGCGCATGTAATGAGCCGGCCCAGATGATCGGCGTCGGTCCGTTCCAACTGATTCTCGATAACGACGAACCGCTCACGATCGCCCACCAAGGTTTTGGCAAGAATGTCGATGCGGTATCCAGCGATCTTCTGCTCCGTGCCGACCAGGGTGAGCGGATTCTCGAACCACGCCGCCTTCTTGATCATGTGCAGGCGTTTGGCTAGCCACGGAGTGAGATCTGTTGCCTCGTGGGGGAAGAAACGGCGCATGTTGTCGACAGGGCGGAGCCATATCTGACGATGCTTGTCGGTCCCTTCCGGTTCTTCGGCGTCGACCACCGCAGGCTCGGGGGCAGGGGCGGGCTCGTCCACCTTCTGATCGCCAACGCCCAGGTAATCGTTGGCGTCAAGTTCCGCGTGGGACTCGGCGAATGACCGGCCCAGATGGGTCCAGTCGACGGCGGGAGAGGTGTTGGTAGTCATGAATCCGAACGCTATCTGCCAGCACTGACAGAGCAGTGGTCGCAAGTCCCTGAGCTGCGCGTATGTCTCATGTGGGCGCCATACAGGCCCATGTCGCCTCTGGGCCGGGTCCCCCGCGAAGCGGCCGGAACATAGCCGGGGATCGCCGGTTAGCCAAACCGGCGATCCTCCGGACCATTGATCCTCCCGCCGCCATCCCGCTCCGGAAGGACCTGCCCTGATGCCACCGTCCTGGACACCTCCCCCGACGCCCCCGGCGTTCGCGCCGACCCACGATCCGCTTACCCCGGCCCGTGACGTCACCCACCGGCACTTCCAGCGGGGCGACCAGGTCGTCCTCATCAAGGGTGTCGCCGCAGGGGAGTTGTGGGGGGATGCGATGCGTGTGGTCGCGCCGTCCTGGCACACCCCGACCGACGAGGACGGCTGGCGTCTGCGCGACGCCACCGGCGGCGCACAGACGTACGTCACCGCGCACCCTCGCTACCTGGTGCACCTCTCGCGCCGCTGCCCGGACTGCCTGATCCACCTGCGGGCCATGGAGGACCACCTCCTGCCGAAGTACGCCGGACACGACGCGCTGATCGACTGCGGCTGGTACACCACCACCGCCCTCAATCAGCTCGTGCACATCGCGGACGCGCGGAGCGGCCGGTGAACCTCCCCACCCGTGGCCCCAGCCGCGCTCTCGCACTCCTCGAAGCCCAGGCCCGGGCCACCGGCCGGCCGACCGACCCGTCCTGGCCCATACGCCTGGCGGAGGATCTTCGTGAACTCGGAGCCGACTGGCGGGAGTCGGCGCAGGTGTGCGCGGACACGGCCTGGGCGGCGCGTGCCGCCGGGCACAGTGTGCTGGGTCTGCTCGGCCCGCAGCAGGTGCGTGCCGCTGGCCTTGATCCGGTCACCGAACGCGCCTACCGGCACCTGTACTTGAGCGCGCTGCGCTACGACTTCCGCACCCGCGCCCTCCAAGCGTTCGTCGAGCAACTCCCCTCCGCCGTACGGTCCTCCCTGGACTGCTACAGCCGCGCCCTGTACGCGTTCGCGCTGCTGGGCCAGTCCCACCACGACGGCCTGGCCCTCATGGACGAGGTCCTCGCGGACGTCGGCGATCACGCAAAGACACGGCACGTTCTGCTGCACGGCCTGTGGCTGGGCCAGGACCTGGACGGGGGCGCGGAGCGGCTCCTGGCCCTGAGTTCCGGTCCTCCGTTCGACCCCGGCAGGGACCCGATCGCGCTCTTCCGCATGGCGGGCGCCCTGCGCCGGCTCGGCCGCTACGACGAAGGGCTCACGGCCATCGACCGGGCCCTGGATCTTCTGCCGCCGGGCGACATCACGGTCCACGCCGACCTCGTTCGTGAACGCTCCCTGATCGCCGCCGCCCGCGACCTCCACCAGAGCCTGCAGGCTCGTGCCGAGGGCGGCACAGCAGCATGATCCCCCGTGTCAACGAGCGCACGCACACCCCGCACGATCCACTCGCCGAAGCGCTGGGGCGCCCGGTGCCGTTCGAGGGCGGCCTTGCCGAGGACACCGTGATCGCTTACTGGCCGGGCCTGGACGACTACACCCTGGACGACGAGCAGGCGTCGTGGACCGCCGCCCAGTGGGCGCAGCACCTCGAAGAACCGCTGCTGGAGCATCCGTTCGCCACCGGTCCGAAGGACGACCGGCGGGCCATCTTCCACCTCGACGTCCGCCTTCACCATGAGGACCGTGACCTGTCCCGTGCGGAGTGGGCCGAAACCGCCCACCGCCTGTCCCGTGCCGCCGGCATCGAGATACCGGGCGGCACCAACGGCTGCCACTGGATAGCCGTCCAGGGCAGACCGGGACGCCTCGACCTGATCGCCAACCTCATCCGGCTCGACGGCGCCTGGCAGCCCCGGCCCGCCGACCTCCCTCAACGGCTCGCAGGCGAGGCCCGGCGTATCGAGCACGACCTTCGCCTGGCTCGCGTACGAGAGGGCTCCTCACAGCCGAACAGTGGTCAGGCGGTTCCGACTCCCGCGACTCAATCCGCCGCGGTTCTCGCCAAACTGGCCGACGAACCGTCCGGGCCGCTGGCCGCGGCACGCCAACTCATCGAGCACACCGCCCACCGCCTCGACGCCGTCCCTGGCAGCAGCACTGCGGAGGTGGCGCATCGCCTGGAATGGGCCGCCCGCCGGCTCTTCGCTCTCCAGCAGGACATCGACCACACCGCCACGGCCCTGCGCCAACCACCCGCCGACCGGACCAGGGCCGTCCCCCTCGCCCCTGCCCCCTCACCTGCGCATGGAGCGTCCCGTGCCCGATGACCTGACCATCACCGGCAGAAAGGCTCGCCGTTTGACCCTGACCGACCGCCTGCTCACCTTGCGGCGTGATTCGCATTCCGGTGAAGTCCTCGCCCGCGGCGGGGACCCGGAGGCGCACAGCATCCTTGAGCGCACCGACTGGGTGCCCGTGATCCGTCTCCACGAGCACTATCACCGCCTCCCCACCGGCCTCGATACCGCGGAGGAGACCCGCCTTGCCACCCGTGCCGTCGCCCGGCTGCGCAGCGTGGGCTACCACGTCGACTGCGACGGGGACTTCGACACCGACCTGCGCGAACCGCACCACCTCCCGCTCGGCGCTCAGGTCGCACACCTCGCCGAACGCATCCGCGCGGCCACCACCACTGGGGAAGTCGCCGAGGTCCTGACCGAACTGACCGCACCAGGTGACGGCATCCTCGCCGCGATCGACGAAGTCCTGGAGGCGACCGCCGACTTCTACACCGGCCTCGGGCAGCCGGCCGACCCGCACGCGGCGACCAGGCTCCGCCACCTCGCCGTCGAACGCCTCGCCGGTGTACGCGCCGACCTGGCACACAGCCGTAACGAACTCGCCGACCGGCACGCCCCGCACCCCGGCCGCAGCACCTGTACCGAAGAGGTCCCCGCCACCGAACACGAGCGGTCCGCCGTGTGCGCCTGCCCACCCCCGCCGCGGACGGTTGCGGCCCTACCGCCCCCGGTGGCCGCCGCCCCGCGCCGCTGACCCCCACCCCTTCCAAGGACACCATGGACGACCACGACACCTCCGAACACCTCGCCTCCTACGCCGACCTCCTCGCCGGTGAACTCCCCGGTGCATGGACCAGTACCTGCCATCCGCCCGAGGACAAGGACGACCTCGCCGAACTCACCGACCGGATCTGGGACCTGGACCTCGTCGCCGCCTCCCTCGCCACTCACCCGCTGCGGCAGGCGGCCGTCCTGACCCGCACCGACGGCGCCCAGCTCACCGTCCTCGACCGGTACGACGGACACGACGGGTTCCTCGTCGCCGCCCTCGCCCCCCGCGCACTGCCCGACGAGGCATACCGCACCGTGCGGGAACCGGACGGCATCGCGGTCACCGACGACCCCTTCGTCAGCGCGGAACAGGTCGCCTCCGACCTGCTGGTCCGCTACGACACCGCGCTCGCCCAGGTCCGCCATCACGCCGTCGGCGGTGTCCATCCGTCGCAGCCGGACCGGGTCGTGATGACCTGGCAGCCGGACGGCAGTGTCGCGACCGCGCCCGTCGGTGACACGGCCGGCGCCGTTCTGGTCGCCAACGGCTTCGTCCAGGACGAGCAGACCGGTATCTACCGCCTCAACGGCGACGACACCGCCGCGCAGGCCCGTGCCGTACGTGAGATCGGCCCGCAGCTCGACGCGCTGGGCATCAGCATCAGCCTCCGGCACCCCGCAACCCGGACCGCTCCGGGCACCGCACCGCCCTCCCCGGCCGGCACCCCGGGCCAGGCCAGCAGGGCTCGATGACGCACGGGGAACCCGACTTCCGGGTGCTGGAGTACGTCACCCTCACCAAGGATCCCCGCACGGGGCTGGTCGTCGCCATCGGCGGCACCAAGCAGGTGGCGGACATCCTCCAGCGCAGTGGCTTCCTCGACACCGACGGGCCGCGCGGCCCCTACCACCGTCTGCCTCACGGCCTGCCCGTCCGCGAGCAGCGCCTGAAGGCCACGGCCGCCTCGCACGCGCTGATGTCCGCCGGCCACAGCGTCTATCTCGCCCCCGCCCTGAATGCCTTTGCCACGGCGGACGGCGACCGCGAGGCCGCCCTGCGCTACCTCGCCCAACTCGCCGAGCAAGCCGGCCAATCCACCAGCGACACCGAGGTCGCCGAGGTCCTCACCGCGGTCGCCGCACCCACCACGGGCCTGCTGCCACTCGTACGGGAAGTCGTCCTCCGCGCCCGGATCGCCCTCTCCCACGAGGCGGACAGCGCCGACGGCGAAGCGGAACCGGTCGCGCAGCTCGGAGACACGACGGAAGTGCTGTTGCGCACCGCCCACCGGATCCTCTTCGCCCGCAACCACGCCGCCCGCGCCCCGGAGCAGCCGGCATCCACCAAGACTCCGCCACGCCCGGTACAGCCGATGACAGCACCGGTGCCACAGCGCCGCAAAACCTGAGGACCGTCGATGGCAAATCTGGCTGACGAGTACGGCACCGACGTCGAGATCTACGTCAAAGCCCTCACCACCACTATCCACGCCGACACACCCACCGGCGCCCCCGGTCAGTTGCTCGACCTGCTCGACCAACTCGGCCTCAAACGCCGGGAGATCCGCACCGCCGGGCCCGTCTACACGTGGCACGTGGTGCCGGAGGATCTCGCCCCCGGGGAGCAGAAACATCTGGTGAGCCGGGCGATCCCCGCGCTCCTGCAGGCCGGATACGACGTCAACTGCACCCCCGACATCTTCGACGAAGCCGCCTACCAGCAGGCCGTACGCGAGATCCGCGCAGGCAAACCCACCCCCGCCGCGCACCCGGCCCCTCCCACATCGCCCGCGCCGCCCCGGCGCGCCCCGTAAGACCCGCCGAGCCGGGGGCACCGCGTAGGCCGACCCACCGGAGAGACCTGTAACACCCCGTACGCCACCACCGATCAGCCGCCACCTCACGCCCCGCCTCGCGACCGCCAACTTCCGCCCCTACCTGCGGGCCTGCCTTCCCACCGGCCCCCACCGTCTTCCCCCGGCCGGCCGAGGTCTGCGGGCCGCGCTGAATCGGGCACCGGCTGACCACCCCCGACCTGGAGGGCCATGACCGACACCACTTCCTACCCCGTACGACTCGCCGACGACATCACCGGCCTTCTCCACACGCTCAACGAGCACCTCATCCAGGCCACGCCGCGGGAGGCCGCCCAGATCCTGGCGACGGTTCTCGACGGCGAAAACGGGGTCCTTGGCCGGATGACCGGGCTCATGGCCACCGGATCCCACTTCGCCAAAGACCTCTCCACCCGCGGCCTCCTGCCGCCGGAGATACCGCTCGCCCTGGGGCGGGCCGCGAACGAACTCCACGACATCGGCCTGGACCTCGACGAGCACACCGGCACGATCACCGCCCCCGCCGCACCCCCGCCCGCCGCGACCATGACGGTGCCGAAACCGGCGGTCTCGGATCGGCCCGCCGGGCAGCACCGATGACACGGAAGAACAAGCAGCAACAACAGTGGGCGGGCTGGGGGCAGGGCGAGCGGCCCGAGCAGCACTACCTCGTGGCCCCCCGCCATCTCGCGGGCGGCGGAGACCTGCGGCACGTCACCGAGTACCTGCGCGCCTCCGGCTGGAAGGACAGATCCAAGACCGGCGGTCCGCTGGTGTTCGACAGTCCCGACCGCAGTATCCGCGTCGGCTACGACCCCTTCGTCCAGCCCGGCGGGTGGACCATCTCCGCCAAACCCGCACCCGGACAGGACGCCTGGTACGCGACGTTCGGCCCACGCCTTCCCGTGGAGATCGTCGCCGGATTCACCGACGCCCTGACACAGCCCCGGACCGCCCACGCCCCCAACGTGTGGGAACCCCTGCGCGCCCGGGGCTGGACAACCACCAACCACGCGCCGCACGGCCGGGCGTCGAGCCCCGACGGCAGCGCCTTCCTGCAGTTCCACCAGTCCGGCCCGGGCCAGGCGATGTGGTGGGCCCGCGCAGCCACCGAGTACGGCACCGCCTGGCACGCCACCTTCACCCCCACCACCCCGATGCACCTCATCGCCGCGTTCAACACCGCACTCACCCACCCCGATCCGGTCATGCGACCCCGCGGCCACGTACCGCCCAGCCGGCACATCCGCACCCGGTCGGTGTCCGTCCTGCCCTCCCAGCTCAGCGCATGGCAGCAGACCCGCCTCACCGCCGCCCGCGCCACCACCTGGGCCCGCAACACCACCCGCCGCCGCCCCGGCACCACACCCCCCCGGACCACGCCAGACCGCCGCCGGCTCGTACGCGCGACGCTGAACATCCCCAGCTCCCCGACGTATCAAGGACGTTGATGCCCGACCCGCACCGCAACGCACCGACAGAACAGATCTTCCTGAAGGATGACCTGCGTGACGGACCCGAGAAAGCACCCTCGACCCCGACGGGATCTGGCTGGTGCCGGTAACCGAACAGCAGCTCGCCGCCTTCGCCGACACGTACGCCTGGCAGATACCGTTCGACACCGGCCCCCGTCACCTCGCCGGTCCCGGAGACGCGCGCCACGTCACCCACGGCCTGGCCGCCGCCGGGTGGACCCTGATCTCCGACCCGCTGAGTGCTGAGATCACCATGCGCAGCCGCGACCACCGGCACCGAATCCAGTTCGACCCGCAATCCACAACCTCCGCGTGGTGGCGGCTGCGCGCCGAGTACACCGACACCGAGCCCGGCTGGTACGCGGAGTTCGGCGAACTCCTCCCCGCCGAGATTCTCGCCTCTCTCGCCGACGCGCTCGTCACCCCTATGCCCCCGGTCCGGCTGGAGGCGCCGCTCCAGGTGCTGGAATCCGCCGGCTGGGTGATCAGCACACCGGACAGCGGTATCTCGCCGGACGGCATGTGCCACGTGGAACGACAGGCCGGCCAGGACCACGGCGCCGCGCACTGGCACGTCGAGACCCGTCACCCGGGACACGGAACCCCCGTTGGCCCCCGGGTCTGGCACGCGTGGTTCAACAACCACGTGCCCCCGCATCTCGTGAGCGCCTTCGTCACCGCGCTCGCCGACCCGGCCCCGCTCCAGCGGGGCATGTTCGACCGCACAGCGCACTACAGCGTCGTGCAACGGCCGAGCCCGCTCACCCCGCAGCAGACCGTCGACGCGCACATCACCCGTATCAAGTCGCTCCGCACTCAGGCACGCTCCGCCCACCGACGGATGGCGACAACCGCGGCGATACCGGCTCCGACCTCCACCGCCCGTCCGGCCGCTCGCCCCTGACCCCGACAGGACACCTCCGCATCTCCACCGACCACACCCCTGGCCGCGACTCCTCACATCACCTCGACGGACGGCCACGCCTACGGTCTGCGCACAAACCGGCGAGACGCCGACACCCACCCGGCATCCGAGACCGCTCACCGCCCTGGCCGACTTCCCTTCCACTCTGCGGACCCATCCGACTACCGTTCGGCAGCCGCTCAATGACCCACCCGTACATCTCCACCCGGGCCGACGGCCCGGAGCACACCCTCTGGTTCGAGACCCGGCCCCGCCATCTCGCCGGGGGCGGCGATCCCCGGCACATCACCCAGGCACTGCGGGCCGCCGACTGGAAGAACCGTTCCGACCTGGACTACCCCCACGTCGTCCTCGCCAGCCCCGACCACCGGCACACCGTGGTCCTGGAACCCGAGACGAGTGCGTACGGGGCGTGGTGGCGGATCCAGGCCCATGGCTATCGAGACGGCTGGTACGCGACGTTCGGCGGCAACACACCCGTCGAGATTCTCGCCGGCCTCACCGACGCCCTCCTCAAGCCGGTCCCCGAGACGGCGCCGGAGATCTGGCCGACGCTGGCCTGGGCGGGCTGGAGCTACGAACGCGACGAGCACGGCAACGAAACCGCCACCCATCCCGACAACCTTCTGAGCCTGCGCCACGACGTCCTCCCCGATGGGAAGGGCCACTTCTGGAAGGCGGAAGCCACTCTGCCCACCGGTCTCGGCGGACACGAGCGGATCTGGCACACCTACCTCGACCAGCGCATGCCACCGCATCTCTTCGCCGCTTTCGCCCAGGCACTGGCCCTCGACGAACCGGTCCAGCGCCGCCACTCCGACGTCCCGCACTACCACCTCGTCACCCAGGAACGCGGACCACGCGGCGAGCAACTCGCCGCCGCACACGAGGCCCGGCTGAAGACCGTACGCGCCACCGCACGCAAGACCCGCCGGAGCACGCTCGCGGCGCAGAAGCCACCGGGCCCACCCACAACTGCGGCTGTGCCGAGCGGCAGCCCCTGACCACCGGTCACCGCGCGGTGAACTCGCCCCAGCAGGGACCGCCTCGGCCCGACAGGGGGGTGCCCGGCCATCCGTCCGATCCGGCCTCCGCTGCCCAAGATCCTTCTGAGAGCCCTTCCTTGACCACTTCCTCCCCTCCCCCGAGCCTGCCCTCGTACGACGCCCACCAGCTCTACCTGCGGCAACTGGCAACATTTCTGCGGGAAAGCAGGCAGATCCTCGACGCGTGGGACGCCTACTCCGACAAACACTGCGACCCGGAGACGTTCGAGCCTCTCGACGAAGCCGCGTACGGCATCCGTCAGCGGCAGCGTGACACCGACACCCTGAACGCCTTCGGCCGTGTCTACTTCCACACCGACGTACTGGTGGACACCGCCGAACACCAGCTCGCCCGCCTGCCCGCTTCCTCCGCCACGCGGGCCCACGCGTGGCAGATCGGCGAACTCCGCACCAGCACCCAGAAGCTGTACGAGCTGCACCGCCAGTGGCTCGACCTACGCCGCAACCTGCCCACGGACGCCGTGCCCGGCACCGCGGCGTACGACGAGCCGCTCGCCGAAAGCCGCGCTGAAGCCTGGCATCACCTCGACCAGTGGGGCATCTACGGCCAGGCCCTCATCGACATCAACACCGAGGCCCAGAAGCAGGCCCGGCAGCATCGTTCGCCGGAGGCTCCCGTGAAGGCACCGCCGCCTCCGGATGCCGCCCCCACAACACCTCGGGCCCGGCGGTGAGGAGCACGGCCGGAACCGTCGAACAGGCGCTCGCCGCTCCCCGCTACCTGGCCGGTGGCGGTGACCCGGGCTGGGTCACCGTGCCGCTTCACCGGGCGGCGGGCTGGAGCTACGGGCACGACCCGCTGATGCCCCGCGTCATCCTCACCAGCCCCGACCAACTCACCCAGCTGCGCATCGACCCCGGCCCGGACGATCCGTGGTGGACCATCCGACACGCTCGTGACGCCCACCGGCCCGGATGGACGGCCACGTTCGACGCCCGCACCCCAGTCGAGATCATCGCCGCGTTCACCGACGCCCGCACCGATCCGTCGCCCCCGGCCGATACCGGAGCGGACCCGTACGCCCCGCTGCGGGAGCCCAAGCGGGACACCTCGCGGCACCTCTACGGGCTGGCCTCACCCGACGGCATCGCACACGTCGAGGACGAGGGCGACCAGTGGCTCATCGAGACTGCGGTAACCCAGCAACCGACGACCTGGCGCGCCTACTTCACCCCGGCACACCGACCCACCTGATCACCGCCGCGACACGATCCCTCGCCGACCGAGCCCCTGTCGCCCGCGACCCGAGCCGGATCCCCGGCTTCGCGCGTGACCGCATGAGCGTGAACACCCGTCGTGTTCCCGCTGCGGGCATCGCCTTGGCCCTCGAAGAACGCGTCCACTCCCTCGCGGCTCGCCTCGCCGGCCCACCGGCGAGTCCGAGCATCCCGCACCGGCCGCCGGCCACCCCCGGCCACACCCGCTGACTCCTCCGCCCCCACCCGGAAGGACACCGCCCTTTGCCCCCTTCCCCCAATACCTCCAGCGACGGCTACGACCTGGCCTTCCGTCTCCTCCTCGGAGTCCTCGCCATAGCTGTGCCCCTGTCCAACCTGGCCTGGCTGGGCGGCAACCTCACCGCCCGGCTGGCCGGCGGCGACTGGGCGCCGTACCAGCCCACCACCGCCCTGCTCCACCCCGACCAACTCTGGCCGGAGATCAGCGGCACCGCTCTCCTGCTCGGCACACGGATCGTGCCGGTCGTGGTGCTGCTCACCCTCGGCGCTCTGGCCGGTGTCCTGTGGTCCCGGCACAAGAGCGGCGGCGGCCGGAAGAAGATCACCGGTATGGCCAAGGCCCGGGACATCCAGCCCCTGATGGCGAAAGCCATCACCGCCAAGGCGCGTTCGCTGCGGCCGAGTCTCAAGGACGCCAAGCGCATCGTCGCGGCCGATGCCGGTGTTCTCCTCGGCAACCTCCAGGGCACCCGGCACGAAGTGCGCATGGGCTACGAGGACGTCGCCGTCGCGATCATGGCGCCGCGCTCCGGGAAGACCACCTCTCTGGCGGTCCCCTCCATCCTCGCCGCTCCCGGCCCGGTGCTGCTCACCTCCAACAAGGCCGGCGGCGACGCCTACACCGCCACCCTCGACGCCCGTACGAAGGTGGGCCGGACGTGGTCGATGGACCCGCAGCAGATCGCGCACGCCGACCGGACCATGTGGTGGAACCCCCTCGCCAGCGCGACCACGCTGGACGGTGCGAACCGGCTGGCCGAGCACTTCCTCGCCGCCTCCGTGGACGCCTCCCAACAGGGGGACTTCTGGTCCAAGGCCGGATCCAACATCCTCAGCCAGCTCCTGCTCGCCGCCGCACTGGACGAGCGTCCCATCACCGACCTCATGAACTGGCTCGCGTTCCCCGCCGACCGCACCCCGCTCGACATCCTGCGCGACCACGATCTGCGGGCCGTCGCCGCCCAGCTGAAAGGCACCGTCGAAGGCCCGCCCGAAACCCGCGACGGCATCTACGAGACCGCCCGCCAGTACGCCGCCGCCCTCCTCAACTCCGAGATCGCCGCCTGGGTCACCCCGCAGCAAGATGTTCCCGAGTTCCGGCCGGCCGACTTCGTCACCTCCACCGACACCCTCTACCTGCTGTCGAAGGACGGCGGCGGCGGAGCCTCCGCGCTGATCGCCGCGTGCGCCGACTCCGTGATGCGGGCCGCGACCGCCCAGGCCGAGCGCGCCGGCGGGCGCCTCGACCCGCCGCTCCTCGCGATCCTCGACGAGGCCGCGAACGTGTGCAAGATCAGCGACCTGCCCGACCTGTACTCCCACCTGGGCTCGCGCGGAATCATCCCGATCACGATCCTTCAGTCCTACCGCCAGGGCCAGAAAGTCTGGGGAGACGCGGGCATGGACGCCATGTGGTCCGCCTCCACGATCAAGGTCATCGGCTCCGGCATCGACGACCCCGACTTCGCCGACAAGCTGTCCCGCCTCATCGGCGACCACGACGTCCAGACGACGTCGACCTCGCACTCCGATTCCGGCAAGTCCACGTCGGTGTCGATGCGACAGGAGAGGATCCTGCCCGCCGACGCGATCCGCGCCCTGCCCAAGGGCACCGCTCTGTGCTTCGCGACCGGCATGCGCGTCGCGATGCTCGACCTCCGGCCGTGGTACGAGGAACCCGACGCGGAGGAATTGACCGCAGCTTCGGCCCGTGCGTCGAAGGCCATCACCACCCGCGCCGTCGACAACACGCACCGACCCGGCCCGACCTCGGGAAGACAGCGTGAGTGATTCCCTTCTGCACTTGGTGCCGGTCCGCTCCCGGGAGGCGAAGGACTTCGTGCGCGCCTGGCACCGTCACCATCCGCCGCCGGCGGGGCAGATCTTCGCCGTCGGCGCCGCCGACGAGACCGGTACGCTGCACGCCGTCGCCATCGTCGGCCGGCCAGTGGCCCGCCACCTCGATGACGGCGCGACCCTCGAAGTCACCCGAACCGCCAGCGACGGCACCCGCAACGCCAACTCCTTGTTGTACGGGGCGTCCTGGCGGGCGACGAAGGCCCTCGGATACCGGCGCCTGATCACGTACACGCAACAGGGTGAGAGCGGCGCGTCCTTGCGCGGCGCGGGCTGGTACTTGATCGCCAGCCGCCCACCCCGGGCCGGATGGCACACCCCTTTCCCCCCGCGCGGGCCACGGCAACGACCACACGGCCCGATTCCTGTGGGAAGCCCCCCTGAACCAGGACCCTGGAACTTCGAGCCAGCTGACCCGGAACCAATCATGGGCCGCTGTGAAGCGGTGACCCCCGTCATGGCCGACACCGGCACCGTCACGTGAACAGACCGCCCCTGCCTCCGGGGCCGCCGACCGCCTTCCACGCCGCCACCAGAAAGATCCCCCGACCTTGCCCGACACCCGCTCCGAAGACCTGATCCGGCAACTGCGTTCGCTGGCCGAGGAGTTCGCTGATGATCATCACCTCACCCTCTGCACCGGTCTCCTCGACGACACAGACATTCTGATGCCGCTCATCGCCCGGGTCCGTACCACGCAGAGCCTCACCAACAAGGCGATCACTCTCGCCCTGGCCACCGGCGACGCCGCCATCGGGTCAACCGCCGCGGGGCGCGGCGCCATTGAGCATCTGACCGGCGCCGCGTGTCAGGGCAACGACGCCGGCGGGCATCTGCTCGCGGCCATTCCCGCGGCGACCGCGCTCCACCACACACCGCGCAGCGCGCCGCGGCCACCCCGGACACCGCGTACATCGGCCAACCACCTCGCGCTGCGGCGGCACTTCAGCGCCGCCACCGCCCTCCTGCGGGACACGCCCGTCATGTGTCTCGACGCCGCCGCGCTCGTCACCGCCACCCTCACCACCTCGGCTCCCGACTCCGGGATCGTGCTGCCGCGACTGACGGACCCGCAACGGGCCGCTTTCCGACTGATCTCCCAGCGTGCCGTCCGCATCCGCCAGCGTGAAGGCCAACCGCCGTTCCTCGCCACGAGCGTTCCCGCACCGATCATCACCGCCACCGTCGCCGCACTGGAACGCAAAGGACTCGTCACCCGCGACACCCGCACCGGCCCCGAGGACGGCCAGGAACTCCTCCTCACCCCCGCCGGACAACGCGCCCTGCCCGCAATCGTGCTGAGAACCACCGCTCCCAGCCGCACAACTCCCGCATCAGCACCGCCACGGCGGCGGACCCGCTGACCTCGCGTGGGCGCGCTGAAGCCCCGCACGCCTGCTGCGAGCACCGGGATGGATAGCTCAACGTGCGGGGACGACGGACAACTACCGGGATAAAGGGGGCGGATGGCCCGGCAGGAATCTGTCGCATCTCTACCAACGACGCCGGCAACCGAAAGAAACGAGGCAATCGGCGCTATCCGCTGTAGACCCGGGACCATCTCGACCAGCCCAGCCGGAGAGGCTGGCCTGCGCCTTCACCTGGCCGACCGGACCAGCCAGTTCACCCAGTGCGTGTAAGCCCCAGAACGCCCGGGTCCGGTCAGTCCGTGGTCCTGAACAGCGTGAGAAGCCGGGCACGTTGCTTGGCGCCGAGGCCCTGGACGCGACGCTTCTCGGAGATCTCCAGATCGGTGAGCAGCTGGCCGGCGCGGATGGTGCCGATGCCGGGGAGTGATTCAAGGAGCCGGCGCACCCGGAGCTTGCCGACCACGTCGTCCTCACGGGCGAGCAGGGCCGGGAGGGTCAGGGCTCCTGATTTGAGAGCGGCCATCAGATCTGCGCGTTCCCGGCGGACGGCCAATGCCTTCTCCAGCGCCGCGGCCCTCTGCGACAGGGTCAGTGGGGGCAGTGCCATGGGTATCGCCATCCCTTGCTCTACGACTGAGGCGTCACCATCCTCCCACTACAGGACCAACCACCCACAACGGTCGCGTCAATTGTGGGGATTGACATGTATTGGGGGCAGTCGCCCCGCCATTCGCTCACGAAGTGGCATCGCACCGGCGTCCGGGCCATGGCCCCTCACGTCGATCCCGGCCGCGTCCAGGACGGTGTCGTTCAGGGCGTAGTCGAACTACCGGTACCGCCCCAACCTAGCTGGCGCCGCTGCCGCACCAGCCCGTATCCACCCCGCAGGCAGCCCCCTGAAACCCAAGCCCCCTTTCCCCGGAGCCGCACCCGCCCCATGTCCCCCCTCAACCTCACAGAGCAAGCGCAGGAACTCCGCAATCTGGCCCACGAATTCGAAGCCCTGCACGACCGCGTGCGGGGGGTCTCCTACACCCCCGGCACCGACGCACTGCGCCAGATCGGCCTGCTCCTGCTCACGACGCAGGACCTGACCGCCACGCTCCTCGTCCGCCTGGGCGCCCTCGCCAACAGCCCCTACACCCGTACCCCCGGCAGCCACGCCAGCCTGGAATGCCTGTCCTCACTCGTACTCGCCTCCACCCTCGCCGGCAACGACCTCGCCCGCGCCCTGCACGCCAACCCCCTCGAAGGCGCGCCCTTCCCCGGCTATCGGGCAGAGAACGCCTCGGATCGTGTGGCCCGCCACGCCACGGCCATACCGCGCATGAACGGCCACCTGAACGACGAAGCCCACCAGCTCGACCTGAGCGCCACCGGCTGCCACTATGTCGCCACCGGCATCACCAGCGACCTCGCCGACACACACGACCAGGCGAAGTCCGAGCGGCAGACTGCCGCTCCCGCGCTCAGCCCCGCCCAGTACGACGCCCTCAAGGCTCTGAGCGCCGGAGAAGGAAAGCTGTACGAAAGTCCGCGCCGGGGGCTGGGGGTAACCCGCGTCATCACCCACGACGGAAACCGCGTCTCCATCGCCACCTTCCGGGCCCTGGTCAAAGGCAGGTTCGTCACCGCCGACACCAGCACGTCGCTGTGGCACGGACAGAAGATCACCGTCACCGGCGATGGGCAGCGGGCTCTGGCACAACACCGCCCCGCAGCCGCGCCTGCGGCTGTCGCAGCTCCCGTCTCGACGGCACCGTCCCTCGCTCAGAAGGCACGGCGTTGAACCGCTTCGCGCCCGAGGACCGGGTACTCGTCTCGCCGCGTCATCTGGCGGGAGCCGGCCCCGACCAGCTCGCCGACGCGCTCGGCCCGCTGATCCACCTCTTCCGCTGGCCCACGCAGCACGACGCCACGACCGGACACATCGCCGTCAACAGCCCCGACCACAGTCTTCGTATCGACTTCGAACCCGGCCGGTACGACGGCATCTGGTAGACCATCGCCCACCACGAGCCCTACTGGGAGGCGGAGTTCACCCGGCAGACCCCCATCGAAGCCATCGCCGCCGTCACCCAGGCCCTGCCCCAACTGCTCGGCGACCGCCGCCACACCGAGCGGATCCCGCTCACCGCTCTCGCCCTCACCGAGATCGCCCACCTGAACCACTCGGCGGCCGGAGAGGAGAACGGCACGCTCACCTCACCCGACCGGCACTGCCTCCTGCGGCACACCCCCGGCGACGAGAGGCCGTGGCGGTTCCAGCACCACGTCCACAACGGCTTCGACACCCACTGGCACGCCTCCTTCACACGGGACACCCCCGAACGGCTCGTCGCCCAGCTCTTCGCCCACCTGTCGACGACCGCACCGGTGGAGCGCGCCTTCCGCGACGTCCCCCACCTCGTGCAGGGCCTGGACGACGCGCTGATCACGCCCGTCCGCGGAGCCGCCGTGAACCCGCATGTCCACCACGCCGGCGCCCAGATCGACCGCGCCGTACGGCCGCGCTGACACCGCCGCACTCACGACCACCCGGCCGGCCTTCCGGCCGTGACCGACGCGCGCCCAATGACACGTTGACCAGATCTGCCTGGAGTCCACCACGTCTTCCGATACCCCGACCGCGCACGACCTCGCCCGCGCCCTCGCCGCCCACCTCCACCCCGACGCCGCCCCGCGCGACGTGACCGTCAGCTTCAGCGCCCGGACCCAGGCACCCATCGAATTCCGCCACCGCGGGCGCGGCGGCCCCGTCACCGGCGTCGCCCAGGAACTGCACGCCCACCTATTCGGCCTCCCCGAGGACGAAGCACCACTCCCCACCGCCCCTCGACGCACTCCTGCAAGCCACCCACACCGCGACCAGTCCCGAGCAGCGGACCGCGATCCTGCACCAGCTCGCCGACCAACTGCGCAACGCCACCGAGATCATCCAGCGCCACCAGTACGAGGCCCAGTGGGACCGGCTCCCCGACGACGTCGCCGCACAACTCTGCCACGCCCACGACCAAACCCGGCAAGTAGCCGAGACCCTCGACCGCGTCGCACCCGCCTTCAACAGCCCACCCACCACGGACACCACACCCGGCCCAAGGCCCCCATGCGAACCACACAATGGGGCTGTCGCTCCAACGACCGTCCCTGTGCCACCGGCCGTACGGCGTCGCTGACCTCCGCCGCTAACGCGCCGACGGCTGAACCCTCCTCACCGTCGCACTGGTCCCGACCACGGCACGCCGAACCGTCGCCCGGCGGCACCCGTGCTCCACCACCGGACATGCGAAAGCCCCGCACGCAAGCCCCAAGGAGGGGAAGCCCAGCGTGCGGGGCCGACAGACAGCCCGCCGGGGCCAAGGCCCGAAACACCCCGGCATACATCTGCCACAGGGACCAACGAGCCCACACCCGAACAGTCACCGATCCCCCCCCACCACAGGGACTCCCGTGACCGGGATGGCCTGCCTCCGTGGCTCTATCCACCTGTTCCCGCCGGACCCCCGCACCGGACAAATCCGGTGGCCACGCGATCACGACATCACCCGCCGCAAGGACGCACCATTTCCCCTGCTCCCGAATTCAGATCCATCTCGCTCGGCGCCGGAATCCAATCCAGCGCTATGCTCGCCCTTTCCGCCGAAGGGACACTCCCAAAGGTCGACTACGCAATATTTGCCGACACCG
Source organism: Streptomyces sp. NPDC058653 (assembly GCF_042716895.1). Taxonomy (NCBI): domain Bacteria; kingdom Bacillati; phylum Actinomycetota; class Actinomycetes; order Kitasatosporales; family Streptomycetaceae; genus Streptomyces; species Streptomyces sp. NPDC058653. The sequence goes on along the minus strand of NZ_JBHXRM010000018.1, from coordinate 64,153 downwards.
GATGGGAACCGAAAGCCGTCTACGATCACCTCGACCGCCTGGAACAGGAAATAGCCGGGCCGGCAGGCATACCAATCTTCCGCGTCTCCTCCGGCAACATCCGTGCCGACGCACTCGACCCTGGTCACCGGTTCGCCTCCATGCCGCTTCACATCCTGAACAAGGACGGCAGGGCCGGGATGACCCGACGGCAATGCACCGGTGAATACAAAATAAAACCGATCAAGAAGAAGGTGCGCGAACTCCTCGGCTACCCCTATCCGGCCCGTATCCCCAAGGGCGTGTTCGTCGAGCAGTGGGTCGGCATATCCACCGACGAATTCCACCGCGCCAAGGATGCCGACGTGAAATACATGCGCAACCGGCACCCGCTCATCACCGATATGAACTGGTCCCGGTCCGACTGTATTCGCTACCTCACATCCCGGGGGCTGGCCGACACACCCAAGTCGAGCTGCCTCGGGTGCCCGTTCCACGGCAACGCCCAGTGGCGGCACATCCGTGACACGAGCCCCGAAGAGTGGCAGGACGTGGTGGAGTTCGACGCCGCGATCCGACAGGGAAACGCCCGCGCCACCGCCTCCGGCAACCAGCTGCTCGGCCAGGCGTTCCTCCACCGCTCCCGCGTCCCGCTCTCCGACGCGCCGATCGACCACGTCACGGCCGCCGAATGGGCCGCCCTCCAGCGCGAACTCGGCGACGGTGAAACATCCGACACGGACGAGGCGGAGCACGGAGTGGCCGACGGCTGCTCGCCGTGGGCCTGCAGAGGTGAAGTCGAGCCGGTGCAGGGTGACTTCGGGCTGGCTTCTTGATCCTGGACCTCTTCGCGGGTCCCGGCGGCTGGAGCCATGCCCTGACCGTCCTCGGCGTACGGGACATCGGACTGGAATGGGACCAGTGGGCATGCAGAACGCGTTCCGCGGCCGGGCAGTTGACGATCCGCACCGACGTCGCGATGTACCCCACCTGGCCATGGGTCGGCCGGACGTACGGGCTGATCGCCTCTCCGCCGTGCCAGGCATGGTCGATGGCGGGCAAACGCCTCGGACTGCTCGACCAGCCGCTCGTCCACCAGGCGGTGACCGACCTCGCCGCCGGCCGTGACAGCCGTGAACGGCTTCTCGCCTCCTGCCAGGACACACGGTCCCTGCTCGCGGCCGAGCCGATGCGCTACCTCCACGCCCTGAACACCGTGGGCGAGCCGGACTGGGTCGCCATGGAGGAAGTACCGGATGTCCTGCCCCTGTGGAAGCAGTACGCCGCGATCCTGCGCCGGTGGGGATTCTCCGTGTGGACGGGGATCCTGAACGCCGCCGACTACGGGGTACCGCAGACGAGACGGCGGGCGATCCTGATCGCGTCGCGCGTACGGACGGCCGAGCCTCCCGCGCCGACACACGCCCAAGCCGCCGAGCCCGACACATTGTTCGGACCCGGCCGCGAGCAGTGGGTGTCGATGGCCGCCGCGCTCGGCTGGGGAGCCACCGACCGCCCCGTGCCCACCGTCTGCGCCGGCGGCGGACCCGGTGGCGGCCCCGAACCGTTCCCCTCCGGATCACGCAAGACCCTCACCGACGCCCGCGACCGCGGCAGCTGGACACCACGGGCGACCGGGAGTCTGCCGCCGCCTCAACGGGAAGACACTGGTCGGCCCGCACCGCCCAGCGCACGGGACGGCCGTCCCGTCGAGGAAGCAGTGGCGGTCGGCGCGCCCCGCTGGTCGTGGTCTCTGCGCAGCAACAACCAGGCCAACGCGACCATCCGGTCGCTCTCCGAGCCGGCGGGGACGCTGTTCTTCGGACACCGCGCCAACGAATGCGTCTGGATGCCCGAGCCCACGGAACCCCGTCGGGCAGACGGCGGGCAGCTGGTGATGCCGGAGTCGATCCGGATCACCGCCCAGGAAGCCGGACTCCTGCAGACCTTCCCCGCCGACTACCCCTGGGCCGGCAACAAGGGCCAACGGTTCTCGCAGATCGGCAACGCCGTTCCCCCGCTGCTCGCGGCCCACCTCCTCGCCCCCCACCTCGAACTACCCCTCGACCCCGACGACTTCACCCTCGCCGCCTGATGCCCCCAACTCCTGACCCCATCGAGGACGACCTCGACTCGCTCCCACCTCCACCGCCGGTGTTCCACGTCGAGCAGGCCCTCCTCGGCGCCCTCCTCCTCGAACCCCACCGTGCCGCTAGCCTGACCGGCATCCCCGCCGAGGCGTTCTCCACCGCCGGACACGCCGCGCTGTTGACCGCTATCCGCTCGCTGCCGGCCCCCGAACCGGCCCAGCACAGCAGGAACACGGCCTGGCTCAACCAGGTGCTCGCCGCAGCCGGGGAGCAGACGCGCGGGCTGACCACCACCTACCTGCATCACCTGATCCAGTGCTGCCCCGAGCCCCAACATGCGCCCGCCTACGCGCGGATCATCGAAGAGGAGCACTCCCGGCGACTGCTGCGCGCCGCCGCGCACCGCCTCATCCAGACCACCCTCGACACTTCGCTCCCCCACCGCGTGGCCACCACCCTCGCCGAAGCCGGCGCCCTCACCACCGTGGTCGACGACATCGCGACCCGGTTCCCAACCCGCTCCGGCTCTCTGTCCCGCACCCCCGCCAGCACGCCGGTCACCGCGCACGACGAGGAGGCGGGCGAGGAAGAGCGGCTGCTGCTCGCGACCGCCACCGCCCGACCCGGCAGTGTCGAACGGATGCGGTGGCTCATCCCCGGCGACTTCACCGACCCCCTGCACGCGGGGCTGTGGCAGTGCCTGATCACCCTGACCCGGCGCGGAACCCCCATCGATCCGGTCACCGTCCTGTGGGGAGCGCAGCACCGCGGCCTTGTCGCCACCGGGACCGCCGAGCCGAGAGAACTGCTGGGTTTCCTCTCCGAGGCTGACGGATGCCCCCCGGAGTACTGGGGCGAGCAGATTCTCCTGCGCTCCCTCCTCACCACCGCCCATCGCTCGGGCCGGCGTATCGAGAAGCTCACCGGCGACCCGGCCACCACCACGTACCAGCTGGTTGTCGGCGCCCGCCGCGCCCTCGCCGACCTGTCCGCCGTGCGGGTGCGCTGGCAGCACGCCACCACACCCCCACCGGCCAACGCCCGCGTAAGCAACCGGATCTCGGCCCCGCCCCGCGCCGGCCCGCTGCCGACCACGGCACCGCCCGCCGTACGCATCCCCCGCTGACCCCTTCAAGCCACGGGTGGCCGGGCCACGTTGGTCCGGCCACGAGTTAGAAGAGACACCACCTTCGTGAGCACACCGTCCGTCGATGCGCGCGTCCGCCTCGACACCCACCCCGCGCACCCCAGCGCCGTGACCGCCACCCTCACCGGAACCCAGGCCCACATCGCCCACGTGGGTCTGGAAGCTGCTGGCTGGCACGTCGCGGCCACGAACATGCTGGTCCTAGCCCGTATCGACCACGAGGAGCCCTACTGGGCCGAGAAAGCGGCCCGGCAGCTGAGAGCCGACGGCATCACCGTCGAGATCACACCCGAACTACGGGAAGCGATCGACGAGGAATGGACCTGGGCCAACTACCCCATGCCCTGGTGCAGTCGCGCAGAAATCCGCGAGGTCTCCGACGCAGCCCAGAAGATCCACGACGACATCCGCCACGGGCGCCTCCTCATCCACGCCCACGCCCAGGACGCCCACACCACCGTCGCGGTCGGGACCTACCTCGACACCGGCAAGAGCGTCTACCTCCACGGCGAGAACCACCTGCGGCAGATCGCGAACTCCTTCGACTCCCCCGCACGCGCCCTGACCGCCTTCGAGGACATGCACGCCGACACCATGCGCCCCGGCCCCGCCCGGATGACCGACACCGAACGCGACACCGCCGACGCCCGGACCTCACCCGGCACACCGACCACGGCGCCCGAACCTCCCAGCACGGGAGCAGACACCGCCACCGCCAACACCCCCACCGACATGATCGAAACGCTCCTCACAAGCCTCGACACCGACACCGCATGGACCGAACGGACCAGCGCACCCCTCACCGAACGCACGCTGAACACGGTCACCGGTCCGCTGACCGAATTCGGCTGGACCCAGACCATCAACGGGCACCACATCAACTGGCCCGCCCCCAACGGCGCAACCGGCCTCCGCCTTGACGTCGCCGCCGCCGTCGGCGCCACCACCGCCCACTCCGAACCCGCCTGGACCCTCTGGGGCGGTAAAAGTGCCGAACAGCCAGCCTGGACCATCGAGTTCTCCCCACACACCCCGGCCGCCGTCCTCCAGGACCTCACCTACAACCTCGCCCTCACCCATTCTGCGAGGACAGCCCACCCGCAGAAGGTGCCAGGCCACGGACACAAAGGCGCCCGCTCCACGGCGCCCGCCACACCAACTCCACCAGTGCCAGGCCGAGCGGCTCGCAGCAGGTAAAACCGGACCGCTGGGAAGAGGCCGCAGCACGGAACTCCGCACCGCACAAGGAGCCCGGCCACCCACCCAGCACCAATCTCAAAAACGTTGCCAGTGCGACCTGTTGATGGCCGACGCGGCGTGAACTCTTGCGACCGCCACCCGAATGGGTGACGGTCGCACAGCGGTCTGTTACAACGATGGAACGTTTTGTAGCGTCGGACTCCCCCGAGGAAGGAACCACTGTGAACGCGCCGTCGAAATGGACCGGGCGGGGAGCCTGCCGAACCCTCGCCCCCGACGCACTCTTCGTCCAGGGACAGGAACAGAACCGGGCCAAATCCGTCTGCCTCGGCTGCCACGTGCGTACCGAATGCCTGGCGTATGCGCTCGACAACCGCGAGGAATTCGGCATCTGGGGAGGCATGACCGAACGGGACCGCCGCGCGCTGCTCCGACGACGGCCAACCGTCACATCCTGGCGACGCCTGCTGGAAACCGCCCGTACTGCACACGAGCAGATCGACGCTGACAGCGATCATCGGCAGACCGCGTGACACCGCGACTGCTCCGCAAGTCGCACCGGTCGTCAAAGGCGGGTAGTTACGGCCGGCGGGTGTTGACACGTCGGCGTCCTGAAGAGTTCGGTCGGGAGTTGTGCGGACCAAGGAATCCGAAGTTTGGCAGATCTGGCGGGCGTTCGGCCTGTAGCCGTAGCGGTCGAAAGACGTTCGCACTGCCAGGCTGACGTCTCCTCCGGGGCTTACCTCCTCTCTGAGGATGTTCCAGCATCAGGCGGCCGAAGCAAAAGGAGGACCCGCCGCATCACGCGGGTGGCCGATGACCACGGCACCGCGGAAGCGGTCTGCGGAGATGTGCGACATCGCGTCGAGCAACGGGTCGGGGACGGGCAGCAGGTGGGCATCCACCCAGGTATTCCCTGTTGCCGTGTTCGCCCACGAATCCTCAATCACGACATTGCCGGGTACGGTGCCGTGGCAGAGCACCCAGTGGGGAACGTCGAACCCTTGCATCCCGGCAAGTGAGAGCAGGAGCAGCACCTGGTCCCGGCGGGCGAGCGCGCTTCGGATCGCAGGGGCGGAGAGAGGGTGCGGGTCGATCGGGACGCCGATCCGGTCGGCGTCCGCGCGCGACATGTGCTGGAGGTGGGCACGCCACTCCCGTTCGTTCTCCGGGAGGTGGTCGAGCATGACGGGCCCCGTCGCGTCGAGGTGGACCGTGACGGGGGTCGACGGCCAGGCCCGGCGTACCGCGACGGCCAGTCCGACCGGCTCGCAGGCGGGAAAGTTGGTCGCGTCCCGCCACAGCGTCAGTTCGGCCCGGCGGTCGAGTGCTTCCCGTGGCAGCGTCCCCGCCCGCGCCTGCGCGACCAGGGCGGTGACGGCGCCGCAGGTGAAGTGGGTGGTCTGCGCGTAGTACGGGGGTGCGGCCGGCGGTTCGTCATCCAGCCAGCGCACATAGCCGGTGGCGGGTCCGGCCGTGTCCTGCGGGCGGGTGAGCGGGGGACGCAACGCGGTGAAGCCAGCGGTGGCGGCGTCCTCGGGGCTTGCCGTCCAGCCTTCCCACTTGACCTGTGCGAGTTTCCGGCGGCGCGCGTGGGCGACGACCGCCGCGACGGCCTTCGGAACGTCGCCCACGACGTCGACGATCTTCAGATAGGCCGTGTGCGGACGAGCCGTCACGAGCGCGGCGGCGACCCAGTGCGCACCGTCGTCACCCGCGACGGCGACGAGGTGAGGGGCGTGGGTGGAACGGTCGTCCGTGTACCAGTGCTCGAGCACCCCGTGATGTCCGAGCCGCGTCAGCGGGGTCGGTGGGGTGTCCGGCTCGAACGGGACGACGACGCTGGTCACGGGCGTTTCCCGCTGGGGCTGCATTGCGGTGCTCCTGAGGAGTGGGAGGGCGAGGGGCGGGGGCGGCGCCGCCCGCGTCAGGCGCGGGACTGTCGGAGCACCCAGACGAAGTACGGGGCGCCGACCAGCGCGATCACGAGGCCCGCCGGTATCTGGGCGGGTGCCACGAGCGTGCGGCCGAGGGCGTTGGCCACGCACACCAGCAGTGCGCCGAGTAGCACTGCGACCGGGATCGCGCGGCCGTGCCGGGCGCCCACCAGGGACCGGGCGAGGTGCGGGGCGACGAGCCCCACGAAGCCGACGACGCCGACGATGCGCGGGGTGTCCTCGTCGACGGCGAGCAGATCGAGCCGGAGCGCATGGCGAGCAGCACGGGAAGCGCGAGCGCCAGGGCCACCGCGACCGGTACGACGTCGGGCAGCGTACGGCCGTAGGTCGTACCGGAGAGCCAGGTGAAGATCCGGGGCGTGTTGTACGGGTCGGCGCCCAGCAGCAGGAAGGTGGTGACAGAGCTGAGCCCATACCCGCAGCCGATGCCGATCAGTACGAACCGGTCGGGCAGGAAACCGCCGCGCCAGGCGATCAGGGCGAACGTGGCGAGCCCCGCCGCGACCGCGACCGCGATCAGCACCGGGCGTCCGCCGGACAGGCCCGACGTGACGACGCTCGCCGCGCCCAGCCCGGCGCCCGCCGTGATGCCGAGCACACCCGGCTCGGCCAGCGGGTTGCGTACGGCGCCCTGCACGACGCAGCCGGCCAGTGCGAGCGCCGCGCCGGCGAGGACGGCGGCGATCATGCGCGGGATCCGGTCGTCGAGGGCCTGGCCGATCAGGTCCGGGGCGGTCCCCTGGATCCAGAGCGTGATGTCCCCGATCCGCAGCCAGAGGCTCCCCGCCAGGACCGCCACGAGAACCGTGCCGGCCAGCAGGGTCAGCGCGCAGGCAACGACGAGGAGGAACGCGCGATGCGATCGTGCGGCGACACGGACGTGCGGTGGTTGCCGGAGCCGGCCCGTGTCGCGTAGGCGCAGCGCGAGCACCACGATCACGACGGAGCCGAGCAGTGCGGTCGGTACGCCGGTGGGTATGGAGGCGGCGCCTTCCGCACCCTGGACCGCGCGCAGGGACGCGTCCGCGAGCAGGATGAGCAGCGCACCGAGCAGTCCGGCCGTGGGTACCAGCAGGAGGTGCCGGCGCAGTGCCCGCCCCCGTCCTGCGAGCAGGCGGGCAAGGACGGGGGCGGCGAGTCCGACGAAGGCGATGGGGCCGGCGAGTGTCACCGCCGTACTGCTCAGGAGCACCGCGCAGATCACGGCGGTCACGCGGGTGGCGCGGATCGGCACGCCGAGGGTGGAACGCGGCGTCGTCGCCGAGGTTCATCACGTCCAGCCGCCGGGACAGCCCCAGGGCGACGCACAGCACCACGGCCACGAGCGGGAAGGCCCGTACGGAGGCGTCGATGTTCAGCTGGGCGAGCGATCCGCTCCCCCAGGCGAAGAGTCCGGTCGTGTTCTGGTCGAACAGGATGAGGAGCATCCCGGTCGCCGCGTCCAGGGCCAACGCCATCGCCGATCCCGCGAGGATCAGCCGGGTCCCGGCGGTGCCCGCCGCGCGGCCCGCGAGGAGCAGTACGAGGGCCGCTGCCAGCAGCCCGCCGACGAAGGCGACGGCGCCCGACGCCCACAGCGGGACGGCGAGGCCGAATGCGGCGACGAGCGTGAGCGAGAAGTAGGCGCCGGCCGTGACCGAGAGGGTGTCGGGTGAGGCGAGCGCGTTGTGCGTGACGGACTGGAGGAGCGCGCCGGCGCAGCCGAGTGCGAGGCCGACCGCCACGCCCGCGAGCAGACGGGGCAGGCGCGAGCCGGTGAGGATCTCCCCGACCGGCATCCCACCGGTGTGCTCGCGTGCCCCGGCGAGATGGCGCACGAGGTCACCGACGCCGACGCCGGACGTCCCCTGCGTCAGGTGCCACATGCCCACAAGCGCGGTCGCGGCGGCGAGGAGGGTGAGGACGGCGACCCCGGTGGGGCCGTCGCCGCGCTCGGCGCGCGGCAGCGGTCCCCCTCCGGGTACCGGCAGTTGAGGTGTGTTCACTTCTTGGTGAGCGCGTCGACGTACGCGTCGATGGCCTGCGCGCAGGAGCGCGGCCCGCCGGCGCCCCAAACCCGTGCCGGGAACGCGTGCGTGCGGTCCTCCTTGACGGCCGGGATGGTCTTCCAGATCGGGTTCTTGCGCAGTTCGGCTACGTACCCGCCGGCACCTTCGTCGTTGGCGTAGAAGAGGTTGGCGTCGCCCACCGCGGTGAGTCCCTCGACGTCGGTCTGGGCGAGGCTGTAGTCCGGGTCGACACCGCCGTCGCCGTGGGCCTTGTTGACGTCGTCGGTCCATACGGGGGTCATGCTCAGCTCTTCACCTATCTCGGTGAACAGGGCGCCCTCGCCGTAGGGGCGGACGGTGAGGTTACCGCCCTGGAGCCATCCGTCGAAGAACAGGAAGTCCTTCGTCGGGAGATCGGCGTTGGTGACCTTCTTCTTCGCCGTCGCGAGGTGCTGGTCGAACTCCCCGAGCACCTGGTCGGCACGCTCGGTGCGTCCCGTCGCCTCACCGATCATGCTGAACACCTCCCGCATGTTCCCGATCGGGTCGGCCGGGTTGGCCCCCCGGGTGGCCATCACGGGGACGCCGCGCTTCTCCAGCTTCGCGATGGTCTCGTCGTCGGCGTCGAACGCCTCGACGACGATGAGGTCGGGCTTGGCCGCGTAGAGGGTGTCGAGGTCGGGCTCCTCACGGGTGCCGATGTCCGTCACCCCGTCGGGCAGCTTCTCGGCGCTGGTCCAGGTGCGGTACCCCTTCGCGTCGGAGACTGCGGTGGGGGTGACGCACAGGGTGAGCGCGTCCTCGATCTGCTGCCATTCCAGGACGGCGATCCGCTGGGCGGGCTTGTCGAGCTTCACCTGCCTGGCCGGTGGGGAGTTGTCCGGCGGGGAGGTGCAGCGTGTCTGGCTCGCGGCCTGTCTGGCCCAGGACACCGGCGTCGTACTTCTGGACGAACCGACCAACCATCTGGACCTGCGCTACCAGATCGAGACGCTCGACCTGGTGCGCGATCTCGTGGAGGAGCACGGCATCGCGGTCGGGATCGTGCTGCACGACCTCGACCAGGCATCACGTGTCGCGGACACGCTGGTCCTGATGAGCGCCTGGCCGACGCCGTCCTTGAAGGAGACCGGCCCGGTGGAGGCGGTCGTGGTGTCATCGGCGCAGCTCTTCGACTCGGGCGACGCGGTGGCGGCGCCGGCCGCGCCGGCTTCGGCCTTGTCGACGTCCGTCGTACCGCAGGCCGTTGCGGCGAGGACGACGAGCCCGGTGGAGGCGGACGCCACCAGGCGACGGGCACGGTTCATGAAGGGTGTCCTCTTTCTTGCGATTCATTCTGAGATGCGTGGCGCGCCGCGACGCATCGTGGCGCGCCGGGACGCGTGCAGCGGTGGATGGAGGTGGGAGCGGGGGTGAGGGGTCGAGGCGGCGGATGCGCCGCTTCAGGAAGGGTGGCGCCCGAGCGGGTCGATACGGAGACGGCCCGTGCGGGGATCGACGGCGACCTCGACCCGGATGTCATAGACCTGACCGATGTTCTCGGCGGTGAGTACATCGGCCGGTGCGCCCGCCGCGTGTACGCGGCCTGGCCATGTCCCGTACGCCGGTGACGCCCATGGCGTGGTCGACGGCGGTCCGGTCCTCGGGGGTCGGTCCGGCGAAGCTGCGGCGGTAGGGGTGGCGTCCGAAGGTCACGACCTCCATGACCGTCAGCCCCTGTGGCGCGGGCCTCGACTGAGAGAACAGCGTGACCTCGCGGGCGAACTGGCGGGCGCTGAGCAGGGTGGCGTCCCGCTCGGGCGCCCCGTCGGGGCCGCCGACCGTGAGGTGGCCCCCGTCCATCCGGTGCAGCCGGGAGAGGGCACGCAGCAGCGTGGATTTCCCGCTGCCGTTCGGCCCCACCAGCGCGGTGGCGCGGCCGGGTTCCAGGGCGAGCGACACGCCGTAGACGACCGGCTCACCGCCGTAACGCAGCACCAGATCGCGCCCGTTGAGTGCGGCCACCGGCACGGCCGGGCCGCCCAGAGGGCGGTCGGCATGCCGGAAGGGACTTGTGAACATCGATGGATCCGGACCGTCGGAGGGGCACGGACTGCGGCACCCTCCGTCCGGCCTTCACCGGCCGGGCCGCGAACTCTCCGGCGCACGGCAGACAGCACCGTTCACGGCGAGCACCAACTAAGGGTTACCTAACTCGAAGAAGGCTACATTCCGCTTGCCATGTCGACAATCAGGAGTTCTGGACACCCGATACGGGATTCCGGACATTCCCGGCCAGGGCGTCGGCCGCGTCGAAGAACGCGCCCGGTGTGGTTCCCATGATCCGCCGGAAGGCGGCGATGAAGGAACTGGGCTGCGCGTAGCCGAGCGCCTCAGACACCGCCATCACATCGAAGCCGTCGGAGAGGAGCATCAGCGCCCGGTGCACACGCAGCATCTGCCGCCACTGCGCGAAGGAGAGACCTGTCGCGTGACGGAACGCACGGGTGATGGTGCGGTCGCTGATCCCCAGCCGCTGTGCCCACTCCTCAAGCGAGCGGCCGTCGGCAGGATCGTCCAGCAGAGTTTCTGCGATCGCGTCGATCCGCCGGTCGCCGGGCAGCTGCAAGGCAAACTGGCGTTTCGCCGGCTGGAGCACGTCGAAGACGACCGACTCCGCGCGCTCCCTGGCCGCCGGATCGAGATCCGTACGGGACAGATGAGTCAGAAGTGACTCCAGCAGCGGCGTCATCGCGATCGCTTTCGGCCCCCCGAACGCGAACGGCGTGCGGTCAGGGGCGAAGAAGGCGTCGTGGAATGTCGCACCCGCTGTCGCCCGGCCCCCGTGCACCACTCCGGCGGGCATCCACAGCCCCTGCTCTTCGAACACGGTGAAGACACGATCTCCCACCCGGGATGTCAGCGTTCCCCCGTGTACCCACACAAGCTCATGCAAGGGATGCGAGTGCGGCGCCCACTCGGTAGGAACAGGGGGGACCTGAAACCCGGCGACGATAACGAACGGGGCTACCGCCTGCTCCGGAAACGGCGCGGCCCTGCGTACCACGGTGCCCGCCTCGCGCCGCCACATCCCAGCGCTCGCCTCAGCACGGGACGGTCGGACCATGCGGACGAGTCTAGCCAGTGCTCGCACCGGCGCCGGCTGTCCTGCCCCGCCGATCAGAGCCGCGAGCGGCCGGATGGCCTGCACACGCCTGGGTCGTCTCGCCCCGGGACGCTCACCGCAGGCCATGCTCGTCGCCTGCGTCCGCAGCTTTGTCGGAGCAGCCCTCCCGCTGGTGCTCGGCGTACTTCTCCCCGTCCACCCATGGATGGTCATCGCGCTGGCCATCGTCGCGCTGGCCATCGTCGCGCCGGCGATCCCGGGAGCCCCCGCCCCGCACTCTCGCCGACCACTGCCGAGACTGCTTGCGCCATTCCAGGACCGCCTCGGCGTCGAACTCGACTCGGCCAGGAGCAGCACCTGCCTGTCGGCGAAGCCGTCACAGCCTCCCGCCGTCACGTGCGTCAACCGCACGTCGCCGAGATCGCCCTGACCCGCGTGGCCCGCTCTTCTCTGCGGGATGTCGGAGCGGTCAGAACCCGCGAGCGGTCAAGATGGACTGGGTAGGTACGGCAGTAGGGCGCGAACACGGCGTTTCCCAGGGACACTTCAGACCCGAAGGCGAGACGTGGGACGTCAGCCTTCCGTTACCTCCGCCGTGCGGCAGGTTACGTCGGCGAACTCCGGGCCTCTCCGCCGGCTCGCCGTCGTCACCCGCCCCAAGGCACAGGTTCTGCTGGCGTGTTGAACTTGCCGAAGCCTCGTACAACCGATGAGAGTTGATGATCCCATGCCCACCCGTGCGGGGCGGATCATGACTGGAGCGCGAGTGACACCGTACGGGCGGCAGCTGACTTGAGCCCCCGCAGCCACAGAGAAGAACACCCCGGCACCATGAACTGCAGTATCGACGCGGGCTGGACCACCATCGTCGATGATGACCGGAATAGCAGGCCCGGACCGAAACCGGAGCGACAAAGAGCTCATTCCCTCAGGCAACACGATGGCACACATACCGCAAAGCGAACAGATATACAGGCAAGGCTCACTTATCCGACTCCGCCTGTACCAGTCGCCGGGATGCTGCACGATGGTTTCCGCGTAAACGCGAACGGTATCGACCCAGGAACCAGGAGTAGTCATGGCGGCACAGGAGAGCAGGGCACAGCGCGGAGGCGTGATCAACCTCCGCGACAAGGCGGTCCCCAGCGCGCAGCTCATGATCGTGGGCGGGGAGCTGCGCGAGCACCGCATCAGACTGAAGTTGACCCTGGAAGAGGCGGCAGCCACTCTCAACTTCTCCGCGTCGAAATTGAGCCGCATGGAAACGGGCCATCACAAGTTCAAGCCCCGGGATGTCGTTGGCTTATGCGACGTGTACCGGATCGGGGATCCGGACGAGCGCAAGCGCCTTCTGGACCTGGCGGCCCACGCCAGCCTCCGGCCGTGGTACCAGGACTGGACTGATGTCGCCGGCAAGCACCTCCAGGCGTTCATGAGTTTCGAGCAGGCGGCCGAGCGGATCCGGATCTACGAACCTCATCAGCTGCCGGGCCTCATGCAGACCCCCGACTATGCCCGTGCAGTGATCGAGAAGGGTCCTCGCAGCATCCCCTCCCACGAGGTGGACCGGCTGGTAGAACTGCGCCTGCAGCGGGCTGAGCGGTTCAGCCAGTCGGCCCCGGCCAAGAAGTTGATCTGCGTCATCGACGAAGCCACCCTCAAAAGGGGGTTCGGCAACGAGCGGGTCATGCTGCGCCAGTTCGACCGTCTGATCGAGCTGGCGCAGCAGCCGACGTATCACGTCCGGATAGCCCAGCTGCGCCAGTTCAACCTGCCGGTGATGATCGGGCAGACGACCATTCTGCGCTTCGCCGAGCAGGTACTGCCCGACATCGTCTACTCGGAGCACTTCGGCGGGGCACTGCTCATCCAGGACAAGGTGCAAGTGGACCGGTGGGACAAGGCGTTGACTCGTTTGAGGAGCGCGTCCCTGGATCGCGGACGGTCTCTTCAGCTGTTGCGCCATCTGCGCAAGTCCTTCTGAGCAACTGCTCCTTACGGCGTCGGAACCGCGCTGGAGGGCCGCCTCAGGCTTTCAGCGCTATTCCGCCGTACAGGGACACCTGGGCATCGGTGACGAGGCTCGGTCCGCTGCCCGGTTCGGGCCGCCAGCGGTGCGCGACCACGAGACCGGGGTCGACCAGGTCAAGCCCGTCGAAGAAACGCAGCACTTCCTCCCGGCTCCGTACCTGCGTGGGGGTGCCTCTGCTGACGTAGACGTCCACGATCGCTTCCCACGACTCGGGATCGAAGTCGCCGGTGCAGTGCGTGAGACTGAGATATGAGCCTGGCGCCAACGCGTCGGTCAGGGTGCGCACGAGTCCGTTGGGATCGTAGGAATCAGGCAGGAAGTGCAGCAGTGCGTGCAGCGACAGGCCCACGGGACGGCTGAGGTCCAGAAGCCGGGTGTCCGCCACGGCCTCAAGGATCTCCCGGGGGCGCTTCGCGTCGGCTTCCACATAGAGCGTGGCTCCCTCAGGGGTACCGTCGAGCAGCTCATCGGCGTAGACCATCACGATGGGGTCGTTGTCCACGTAGACGACTCTGCTGTCCGGCGCCGCTTCCTGGGCCACTTCGTGCAGATTGGGGGTGGTGGGGATGCCTGTGCCGATATCGATGAACTGGCGGATGCCGCGCTCGGCTGCCAGGAAATGGGCCGAGCGGTGCATGAAAGCACGGTTGGCCCGTGCCACGACCGGGATGGAGGGGAATTGTGCGATGACCAGTTCCGCGGCTTCCCGGTCGACTATGTAGTTGGTCTTCCCGCCGAGGTAGTAGTCGTACATGCGGGCACTGTGGGGTTTGTCCTGGCCTAACTCGCCTTCGGTCGCGCCACCGCCTGAGCGCCCTTGCGCGTCTCCACTCATGGTGTCCCCCTTCTGTTGTCTGCTGTCGGTTCCATCCTGTTCATGGTGTGGCCGACAGGCAGATGCATTTGCATCACCGTTATGCGTACTGGCCGGTATGCCCTTCTGTCCAGTGCCCGTCGAACGGATGTGGCCCATCGGCGTGCCCTGGGGCACGCCGACGACTCGCGACCACTTGACACAGACGGCCCAGGCCGTCCGCTCCGCGCAGATACGTATCTGCAGGTCGGGCGATTGCAAACGCAGACAGAACGATGCCCGTTCGGGCGGCCGGCCCTAGAGCTGCCCCAGCCTCACCGCCCGGGCGAACGCCGCCGCGGCTGCCCTGCCCGCCCGCATAACAGAGCCGTCGGGAACCTTCGAGTCACGGAACAGCACAACCTCCCCTGCCGGTTCAGCCACCTCCACGCACGCTCCGTCCTGATTGCTGTGCGAACTCTTCCGCCAGGACAGCCGCAACCCACCAGCTCCGCCCGCCACACCCGTGACGGCATTCGTCTTCGTCTCGTTCTCTCGTGTCACCACAACACCTCCAGTGTGTTGATCATCTCCTGCCACCGAAATGCAATTGCATCGAGGGCGGCCACTTGAAGGATCACCCGCGCAGACAGCGCTTACGCCTGCGAGTTGCACCTCATTGACAGTGCGGGAGTGCGCTGGCGTGCAACTGCACAACAGGGCGCCTCTTCTTCTACGCCGCCGCGCGCCGCCACCTCCCGCGAGGCGGCAAACGAAGGTTCCAGGAAGGAAAGCGCGTTCGATCACTTCAGACAGTCGCTGACCTGCGGAAATGCGCAAGGATTCGCTGATTCGTTCGCCCGGAACGGGGGACGGCACCCACTGGGCCCTGTCGGGCAGAAAAGAATTCAAACTGCGTACGGGCATAAGACGATCGACTGCACCGCACCGTTGAAGCGGCGCCCCGTCAGATGTGCCTATTCTCAGGCTTGTTGACCGGAGCGAACCGGTTCAGCCGCAGGACCCTGACAACAGGTTGGAGAGCCCAGGGATCAGGGCCCTGCGTACCAACGACACAAAGGAGTGTTCGCCATGGCGACATCCCCGCGCCGCAAGGGCGGCAAACCAAAGCGCGCCCGCACGAAAAAGGCTAACCCCATGCGCCGCATTACGTGCAGGAACTGCGCAGTCGGCCTGGCCTTCGCCTCTGCCGCTCATCTCGGGAATGCCGGGTTCGGACTCCTGCCGCCATCCAGTCCGCTCGCGCTGCTGGCCGGAAGCCTCCTCTCGCTGGCCGTCCTGTGGGCCGAGCGCCACGGAGCCATCCCTCCGCTGAGGTAGACCCCGCAGCGGCGCACAGGATGCGCCGACTTCGCGCTGGTGCCGGCCCCGTACGTCAAGCCGGCACCAGCGCCGACCGGGGGCAGCAATCCCCCATCCGCCGACGGACCACCGCCTGACCACCATGCGAGTCAAGGAGGTTCACCGCAGCATGCCCCGCAACCCGAGTCTCCCGCGCTCGCCGACAGCCCGATCACACCTCGGTCAAGTCCTTGACCAGCTCATTCGCCTGGCGAGCCTCGCGGGTACGGACACCGCCTCCGCCCTGGGACTGTCAGCACAGCACCTCTCCTCCCTGGTCACCGGAGAAGAATTCCCCTCCCGCCTGCTCACCGAGCGGCTCGCACGCGTCTGCGGAGCCGACCCGCTGATCCTTCTCAAGGTCTGGGAAGACGAGCGGAGCCGTCGCGACCGGCCCATGTGACGGGCGCCTCCGGCAATCACACCAGAACCACTCGGCCACGAGAACCCGGTTCCCAGTGACCATGCCGAGCGACGAGGCCATTCCACGATTCACCACCGGTCATCGGCAACTCCAGCCCGGCCAGCGCCTCCACCAGGCCGTCACCGCCTTCGTCGACACACCGGGCACTTCCCCCAGCCTTGGGCATCAGAGGCGTTCGCGGCCCCGGCGTCGGCACCGCAACCAAGACGACGCCCGAGACCTCGCTAACCGAACCGGCCAGCCGCCAAGGGGCAGACTGCGGGCCGCGGCGCACGAAGAACCTGGGTACCACGCCCGCAGCCGGCCCCGTGGTAACGGTCGACCAGCGAATGGCGCTGTACGTCGGCGGGCAGAGCGGGGCACCACCTGACTGCCCTGAGGGTCAAGGAGGTTGACCGCAGCATGCCCCACCACCCAGGGCTCCGCTCTCCCCGATACCCCTCCGCCCTGGTCACCGGCGAAGAATTCCCCTCATGCCTGCTCACCGAACGGCTCGCACGCGTCTGCGGCGCCGACCCCTTGATCCTTCTCAAGGTCTGGGAAACAACACGCCGCCGCAGCAGCACGCAGCCAACGCGATGCTCATGCCTGGGAAGGGAGCCCTAGAGGCGACTCGAACTGTCCATCGGTCCTGCTGCCCCGGTTCTAACCAACAGAGTGCGATTCGGCGCGCGTTGCGGTGACTCGGTCCCAACACAGTCTGTCACAGGGCCTGTTCGACGCACCAGAAGGCGAGGCCGACCACGCCGGCGCCGATCCCATAGCAGGCGCCACGCAATGCATGCGCAGCCATAGCAGCACGGCGGCGTGCGAGCCAGTGGCGGATACCGGGTCGGGGATTCCGCATCGAGGGGAGGGAATCGGGCTTGGTCTTCAACGCAGGGGGCCTTCCGTGTGTGGGTGTGCTTCTCTTCAGGAGCCAGCCATCAGCTCGTAGCTCTAGGCAACGGCTTTAGCCGGAGAACCTTCGGGTGATTCCTGGGAATCGGGGCAACTGGGCTGGTCAGCGAGCTGCTCACGCTGTTTCAAGATACTGCGTACGGTATTCCGCGAGTGCCCACAGAGTTGTGCGATCTCCACCTCGGTCAAACCTGCTTTCTTCGCTTCGACAACCAGGTCGTCCCGTTCGGCACACATCCGACGATACGAAGTGAGCTTCTCCCGCACGTCGGTCGAGTCGTGTTGCACGGTCGGGGGCGCAGGAGCGGCTCTTTCGATCACCCTACTGATGGGGCTGAGACCGCGGTTCCGGCTGATGTCCATAAGCGCAGGCTAAGCGCACGTCCCGACGAAAGACACGACGACACACGCTGCGGAAACTGCCTCTGTGCAGAATTGCACAGAGACGGCGTGTGCAATCTTGCACTGTGCAGAATTGCACAGAAGCACTACTTCATACGGGTGATCAACGAGCGGAATCACCGCATTTCGCTTGCGGAAGAGAACGTGGTCTGGAAAATCTGGAGCGTCAACAGACCATCCAGCGAAGGGCATTGTGCAGCTTCCGACGTCAGGAGCGCCCGCCACCCTCGCTCGTTCGAACGGAAATCATGTCTTCACCGCGTATCGCCGCCGCCATCGATGTGGGCACGCACGCCATCGGTGGTGGCTGGGCTGTCATCTCCGGGGACGGTAACGACCCGTCAACTCGGTCGGTCCACTTCTGGGACCAGTGGGAGTCCCAGCCCGCGCCAACTGCAAAGAACTTGTCAGCGCTCCTCCTGGACGCCAACAAGGAACTGATCGCTTGGGGATACGAAGCACGAAGGCTGTGGCTCACCCAGGGCACCGAATTGCGCGCCAAAGGCGCGCGCTATCATCAGGGTTTCAAAATGGACCTGGGAACCGGCCCGAGGACGGGATCACTTGACGCTCCCAGCGCAGGTGCCGACGGTCCGTCGGATGAAGAATTCGGCGGCGAAGAACGCCCGCTCCGGAGGACGAGCATCCCTACCGACCGGCTCACCCCGGAACTGATGACGATCCTTCTCCGGCAGGTCGTGGAGACAACCCTTAAGCAGATCACCGCCAGCGGCTATGACGCAGACGACATCCGCTGGACCGTGACGTGTCCTGCCTGCTGGGCAGACCACCAGAAATCCGCACTGCGAGACATCGCCAAGGACGCCGGTCTCCCCAGCGAGGACGGACGGGTCCTGCTCTCTCTGGAGCCCGAGGCCGCAGCCCATTACGCTCGCGTTTCCGGAGTCCGGGTGGTGGGAGAGGACGGCGAAAGCCCTCACGACCTCATGGCTCCCGGCGCCCGGTTCATGGTGGTGGACTGCGGAGGCGGCACCGTCGACATCACTGCCTACGAGAACGACGCCGACGGCAAAATGCTCGAGATCGGCCGCTCGATCGGTGATCGCTTCGGATCAGACTTTCTCAACCGGGCCTTCGAGAGTGAGCACCTTGCGGAGTGCCTAGGAGATGAAGCAACACTCGCTGAGATCAGGGAAAGCTGCCCCGACGCACTCCTCAACCTCGTCGACCAATGGGAGCGCGCCAAAGTCAGTGTCACTCTCGACCAAGAAGAAAACATCAACCTGCTCATTCCATCAGCTATCGACCGGCGCATGGGCGCAGCGGTACGAAAAAGGCTGGCACGCCGACAGAACAAAGTCAGCGACGCCATCGTCCTCAATCCCGTCCAGATCCATGCACTGTTCGATACCGTCATCCCGGGGACTCTCGATCTCATCGAGTCTCAACTGAAGGAGATGGACGCTACGCGGGGTGAAAGCAAGGCCCCCGATGTAATCCTCATGGTCGGCGGGTTCAGCAATTCCCCTTATCTTCAGCAGGCGGTCAAGGAACGCTTCGGCGGGCGAACACAGGTGATGGTTCCTCCCAACCCGGACATCGCCGTCCTCTACGGCGCCGTGCACTTCTGCTATGACCCTCAAACCCGTGCGCGACGCAGCCGGTTCACCTACGGAACCAACGTCAATAAGTGGTTCGAAGAAGGAGTCGATCCCGAGGCCAAGCGCTACATTACCTCCGAAGGCGACGTCACATGCAACGACAGATTCTCCATTTTCACCAAGGCCGGACAGTCGATCTCCACTGATGAAGAGGTGATGCATGAATACGTGCCACTTGAGGCCAGCTACAGAGAACTCGACTTCAAGATCTTCGCCACGTGCGATGAAAATCCCCGGTACGTAACAGACTCTGGCTGCGATGAGCTAGCTGTCGTCACAGTCGACCTGGGGCCCGTCATGCGCTTCAGTCTAAAGGAGCGAGCTGTCCGGCTCTTCATGAAGTTCGGGGAGACCGAGATCAAGGTCCGTGCGGAACTTGTACAGGGCGGACAGGACGTCGCGACCCGAGTCCGCTTCCACTCCAACTACTGACTGAGGACAATCATGGGATTCTTTATCGCACCCCGCGCCAAGCCGGCCAAGAGTGAAGAGTACGCTGACTTCGAATGGATCGCTGACGCCCCGAATGACGCACAGGAAAACCTAGACAAGGCTCTGGATCGGATTGACGCACTGGAGAGAACCGTCAAGGCCGGCGAACACGAGCACACAGAGCTGCGCGGTCGCCTCGACCGGCTGGAACGACAGTTGGGAGCCGTCCTCGCTGCGCAGACCGCGAGCCGTGACGATCTCGCCGGAGCTAAGCACAGCGATCACCAGAGCCTGGCCCGGCAAACACGGACTCTGATCGAACAGAAGTTTCTCAATTTCGCGCGCCGTTACGCCGACAAGTGCGGAAGCGCGGCGAACCGACCCGAACGCGAACGCGTTCCCTTCCTGATCAGCCTGCTCTGCAGAGAATTCTTCGCGGAGCAGCTTCAGTCTGCCCGGAGAATCCAGAGGAATCTCCACCTGCCCGAAGCCGACGGCCACATCGAATCCGCTCTCACAGCTCTCAGGGGACACTGTTCCGATCTGACGGCAAACATTCACCGCGCGGGGCTTAACCACACCTGGGACTTCTCCGGCTCGGCAGGAGTAATAGTCACCTCAACGAAACAGGAAGCCTGGCCATCCTGCGATGCCAACGGACTCGTCCGGTTCGTCATCTCACCCGCATATATCGTCAACAACCGTGTGTACTGCCGCCAGTACGTGTACACCGCCTCCTGACCCATCGATGGGCCCCTGTTAACTGAAGGGGGCGATGGCCAAGCGGAGTCAGGGCGCATCACCCGATGGGCTGGGATTCGTTGATCCTGTGCCCACATTGGCTTTCAACGTCGTTAGCGGCTATCGAGACGCCGCGTACTCACGTGGCGGCCGATACTGCCAGCGAGGTCTCGATGTCTGCCAGGTTCAGGTGGCTCAAGCAGGAGTTTCTAGTCGGCAAGGTCTGGAAGGGGCCGGAACTCGGGGCACCGTTCAGGCAGTTCCAGGCCGGGATCGGCGCCGGCTGCAGCACGCTGGCCCAAGCCGCGTGGGCCACCATGGGCGCCCTGTCCCCGCAGCTGATGGAATTCCTCCTGGGCCAGGTCGAGGCCATGCGAGCCACGGTTGAGGTCGAGTCGGGTATCTGGACGATCACCCTGGAACTGCACGACCAGAACGTTACGTTCGCCAACACCACTACCGGAGAGCTGCAGACCCTATCTGTCCATCCCGAAGCTGGGGAGCAGAGTGCCGGCTCTTTCACCCTCGGGCTGATGGGTATTGATGCGGTGGAGACCGCGCGGGGCTCGGTCACCCTGAACAGCGTCATGGCCCTGCTGTACCTGCAGCAGGCCCACGCTGGGATCAAGGTCTACGGAGACGTCAAACTGCAGGACTTGGCGGTTACGATCGAGATCTGTTTCGGTCTTCTCGACGAAAAAGTCGCCCGACTGAAAGGGGCGGCCACCGCGGCCAAGAGCAAGGCCACCAAGGCCGCGACCGCGCTCAAGAAGGCGATGGAGCAGCGCGAGGCCGACGGCCTGCCCACCAGGATCGACCTGGATGCCCGGGAGATCGCCCTCGCCAAGGCGGCGGACGCGGCGCACGCCGACCTGCTGCGTCTGGCCGGCGAGCTGGAGATCCATTTCGGGGTGCTGACGGCTCGCGCCAACGACACGACCCTCGCCCTCCAGCGGGCTGCTGCGGTGGCGGCCGAGACTGACCGGGCTCACCAGGCCCTTCCCTCTCTCTACGAGGCTCGCGGGCAGTCCCGTGCGGCTCTCGCCGCAGCCGAGAAGGCGGCAGAGCCGCGCACGCATTGCGACGAGTGCGCGCAGCCTCTCGCGCAGCGAACCGGTCCCGGGCCGCTCTGCGTGCTGTGCCGGCAGCCGGACCCCGGATTCGACGAGCGCACCGCCCGTAAGGCTGCTGCGGTGCAAACCGCCAAGACGGCGCTCGACGCCGTGGAGCGCAGCCTGGCTGCCGCTCAGGTCGCCGCGCAGCAAGCCGTGGACAAGCGGCGCAAGGCTCAGGAAGCCGTTCATCTGGCTTCGGGCCGCGCCGATGCCTACCGGGCCGCAGAGGTCACGCCGCGCGAGCAGGCCAAGGCGCTGGCAGGCGCCGCGCTGGCGGAGGCACAGACGAACATCGCCGCCGTACGTGAACGCCGCAAAGAACTCGCCCGCATCGTCGAGCTCGAACGCCTCGCCCAGTTGGGCTCCGAGGCTGCCGAACGAGCGCAGGAAGCTTGGGCGCTGGCTGAAGGCGACGCACAACATGTCCGTGACCAGACAGCTAAAGCCCTGTCGGTGATCTTCGCGGAGAAGGTCATCCCCATGGCTCCCGACAAGATCCACGAGGCCAGCATCGACCCCAAGACATTCTTGCCGAAGATCAACGGACAGTCCGTGCGACAGCTTTCCCGCTCGCACGGGCTGATCAACATCGCACAGGTAGGACTCCACCTGACCTTCCTGGAAGCGGCCCGGTTCCTGCCCAACTGGCGTCTGCCCGCCACGCAGTGGCTGGATGCTCCACTCGACGGTGTAGGCGGCGGACCGGAAGGCGAGCGCCTCGTCGCCCAGGCTCTGGACGTCATCACCAGCGTCGTCACGGACGACGCCCAGATCATTATCGCAACACCACAAGAACTTCCCGCCACCCCTGGCGCCGAAGTCACCGTCCACGACAGCCACCACCCGGTCGTGCCCCACCCCCCGACCGCGTCCGACGAGGCATGACTGAGCGAGGATCCGACTGACCATGTACCTTCCCCGCAACGCCGCCGAACCGTCCGACGAAATCGTCGAGGTCCTGGGCATCGACGACATGATCCTCACCTACAACAGCGAGCAGTGGATCCGACACAACGACGGTGCGGTACAACGGTGGGACGTCGGGATGCACTTCGCGGAAGAGGGGCCCGGCCCCAGGTTCGGCAGCATCCAGATCGTGGTCATGGACCACCACACCTGTCCACAGCCCGTCGAGGCACTCAACGGACTCGGCCACGATCTGCTCACCGTCGGCACAGCACTCTACGATTCCACCGGCAACCTGCGACACGACCTGTGGGAGGACCTCGCCGTTCCCGGCAAGACAGTCATCGTCGACACGGTCGAACTCGATGCCCGTCTGCGCGGCCGTGGCTTGGGAGTTCTGCTCACCGGTATGGCTTTGGACTACCTCAGCCACGGATCCGGAGTGATCGCTCTGTTCCCCGGGCCGCTCGAACGCGACACCGCCACCCCGTACGAGACGGCTTGTCTCCGCCTCGGAAAGGCATGGGCACAACTGGGCTTCACCCCGTACCGCGACGGAGTGTGGATCCTCGATCCAGGTCTCACAACCCTCAAAGCAACCGTGCACTCCCAGTACACGGACATCCATTCCAACCGCTGGCGCGTCACTTTTCGCCCCAGCACCACCGGCTGGGGCAGCGACATCGCACAGATCACCACCCAGATCAGAGCGGGGGAACATAGCGCGGGATCGCTGGTTAGCCAAACCGGCGATCCCGCGCATCATTGACAGTCCACCGCCACGCCCCGCCCATACGTCGAAGGGAACCAGCCGACGACCACAGACCAACTGCGGACGCTCACGGCCAAGGCGTCGACATGCGATCACCCTGCCGCGTAGCTCGCGCGGAACAGATCCTGGGCACGCTCCACGTCTTTCGGCGTGCGGAGCTGCACCTCCAAGTCGCCCGTTCCGTGATGGCCGAGACCTGACACATCCCGGGTGAACCCCAGAACGAGGTCGACGTCCCTCGGATCGAGCTTCAGGTAGACCAGGAGCTTGCTCCGCTGAGGAGAACACAGGCAGGCGAAGTTCCGCAGCCGCTGATACGCCCGGTACTGCTTGTGCTCGACCCGGTTCACGCCGTCCCCGAGACCGAGCAGTGCCTCGTCGACCGTGTCCGCCAGCTGGGCCATCGATGCACCCTGCACGGCGGCTGCCGCCCGTGCGACCTTCTGCCGGCGAGCCCGGCGGATCACCCGGATGCCGCCGCTGACGGAGGCAACGGTCTCAAGGCCGATCAGGTCGGTGCCGAAGAACCGGTAGCGGACCAGGTCGATCGATCTCCGGTGCTCGCATACGGCGTGGGCGTCGTAGCGGGTGAAGTCGCCGGCGATGCAGATCAGGCGTGGTCCGCTCCAGAGCACCTGGGACGCGGCCGTGGACCCGAGCTGGTCTCGGACCAGGTGCTCGAACTCCGCTCGGTGGTCCGTCAGCCAGGAGAGGTAGAACAAGCCCTGGTTGATGACGCCCGCGTCGATGCCCCGCTTGTACTCCACGATGACCGGCGACCCGTTCTCGTCCAGACCGAGCGAGTCGATCCGGCCCCCGTGGACCGGCCCCGTGCCGTACTCACTCGCCAGGAAACGGACGCCCAGCAGCGTCTCCATGTGCGCCTCGACAAGGCCCTGCACATCCGCCTCGACCTCAGCAAGACGCGGCACAACCTCGGTCACACCGCTCGTCGTCGTATGGAACAGCTTCAGGCCCGACACCTTCCCCTCCTCGGCTGGGAAAGAGTCAACGCCGAGCGGGGGCCGGATTATTTCCGCAAAGGGCTTCTACATTATGAAGGTGATGCGGAAAGCCACGTCCAGCTACTGAGGGCACCCGCGTCCCACACTCTCCCAGGGGCACCTGATCCCACATACGTACCACAAAACCCCCGACACCCCGTCAGGAAAGCGCAGACTCGCAGGTCAGAGATACTGCCCAGTAAATGCACCAAGCGCCTTCTAAGCACCTGCTCCTTCCGCCTTTAGTGATCGGGGCGGCACAGACCGCTCTCCAGACAGCGCTTCGACACTCTGTGCCGGGGTCGCCGATGGGCAACGAACGAAAGTCGTGATCTGCCCCACGGCGGCGGAGGTCGACCTCAGCCGGCATCGGCATTTCGTCTTCATCCGCTGCTGCCGGCCTCGCTCGGGATATCGGGGTTGGCCGGGATCTGTTTGTCGACTACGGCCGCCTCCAGCATGGCGGCCACTACGAGCATGCGATCGTTGACCGTGGAAGCCGCCAGGCCCGCACCCGATCCCAGGTCTTGACAATTGCTCCAGCTTGCGTGATCTCGTTGCCTACCTGTAGACCCGTTTGCCAACAGTCCGTCTCAGTAGCGGAGTTCTGCGAATGTCTAATGAGCTCGTTAAGACACACATCCGTAAGTGGCTTGCCGCCAACGTCAAGGCTCAGGATGCGTTCGCCGCAGAGATTGCCAAGCTGGAGGCTGCAGGACATCGGATGATCTACGGCGGTCAGAGAGGAGCCTTCTCCGGCGGAAACGAGTGGTCTTGGACCGTCACCGACTGGCGCACTGATGACGTTCTGGACACTGGCAAGGGAACGGTCAAGGAGTTCGAAGCGCGGCTGTCGGCGCTGGACCCCGGCAACAAGTGGTTCTTCGTTGACAGCGTGAAGCAGGGCTTCGGTATTGCCCGGGTCGCTCCAACACCCGGCCTGCCACAGGCACTGGCTGATGTGCTGATCGATTGGCTAGAGGGCGATGCCGACGCCCAGGACTTTGCCGCTTGGCTAGGGGAGCCCGTCGACGTGATCGACGAGCAGATGCGCGACCCGGATGCGAAATGTCTCAACGGTTGACCTCGCACCCAGTCGATCACGCTGAGCGGGAAGGCGGCCCGACTTCTCCTCGCGTGTCCACGTCCGGGGCGCTGTTCCCCGCTGTCCTGCCCAAGTCCGATACGTCCATGAGAGGCACCCGCATGTCCGACGAATACGTCAAGGCGCACGTCCGTAAGTGGCTGGCTGCCAATGCCGCCGTCCAGGAATCGTTCCGAGCGAAGGTCCGGGATCTGGAAGCGTCCGGTCTGCTCATCGTCGACGGTGGCCAGATCGGCAGTTACGACGAGGATGATCGTGCTGACTGGGAGATCAGGAACTGGCGCACAGGCGAGGTTTTGGCGTCCGGGCATAGCACCTTCGACGGGATGGATGAAGTACTTGCACAGGTCGACCCGGAGCAGCGGTTCAGGTTCCTCGACCGCCTGTCGGAGGAGACCGAGCTTCCTGACCCGGGAGCAGCGGACGGCCTTCCCGAAAGTTTGGCCGAGGCATTGGTCCAGTGGCTTGAGGAGAAGGCCGACGTTGACGAGGTCGCCGAATGGCTCGCTGAGCCCGTCGAGGTGATCGAGCGGCAGATGCGGAACGAGGTCGATGCGGCTCGCGCAGACGTGGAGCCCGCAACCAAGTGACGGCCTGTTTTGGAGGGGAGGGCGGCCGTGTGCCCCCTCCTTTCGCGTGTCCGGGCCCGGGGCACCGTTCGCCGTCTAGCCACCAGCGAAGGTCGTTGTCAACGGCGAGGCCGAGGGCATGGTTCCAGTCGACGGGAAACCGACCTCGTCGCGGAGGGCCGCTCCGGGGTAGCAAGGGTGCAGACGTTGCGCATGAGTCCGTACCTCGTCGACCGGTGCGCGCTGAGGTGCCAGGCATGGCCGCACAGAGCGCACCGGCCGAGCGGGGGCAGGGGGCCAGGGTCCATGGGCGGCCGTCCCGCTGCTCGCGCGCCTCGGCGAGATCGATCAGACCGAGGCACCGGGTCAGCTCCACCTCGGGCTCGGGCGGCTAGCACGTGGCTAGGTGGGGGTTGTGCAGCCGCTCGTACGGTGTGACGGGCAGTTCCTCCGTCAGCCAGCGTGACCTTCGGCGGAGCCCAGACGCCATGACCTGTCGGCGCTCGTCGTCCTTGAGCGCCGACACGATCGGATGGAGGTTCCCCAGTCGTGAGGGAACGGGATCCGGATCTCCTTTCTCCTTCGGCCGTTTACTCCGCGCATTGGGATGCGGGCCATCCACAAAAGGCAGCTTCAGCCTCGGCAGACCGTACGGGACCTTCTCGATGCGCTTGCCCGCTGGTTCCAGGCGTGCCCTTTCGCGCAGTTGACGACACTGACGACACACCGCCACTCCGTGACCTCGTCGTCACCAGGGTCGGTGATCCGAACGCGGCCCTCGGCCACGAGCCGTTCGATCAGCTCATGAGCCTTCTCCCGCCGGGCTCGCGCGACGGGCCTCTCACTGTGTGGCGTTCGAGGGTCGGCGGGCCCTGCCGGCCCACTACCATCAGCGACCGCAGAGTCGACGTCCCACCCTCCCGCAAGGTATCGGCCGAGCGCCAGCCACTCGACATCTACGCTCCAACGCCCGCGCTGGAAGCCCGTAGCGCCGTATAGAGCCGAAAGGCGCCCGTCAGCCGTGGGAGTCCCCTGGGACTTTTCTGGGACTTCCAGCCTCATCAACCAGCACGAGCGTGAAAGAACCGAAAGGTCATTCGCACAGGTCAGCGGCCATCGCACGCCCATCACAGCAGGTCACGGCGCTCGCTGGTCTCTTCCGCGACATCTGATACGCGAGTGTCGCCGCGTCTGTGCCCGACCCGCTGTTCGGCGGGTCGGGCACAGACACGGCGGGGGACCTCGGTGTTCTCCGGCGAACAGCGCCTCGGCCTCACCGACGACCGCTCCGTCGAAGTCGCGCCCGTCGAACCCGGCGCTCGCCAGGCCGACGGTGACGTGCCGGGAGCATGATCGTTGCCAAGGGTATGACGAACCCGATCAACACCGCTTCCACACACGAGAGTTCAATCCGTGTCCGGGAGCTGGAGGACGTTCTTTTCCCCGACGGTCCGGAAGGTGATCACGCGCGCTGGCGCAAGCTCATCTGCTCCGATCTGTTCCGCCACCCGCCGCACGCGTCGGACGAGGAGCGCCAGCAGCTCGCCTACGAGCGGCTGCGCGCCGTCAACGAGGAGTTGCTCGCTCCCGAGGAGCTGGCACGCGATCCGCGGGCGCTGGCCGCGCTGCACGAGTGGACCGCGTTGGTCGACGGCGCGACGACCACGGTGGCCGGCATCCACTACAACCTGTTCCTGGGCAGCGTTCTCGACGACACCCTCTCCCCGGCCCGGCCGCTGGAGGAGTTCACCGCCCTGAAGCGGGTGGGGATCTTCCTGTGCACCGAGCGGGCACACGGCAATGATGTCGCGGCTCTCCAGACCACCGCCTGTTACGACCGGCGTCGCGAGGAGTTCGTCCTCCACACGCCCGACGAGAGCGCGCGGAAGTTCATGCCCAACGCCGGTGCGGCCGGCGGGCCCAAGAGCGGAGTCGTCGCCGCACGCCTCATGCTGGACGGCCAGGACCAGGGTGTCTTCCTCTTCCTCACCCCGCTGACCGACCACGAAGGCCCCCTGCCGGGGATCAGCGTCGAACCGATGCCCGGGCGGATCGGCAGCCCTCTCGACCACTGCGTCACCGGCTTCGACCACGTACGCCTTCCCCGTACGGCCCTGATCCAGGGACCGCACGGGCAGTTGACCGACGGGGGCGCGTGGATCAGCGAGGTCAACAGCACCCGCAAACGTGTCCTGCACTCCATCCGCCGCGTCACCGTCGGCAAGCTCTGCATGAGCGCCGCCACCCTCGGCGGCAGCCGGGCCGCCCTCGCCATTGCCGTGCGTTACGCCTACCGTCGTACGGTCTCCTCCCCCGTCGCCGGGCAGCGCATCCCGATCGCCGCGCACCGCAGCCACCACGCCCCGCTGCTGCGGCACGTCGCCACCGCCTACGCGATGACGTTCCTGCACCGCGCCGTCACCGATCGGTGGGTGACCCGTACTCCCGAAGACCGGGCCGCGGCGGAACGGTTTGCCGCCGTGGCCAAGGGATGGATCACCTGGCAGGCCCGCGACATCACCGTTGCCAGCCGGGAACGGTGCGGTGCCCGCGGGCTGTTCGCCGTCAACGGCCTGGCCGAGTTCCCCGGGAACGCGGAGGGCGCGATCACCGCCGAAGGTGACAACCTGGCGATCTGGTGCAAGGCCGGATCGGAAATGATCTTCGGCAGGGATCTGGCCCCCACCACCCCACCGGCCACCGGCACCGAAGACCTCACCGACCCGGTCTTCCTCCGGGCCCTCGTCGCCGCCGCCGAACGCCACTGGCACTCCAGCGCCCGGGGCCTCCTGCGCGGTTCCCCCCAGCGCGACACGCTGGGCCGCTGGAACAACGCCTCCGCCGCCGCCCTGGAGTTGGTCGAGACCTCGGCGGTCGGCTCCGCCGCCGACGCCTTCATCGCCGCCTGCCGGGCCGTCGACCACCCGCCGACGCGCACCGTGCTCGGCGAGTTGTGCGCGCTGTTCCTGCTGGCACAGCTCCAGCCGCGCTCCGGACAACTGCTCGCCGACGAGGCCCTGACGCCGGCGCAGGTCCGGGAACTGCCCGAAACCGTCCGTGTCCTCACCGGCCGGCTCTTTCCCCACCTGCCCGCGCTGACCGACGCGTTCACGGTCCCGGAGGAGCATCTGGCCTCCCTGCCCATGCTGACCGGCTTCTGAGCCCGGCCCGGCAAAGCACCGCCCTGCGGCGGCCACTCGCGGTATCCCTGCCACCAGGCGACACGGGCCGCTCCCGGGCCGCCGCGACCGCACCGCTCGTCGGCCCGGCGAGATCCGTGCACACGTAAGCGTTCAACGCGTGAACGCCTCGATCATGGTTCCCCTGTTCCGCTGATGCCCTCAGCCGGTTTGTATAGGCGGCAACGGTGATCCATGTGGTCACGCGCATTCCCCGGTTCCGTACCGGGGAAGGTGACGCCGAGTTCGACGGACAAGGATTCTGCCGCCGCACCCTCGTGACGGGGCGAATCCATTTCGACCGTCCGACGTACGCCCCTTCCGTCGCCGCTGTGGCAGGGCAGAGGTATGTGCCCGCCGACGACACGACGCGGGCATCCGGGACAGCACCGGTATTCGTTCCGGCCCCGGTTCGCGTTTCCCCGGCCTGCGGTCACCGTCCATTCCTGGAGATTTCTGGCACGCACAGACCGGAGGTTGTATGAGCAAGGACCTGGAAGGCTTCGACACCCTGACGACGTACAGTTCGGCGTCGTCCGACTACCTGGTGGCCGCGGAGGAGTTCTGGGGTTTCGTCTCGGACGACACGATGTCGCAGCTCCATCTGCGGCCCGGCAACCGTGTCCTGGACTTCTGCTGCGGACCGGGGCCCATGACGATCCGGACCGCCGAACGCGTGGGCCCCACCGGCTACGTGGAGAGCGTGGACATCCTCGACGAGATGCTCGACATCACACGGCGGCGGGCCGCCGAACGCGGTCTGCGCCAGGTGACGGTCAGGCACGGGGACATCGACACCCTCCCGCCGGGGGACGGCTCCTTCGACGTCGTGAACTGCTCGCTCGGCATCTACTTCGCCAAGGACATGGTCAGCACGCTCTCCTCGTTCTGGTCGTACGTCCGGCCCGGCGGGCAGCTGGCGATCACCACCATCGGCCGCAGGCTCTTCGAACCGGTCCTCCCCGTCTTCTTCGAGGCGTGCGAGGCCGAACGGCCGGGCATCGGCACCTACCTGCCCTGGACCCGTACCGAGGACCCCGACGTTCTGGGCTCGCTCCTGGACGAAGCCGGTGTGAGCGGTGCCGTGGTCAGCACCCGGGACACTCCGATGCCCCTCGCCACCCCCGAGGCCTGGTGGCCCGTCGTCCACGGCAGCGGACTGCGGAGCCTGGAGGCGGAGTTGGGCACCGTCGCCGAGGCGCGGGTCAGGCGAAGGTGCGAGGAGTGGATCGCGGAACACCGGGTCACCGAGATCAACGTCGGCACGGTGCGTGCCGTCGCCACCAGGACCGAATCGGTGAGCGGGTCACCGGAACGGCGCGCCTCGGAGGGAGAGAACAGTGCTCAGTAGGTCCGAGGTCGAAGCCGTGGCCGTCAAGGCGATCACGGAGATCCTCGAAGAGGACGGAGACACTCCTCCCGGGATATCCGGTGAGGCCGCCCTCTCCGACCTGGGAGTGAGTTCCCTGGTGTTCGCGCGGGTGGCCATCGAATTGGAGGACGAGCTGGGGATCGACCCCTTCAAGGAACACCCGGGTCGGGAGGCCGACCAAAGGACCGTGGACGACCTCGTCGACACCTATGTGCGGGCACTCGCCGAACAGGGGGCGGGATGAAACTCCAACGGTACGAACTGACGCCGCAGATGCGGCAGTACGACGATTTCGACAACCGCGGGCACACCCGCTACCTGCCGTATCTGATGTACTTCAACCACGCGGACTACCGCTCGGACGTGCTGAACACCGACCGTTTCGGCTTTCGCTACACCCACGGCGCGGCCGGCCGCGCGGCTCTGGACGGAGATGTGGCGCGCGGGCCGGTGCGTCTGTTCGTCGGCAGCTCCGTGGCGCTCGGGATCGGCGCGACGAGCGACGCGACGACGATTCCGTCCCGTCTGTGGTCCCGCTACGCGCCCTCCACCCCCTGGCTCAACTTCAGCGGCCGGAGCTACAACTCCGTCCAGGAGCTGATCCTGATGCTGCTGTACCGGCATCTGCTGCCGGGGATCGAGGAGATCGTCATCCTCTCCGGGGTGAACAACCTCCTGCTCAGCAGGCTCCCCGACTGGCAGCACGGCGATCACGGGGCGTTCTTCTACTGCAACGAGTACTTCGAGCACATGGAGCAGCTCCGGGCGCACCACCGCAGGCCGAACCGGAAGCTGTGGGGCCGTGCGGCCCGCACCCAGGGCCCGGCGCCGGAAACCGGGGCGAAGGCCCCGGTGCCCGAACTCTCCGAGCTGATCTCCCACGCCACCTCGCTCACGGAACATCATCTGGACGGATGGCGCGCACTCGCCGCCGCGACCGGTGCCCGTGTCTCCTACGTACTGACGCCCCTGGCACCGTGGGTCCGGCAGGAGCCGGCGGAGGAAGAGGCCACCCTCTTCGAGGAGTTGGACAGGCTGTCGGGGTTCGGGGTCCCCCTGGACGAGATGTTCGGGGAGATCGCCACCATCGACGCCGGCCGGCAGTACGCGCGGGCACTGCGCGAGGTCTGCCACAAGCAGGACGTGCGATTCCTGGAGATCGCTCCGCTCATCGCGGAGGCGGCCGGCCCCAAGGACTGGCTCTTCGTCGACCGGGGCCACTTCACCGACCAGGGCAGCGACCTCTTCGCCAGAATTCTGGCGGACCAGTTCTCGCTCTCCTGAGATCACGCGCGAAGCCCCCAAAAAAGCCCCTCCGCGAACTCTTTCGAAAGGAGGTGAGTCTCCCGTGCGCCTGTTCCGCGACATCATCGCCCGGTTGTTCGGCCGCAGGAAGAAGAAGCAGCAGGACGGTTCCATCTATCCGATGTTCTGAATCCAGCGAAGGAGAGGAAACACATGTCCGCCCATGTGGTGCAGACGCCCCAGGAGAAGGAGGCGGTGACGGACGACTCGGCGTACCGGTCGCTCTACCGGCTGGCCACCGATCCCGAAGGGGTCTTCCCGGACGAGTCCTGGGCCCAGGGGGTCCGGGCCGAGATACGCCGGCTGCGCGAGCCGGGCTCCGCACCCGCGGATCTGGACGCGCTGCGCTCCCGCGTCACCGCCTGGGCCGACGGTGAACGGCCCCGGTATGCGGCCCTGTTGGGCGGGGACGACGGGACGGACGCCGTCCTGTCCGCGCGGGCCTCGCTGGCCTGCGCCCCGCTCGCCACGCAGGACGGGGCGTGGTTGCAGTGGCTGATCTCACCGGGCAGCGCCGACGACCCGTCCGCCCTCGCCCTCCTGGCACTGTTCGCGTCCGATGTCGGAGTGGGCCGGCCGCGGGCCTCCCGCGGCAGTGGTTACGTCTCCCTGCTGCGGGAGGCGGGACTCGCCGAGTACGCGGTGCCCGCCTCGCGCCTCGCCCTCGACCGCAGGATCGCCGACCGGGACTTCTACCTTCCCGCCCTGCTGCTGGCGATGAGCCGTATGCCCGGCGACTTCCTTCCGGAGATCCTCGGCGCCGACCTCTGCCTGCGGGCGGTGGGCACCCTGCCGCCGCTGGCGGCGGTGACGCCGTCCGGGGAAGGCGGCCCGGCAACGGAGCCGCCGGCCCCCGGCGGGAAGGGCGGGAGGGAGACCTCGGACGCCGACCACCGCTGGAACACGGTGCGGTCCTGTCTCGACTCGTACGAGCTGGACAGCCGCCGGGTGGCCGACGGTTTCACCTGGGCGTGGAGCGCGCTGCGCCGCTGGAGCCGTGACCTGTACGAGGATCTCGGGCTGGCCCGGGACCCCGCCCACACCATGGCCGAACTGCTGCGGGCACGCGCGAGGGAAGGCGCCGTCTACCACCACCGCTACGTTCTCGCCGGGCGCTCCCTGTCCTCCTGGCTGACGGAGTGCCGCCACGATCCCTCGGCCTTCCTGAAGGTGCTCGCCGCCAGTGATCTGGTACGGCCCGGGCACTCGGAGAGGAGCCGTCTCGTCAACGCGCTCGTGCTCCAGCGGGGGCCGATGTTCCGGGTCTTCTCGCCCGACGACCTGGCGGTGATACGGCGCTGGATCGACTCCCTTCCGGCGGGGGGCGCTCCGGCCGCCGGGGCGCCGGGAGCGGCTCCGGCCCCGTCCTGCCCGGTGCCGTCCACCCTGCTGCCCGGCGGGAGGAGGCGCGCCGCCGGGGGCACCGTCCCCACGGATCTCAGGTCCGCCTACCACCTGTTGCAGCGCCGCCCGCAGACGCCCGCGCTGCGGCGCTACACGGACGAGTACGTCGCCGGCTGGCTCGGTCGCGCGCGCCACGGCATCGACCGGGATCCCCGCGCGATGCCGGAGGTGTGGCCGGCGGACGGGCTGCGGCCCTGGCTCCTGGACCAGCACGACCGCCACCACGGCGAATTCGAGTCGAACCTGGACGCTCCGCCGCCCTCCCGTGAGGAGCTGATCGACTCGACCGTGCAGCTCGCGCCGCTGACGCTGATCGACGGCGCCTGGCTCCAGGGTTTCACCGACTACGAGTTGGCCTCCTCCGAGCACGGCTACTTCCTGTTCGAGACGTACTGGGACGAGCTCGGCAACGGGGTGCCCGGTCTGAACCACCCCCTGATCTACCGTCAGGTCCTCGACGGCATGGGTGTCGAGCTGCCCCCGACGGCCTCGGAGGAGTTCGCGAGGTGGCCGGGGTTCGACGAACGCTCCTTCGCCCTGCCGGTGTACTGGCTCTGCGTCGGACGGTATCCGCAGACGTATCTGCCGGAGGTGCTCGGGCTCAATCTGGCCATGGAGCTCTCCGGCGTGGGAGGCGGCTACCGGCGGGCGCACACGGCGCTGCGGACGTACGGCTTCAGCACCCGGTTCGTCGACATCCACAACACCATCGACAACGTCGCCACCGGCCACTCCGCGTGGGCGGCCGACGCGGTCGACGCCTACATGTCCTCCGTCCTGAAGACCCACGGGACCGACGCGCAGTCCGCCGCCTGGGGGCGGGTGCGGGTGGGGTTCCGGTCGCTGGACCCGCCGGACGGGTGGGGGGCCCGGAGGGCCGCCCGGCGCGCGCGGAAGGCGGCCTCGCGACGTCACACGGAGGCCTTCCGCCCCGACGGGGTGAATGGGACATGACCGATCTGATCCTGGGAGTCTCGGCCTTCTACCACGACAGCGCGGCGGCCCTGGTGGCCGACGGTGTCCCGGTGGCCGCCGCACAGGAGGAACGTTTCAGCCGCCGACGCCACGATCCGTCCTTCCCCGCTCAGGCGATCCGCTACTGCCTGGGCGAGGCGGGCGCCGGACTGGGCGACATCTCGACGGTCGCCTACTACGAGGACCCGGTAAGGAAGTTCCGGCGCGTCATGGCCACGTTCATGAGCACGGCCCCGCGCGGGTACCAGGTCTTCCGGGACCGGCTCCCCGAGTGGTCCACCTGGAGGCTGCGGGCCGCCGACACCGTGCGCGAGCAGCTGGAGCGGATCGGCCCGGGCCCGGTGCCGGAGGTCGAGTGCCAGGAGCATCACGAGTCCCACGCGGCGTCCGCGTTCCTGCCGGGCCCCTACGAGTCGGCGGCGGTGCTGTCGGTGGACGGCGTCGGTGACTGGGCCACCACCACGATCTGGCACGGGCGCGGCACCACCCTGAGCAAGCGCGCGGAGATCCGCTTCCCGCACTCGCTCGGCCTCCTCTACTCCGCCTTCACCTATTTCTGCGGCTTCAAGGTGGACTCGGGGGAGTACAAACTGATGGGCCTGGCGCCGTACGGGACACCGCGCTGGGCCGATCTCATCCGGCGCGAGCTGATCGACATCAAGCCGGACGGCTCCTTCCGGCTGAACCTGCGGCACTTCGCGTATCTGCGCGGCCGGACGATGACGGGCCCCGGCTTCGAGAAGCTGTTCGACGGAGCGCGCCGACTGCCCGAACAGCCGCTGACCCAGCGCGAGTTCGACCTCGCGGCGTCCGTGCAGGAAGTCGTGGAGGAGGTACTCCTCCTGCTGGCCGGGACCGCCCGGGACCTCACGGGTGAGAGGAACCTCTGCCTCGCCGGCGGTGTCGCCCTCAACTGCGTCTCCAACGGCAGGATCTCGCGTGCGGGGATCTTCGACAGCCTGTGGGTCCAGCCGGCCGCGGGGGACGCCGGCGGCGCGCTGGGCGCCGCCCTGTCGGCCGCCGCACGGCGCGGCGCGGAACGCTCCCACCTGGCCGGGGGAGGTGACGCCATGTCAGGTGCCCTGCTCGGGCCGGGTTTCGACGACGACGAGATCGGCGCGTACCTCGATGGCCAGGCGATACCGCACAGCCGTCCCGGCCGGGACGGGCTGGTGGAGGAGGTGGCCGCCGCTCTGGCGGAGGGCAAGGTGGTGGGCTGGTTCCAGGGCCGGATGGAATTCGGTCCGCGCGCGCTGGGCTCACGCTCGATCCTCGGTGACCCGAGAGACCCGCGCATGCGGTCCACCATGAACCTCAAGATCAAGTTCCGGGAGTCGTTCCGCCCGTTCGCCCCCGCCGTGCTCGCCCAGGACGCCGGGGACTACTTCGACCTGCGGCAGGACAGCCCGTACATGCTCATGGTGGCCGAGATCGCCGACGGTCAGCGGGTGCCGGACCCGGGCACCACGGGGCTGAAGGGTCTGGACCTCCTCAAGGTGCCCCGGTCCACGGTCCCCGCCGTCACCCATGTCGACTCCTCCGCACGCGTGCAGACCGTGCACGCGCACTCCCATCCGCTCTTCCACGATCTGCTCACGGCCTTCCGGCGGCGAACCGGCTGTCCGGTGCTGGTCAACACCTCCTTCAACGTGCGCGGTGAACCGATCGTGCGCACACCGCGGGAGGCGTACGCGTGCTTCATGCGCACCGACATCGACGTGCTCGCGCTCGGAGGCCACCTCCTGAGCAAGGAACAGCAGCCGGAGTGGCGGGAAGCG
Source organism: Streptomyces sp. NPDC058653 (assembly GCF_042716895.1). Taxonomy (NCBI): domain Bacteria; kingdom Bacillati; phylum Actinomycetota; class Actinomycetes; order Kitasatosporales; family Streptomycetaceae; genus Streptomyces; species Streptomyces sp. NPDC058653. The sequence goes on along the minus strand of NZ_JBHXRM010000018.1, from coordinate 28,493 downwards.
GCCGACTGGCGCGAGGGGATCCCCCTGGACTGACGCGCGCGCACCGCTGTACGAGCGTCTTCCCTCCGATTGCCTCAGTTTTCATCAGCTTTCGTCAGTTTTCTTCTGATTTCTTCCGAACCGAATGGGCGAGGTCGACACACACATGCGCAATTCGTCGCTGTGGCTCCTCTACTTCCTGGTCTTCTCACCGCTGAGCCTGCTGGTCCGGCTCTTCCACGACCCGCTGCGCCGTCGATGGGACCCCTCGGCGGCCCACTACTGGCACTACCACCGGCCTCCGGGAGGCGAGCGATGAACAGGGACCCGTCGGAGCGGAGGCGAGCGCCCGCCACGGCGTGGAGGGACCGCGACCCCGATCGCGACGGCGCCGCCCGCTCTCCCGTACCCGTGATCGCCGGCATCGGCCACTGGCTCCCGCCGACGGTCCTCACCAACGACGTACTCGGAGACCGCCTCGGCACCCCGGCCGACTGGCTGAGCAGCCGTACGGGCATCAGGAGCCGGCATGTCGTCGCTCCGGGCACGGCGACCGTGGCCCTCGCGGTGGAGGCGGGGCGGCGGGCGATGGACTGCGCGGGTGTCGAACAGGTCGACGCGCTGCTCGTCGCCACGGTGACCCCGGACCGGCTCTGTCCGCCCTCCGCCCCCGAGGTCGCCGCCAGGCTGGCACAGCCGGGGATCGCCGCGTTCGACGTGGGCGCGGCCTGCAGCGGCTTCCTCTACGGGCTCGCGGTCGCGGGAGGTCTGATCGCGACGGGCACCGCCCGGCGGGTCCTGCTGATCGGCTCCGAGACGATGACCTCCCTCGTCGACCCCTCGGACCCGGCCACCTCCGCCATCTTCGCGGACGGCGCGGGAGCCGTGGTGCTACGAGCCGGAGAACCCGGCGAACCGGGCGCCGTCGGGCCCGTGATCCTCGGCAGCGACGGCTCCCGGGCCAACCTGATCGAGGTGCCCGCGGGCGGATCCCTGTGCCCCTCTCAGACACCGGCGGAATGCGGCGGAGGTGAACGCTTCCTCTCGGTGTCGGGTCCCGACGTCTTCCGCAAGGCGGTGACACGCATGGCGGCCGTGTCGCGCGAGGCCGCCGAAGCCAGGGGCTGGGAGATCGAGGACGTGGACCGGGTGGTGGCCCATCAGGCCAACGCGCACATCCTGGCCGCCGTCGCCCGCAAACTCGCCGTTCCCCCCGGCCGGATGGCGACCAACATCGCCACCGTGGGGAACACGTCCGCCGCGTCCGTCCCCATCCTGCTGGCGCAGGAGGCGGCCGACGGCGGGATCAAGCCCGGCGACCGGGTCCTGGCCACCGCGTTCGGCGCGGGACTCACCTGGGCGGCCACCACCTTCGTCTGGCCGCGGCTGCCGACCGTCCCCGAACCCGTCCGGCCGTGAGGAGCCGTCATGCGCACCCCCGCCGCCGTCCTGTGCGGACTGGGCACCAGCCTCCCCGAACGATCCGTCTCCAACGCCCGCCTCATCGAGGAGCGCGACCTCGACTCCGACGAGCGGTGGATCCTGGAACGTACGGGAATCGCCGCCCGCCGCCTCGCCGACTCCCGCACCAGCACCGGCGACCTCGCCCGGGCCGCGGGACAGGCGGCACTCGACTCGGCCGCCGAGCTGGCCGGAGCCCCCGTCCGGCCCGACCTGGTCCTGCTCGCCACCACCACCCCCGACCACCACTGCCCGGCGACAGCCCCCCAGGTCGCCCACCGCCTCGGCCTCGACGGCGTACCCGCCCTCGACCTGTCCGCCGCGTGCGCCGGATTCGTCTACGCGACGGCGTTCGCGCAGGGCCTTGTCACGTCCGGGCTCTACGAACGCCCCCTGGTCGTCGGCGCGGAGACGTACAGCACCACCCTGATCGACCCCCGGGACCGCGACACCGCGATCCTGTTCGGCGACGGGGCGGGGGCGGTGCTCGTCCGTGCCGGAACGCCCGACGAGCCCGGTGCGCTGATCGCCCAGCACCTGGGCAGCGACGGCTCCCGCGCCGGGCTCATCCAGGTGCCGGCGGGCGGCTCGCGGCTGCCCCGGGGTACCCCGGGCACCGAACCCCGCGACCACTACTTCCGGATGAACGGCCGTGCGGTGTACGCCCATGCCGTGCGCCGCATGACCGACTCGGCCCGGCACGCGCTGAAGAACACCGGCTGGAGCCCGGACGACGTCGACGCCTTCATCAGCCACCAGGCGAACCAGCGCATCATCGACGCCGTCGGCGACCGCCTCGGAATCGCTCCCTCCTGCCGGCACGGCAATCTGCGGCAGCTGGGCAACACCGCCGCCGCGTCCATCCCCCTGGCGCTCGCCGACACGGCACTGCGACGGCGCGTCGACCCGGGCGCGCGCACCCTGATCACCGGCTTCGGCGGAGGACTCGCCTGGGGTGCTCAGACCCTGCGCTTCCCCGAGGCCCGCCCACACTCGTATCCCCCGCACACCCACCACGACAACGGCGAGGCACTTCGATGACCACCACCACACGCTACGAGCAGCTGTCCCACCGGCTCGTCCACAAGTTCCTGATCGACCCGGCCGAGATTCATCCCGGGGCGACTCTCGCCGCCCTGGAGATGGACTCGCTGGCCGTCGTCGAGCTGACCATGACCCTCCAGGACGACTGGGGCATCAGTCTCGACGACGCCGAGACGCCCCCCGAGACAACCCTGTCCCAACTCCTGGCCATCGCGGGCGAGGCACCCCCGCTGAACCCGTGATGGGCGGGCACACGGATCTCGGGACACAGCTGGCCCTCGGAACGGCGAGCCGCCCCGTCACCGATTTCAGGGAGCGCGTGCGCGCGCTCGTCGGGGACCGGATATCCCCGCTGCTTCCGGCCTGCGAGCGGGAGAGGCGCTTTCCCCGCGAGGCCGTCACCGCCTTCGGCGCCGCCGGACTGTTCCACGAACGGTGGTCCGGCGGCCCGCACGGCGATCTCGGACGGTCTGTCCTGCTGTCCGAGGAGATGGGACGGGCCGGACTCGGCGGCATCGGCATCGGGGTGGGCCTCCACCTGGAGGCCGCGACATCCCTCCTGCGCGGCTTCGGCACCACCGCGTACACGAAGGAGGTCCTCGAACAGGCACTGGCCGGCGAGAGCGTCTGCTGCGTGGCCACGTCCGAACAGCACGTCGGCTCGGACCTGTCCGCCGTGGCGACCGCGCTCACCAGGGAGGGCGACCACTGGCGGGTACGGGGCGAGAAGTGGTTCGTCTCCCCCGGCGCCGCCGCGGACCACGCGATCGTGCTCTGCCGGGGAGACCAGGGGCCGGCCCTCGTGCTGGTGCCCCGTAGCGGCCTGACACCCGTCCAGCGATGGGAGACCACCGGCATGCGGAGTCTGGAGACCGTGCGCCTGCGCGTCGACGCGCGCGTCACCGACGACGCGGTGCTCGCCCGGCCGGGTGCGGGGCTCGCCGCGGTGGGCCAGGGGCTCATGTACGAACGGCTCGCCCTCGCGGCCCAGGTGCTCGGCGCACTGGACCTCGCCTCGGTCCTGGCCATCACCCATCTCAAGCGCAGGAAGCAGTTCGGCTCCCCTCTCTACCGGCACCAGGCGCTCCGTCTGCGCATGGCGGACCTCTGCTCCCAGATACTCGTCGCACGCCGGGGGCTGTACGCCACGGTCGTCGAGGTCTCCGCCGGGGGCGCGGCATCCGTGTCCGACACGGCCGCCCTGAAGGTGACCGTCGCACGCCTCGGCGAGCGGGTGACGAGCGAGTGCGCGCACATCTTCGGCGGGCGCGGCTACGTCGAGGACCAGACCCCCCTGGCGCGTCTCTGGCGGGACTTCAAGGTGGGCCGTCTCGGCGGTGGCAGCGACGAGATGATGTGGGAACTGGTGGCGGCCGGCTTCCGCCCGGACCACGGGCTCTACGAGAACTGGATCGCGACCTGACAACTTCGCCGATTCCCGGCCGTTCTGTCCGGACGAGGCCTTTTCGGTCGACGACGACACCGCGACAATGAGAGAGGGGGATACAGGGGCAGGTCCGTTCGGTATCCGCCGGTACAGCCTCGAACGCGCTCTCCTCGCCCGTCACGCGCACCCGCTCCACGCCCACGCGCCGCGACGTGCACACCACTTCGAGGAGACCCGGCCGTGGCACGTCATCAGCCGAACCGCCAACTCGCCCTGCTGCTCGACGAGGCCGAGTGGAATCCCGCCGAACTGGCCAGAGCGGTCAACGCGCTGGGCAAGGCGCAGGGTCTGCGCCTGCGGTACGACCGCACGTCGGTCGCCCACTGGCTGACCGGCTCCCGTCCCCGGCCGCCCGTCCCCGACCTGGTCGCCGCGGCCTTCAGCCGCCGCACCGAGCGCCTGGTCACCGCCCAGGAGACCGGCCTCAGCCGTCCCGGGCAGGCGGCCGACGACCTGCCCCTGGCGTCCGGGGCCGGGGACGACGACGCCGCGCACAGACTGACCATCCTGGCCCGCACCGACGCCGACCCCGCCCGGCGGTCACAGCTCACCAGGGGCGTCTACAGCCTGCGCGCCGTCGAATCACCGGCCTGGGACTCCGAGCGGCCCGCTCCACGCCGGCCGCGCTCCTCCCACAGCCGCGTCTCCGCCGAGGAGGTGGGGGCGCTGCGGGAGATGTGCCAGATCTTCGCGGACCTCATGGAACGGCACGGCGGCGCGCACGCCCGCGCGGCCCTGGCCAGCTACCTCACCGACGACACGGCACGGCTGCTGGCCGCCCCGGCGGAATCCGCCCTCCGGCGCGAGTTGTTCACCCTCGCCGCTCAACTCACCCATGTACTGGCGAGGATGACCATGGACGCCGGGCATCCCGGCCTGGCGCAGGGCTACTTCACCACCGCGCTCGGCCTCGCGTCGGAGGCCGACGACCGCCGGATGTACGCCATCACCCTGCGGGCCATGAGCCTCCAGGCGCTCCAGCTGGGATTCCACGAGAAGGCCTCGCAACTCGCCGACACCGCGATCGACGCGGGACGGCACGCCGACCCCGCCACCCGCGCCTTCCTGCTGAGCCAGAGTGCCGTCACCCACGCCCACGCAGGGCAACGCCGCAGAGCGGTCGCCGACCTCGCCGCCGCGGAAAGCCAGTTCGACCGCGCGACGCGGAAGGCCGGGCCGTTCGACGCGTACCCCCGGGCAGGTCTCGACTACCAGAGCGGCAGGACCCTGCTGGCTCTCGGGGACGCCGAACAGGCCGCACGGTCCCTCGCGACCTCCGCGGCGGCGCGGGGCGACCACCAACGAAGATCCGGTGCCCTGACCCATGCCCGGCTCGCCGCCACGCTGCTGTCGCTGGGCCGTCTCGAAGAGTCGTGCGTCCACTGGAACGCCTTCCTGGACCAGTACCTGAGTCTGCGCCTGGTCCTCGCGGACGATGCCCTGACATATCTGCGCAGATCGCTGTACCGGTACCGCGACCAGCCCCACGCCGCGGCGGTCCTCCACCGCGCGCGCTCCCTCACCCGTACGGCGCCGGCCTCCTCGAAGGGCCGCCGTACCGGGCCCCCTCGCTGACACTCCGCGCGGGTGAGCCCCGCGACGAGGGCTCGCACTGCCCGCGGCGGGCCGGGCGAAGGTCGGGACCGTCGTGCCCGAGTGGCGTCGGCGCGGGCAGGGGGATTGCCGGAAGTATGAGGTACCCGCCGAAAACGTGAGTGGTCGGGCGGGCGGCCGTACCTCATGCCGGGGCGGACGTCGTATGCGCAACGAAGGGGGCAGCACCATGAAAGCGGTCTTCTCCGGCCGAGTCGTACTGGTCACCGGAGCGTCCCGAGGAATCGGCCGCGCTGTGGCGCTCGCCTTCGCCCGGCAGGGCGCGCGACTCGTCCTGGCGGCCCGCTCCGCCGACGGGCTCGCCCAGGTGGCGGACGAGGTCCGCGCCCTCGGCTCGCAGGTGCTGACGGTACCGACGGACGTGACCTCCCCGAGTGCCGTCGCCGCGCTGGTGGAGGCCGCCACGGACCGGTTCGGGCGGATCGACGTGCTGGTCAACAACGCCGGTGTCGGAAGGGTCGGTGAGGTCGAGTCGCCCGCGTTCGCGGACGACGTCCGGCACACCCTTCAGGCAAGCCTCTTCGGGACCATCAGCGTGACGCAGCGGGTCGTTCCCGTCATGAGCCGGCAGCGAGGGGGAGCCATCGTGAACATGTCGTCGGTGATGGGGCGCAAGGCGTTCGCCCGGTTCGGCTCGTACGCGATCGTGATGCACTCCGTCTCCGCCTTCTCGGACAGCCTCCGCCAGGAGGTGGCCGGCAGGAACATCCGGGTCACCGTGATGTACCCCGCCCTCACCGCCACCGACCTGCTGAAGGACGCCGAGGAGGCCGAGATGCCCCCGCCGTTCCGGTACATGACTCCCCTCTCGGCGGAGGGCGTCGCGCGCGAGGTGGTGGACGCGGTCCGGTACGGAAAACGCCGGGTCGTCCTGCCGCGCATGGCCAACATGCTTCTGCTCGGTGAGGCCCTCTCGCCCCGCGTAGGCGATCTGATCGCCTCGGCTCTCGCCCGCCGCCCCGTCGTGCGCGTACTTGGGTTGGGCCGCGGAGGGACGTACCACGAAACGCTGAGGGCCCGCGCCGGTTCCTAGACGACCGTCTCCCCCTCGGCGGACAGAGTCACGGCCGACTTGGAGAGCCTCGTTCCCCTTCGATTCCGGCCAACCGGAGAGCATTTCCGGTCGAATTCAAGAGAATGACCGAATCCCCGTTTCGGCGCCGATACGAAAACGCGCGCTTTCTTTCTGCGGCATGCGCGTGGGGCGGACCGGAAAATATCCGGTCCGCCCCACGCGGCGTGTGCGCTCCGCGTCAGCGGGGGCGGTGACCCTCGTAGTAGCCACCGACCTGCTCGTGATATCCCGCGTCGCCGACGTGCTTGTCCTTGTCGAACTCCGGGGAGCCCTTGATCTGGTCCTTGGTGAGATCGACGAAAACCGTGCGCGTGGCCTGGTCCACCGCGCTCACGACGCCGGCCGGCAGCAGAACGTGCTTGCCGAAGATCCAGACGCCCGTGTCGACCACGAGGTACGAGGAGCTGACGTCGTCGGAGTGCTTGTCGACCTTGCCGATGCCGCCGTCGCTCGCCTCGACCTTGTAACCGATCAGGTCGGTGCCCGCGGTGTGGCCGGCGGTCGGCTGGTAACCCCAGATGCTGTCACTCATGAAACGTCTCCCTCACACATAGAAATGCTTTCCCAGCGTTGAAAAGCTGACGGCCGGGCGGAATTCGCGCCCTGTCCGTTCAACGGCGAATGCTTTCCCTGACTCATCGCGTGCCCGGCTATTCGGGCCTCACACACCCGGCCGCCCCCGATGAATTCCGAACTCGGCCGCGACAGGCGGCCCGCACCCATCCCCACCTGCGCACGTCCGCGCGGGCGGCATGCCGAAAAATATTTCCCTGCGGCAACTGTCGGACCGGATGCGGATCGGAGGGATCCACCGGTCCGGACGGAGAAGATCGCGCGAGCACCTGGGGCGGCCCACGGGTGGCCTGAAGCAGGCCTTGGCGGCGCCCGGTGCGATGAGAGAATGACCGCTTGTCAGGGACATGCCGTTATTGAGTGGTAGGTCCCTCCCTGTTCCCGACTCCTCGTAGGAGGAAGACGTGAGCACCAACCCCCTCAGACGCACCGCCCGGCTCTTCCGGCGGTCCGTGACCGCCCTCGCCGTGCTCGTCCTGCCGGCTTCGCTGGGGCTGGCCGGCCCCCAGGCGGCGCAGGCCCAGCCGCGGACGTTCAGCGCCACCGAGCTCGCAGCCGCGGGCGACGCCGTCCTCGCCGCCGACATCGCCGGAACGGCCTGGGGCGTCGACCGGGCGACCGGCACCGTCCTGGTCACGGTCGACAAGCGCGTATCGGCCGACGAGATCGCCGAGCTGCGCAGGAGCGCGGGCCCGCACGCCGGCGCCCTCACCTTCGAGCGCACCGCCGGCACCTTCCGGCCGCATCTCCAGGGCGGCGAGCCGGTCTGGGGCAGTTCCAGCCGCTGCACCGCCGGTTTCAACGTACGGGCCGGCAGCGCCGATTACTTCGTGACCGCGGGCCACTGCACCGCGATCGTCCCCACCTGGTACGCGAACTCGACACGCACCACGCTTGTCGGCCCGACCGCGGGGACCAGCTTCCCGGGCAACGACTACGGCATCGTCCGGTACGCCAATGCCGCGCTGCCCCGGCCCGGCACGGTCAACTGCGGCGGCACGATCATCGACATCACCGGCCCGGCGAACCCCGTTGTCGGCCAAAGCGTCTCGGTGGCCGGCAGCACCACCGGCTGCCACGGCGGCGGCGTCACCGGCCTCAACGTCACCGTCAACTACGGCGGGAGGGACATCGTCAGCGGACTCATCCGCACCACCCTCTGCTGCGAGCCCGGCGACAGCGGCGCCCCGGTGTTCACCCTGACCGGGGACGGCACCACGGCACTGGCCGTCGGAATCCTCTCGGGCGGCTCCGGCAACTGCACCTCGGGCGGCACTTCCTTCGTCCAGCCCATCAACGAGATCCTCACCGCCTACGGCGCCGTCCTCACCTGACCCGGTCCGACCGGTCCGACCGGTCATCTGATCCCACCTCGCCCGGCCCGCCCGGCATCCGGCGGGCCGGGCGAGCGCCGACCCGCGCGGGGCACAATCAGCCGTTCGTCACACGGTGATGACGACCTTCGCGCGCGCGTGCTCCACTTCGAGGTATCCGATGGCTTCGGGTGTCCCACTCAACGGGTAGGTCCGGTCGATGACCGGGGTGAGCTTCCCCGACTCGGCGAGCCTCCCCAGCGCCGCCAGGTTCTCGTCGCTCTGCGTGGCCGTGAGGACGAGCAGCCGGTGGCGGACGAAGCGCGACATCAGATGGCCCTTGATGATCAGACCCATCGGCCCGAAGAGGCTCCCGCCGCCGGACACGCCTCCACCGGAGAGGACAAGCCTCCCCGCCGGTGTCAGCGCCCGTCGGCACTCGGCCAGCGAACGGTTCCCCACCAGGTCGAAGACCACGTCGTAGTGCCGTCCGCTCCGGGTGAAGTCCTCCACGGTGTAGTCGACGAGGTGGTCCGCGCCCAGCGACCGGACCAGTTCCAGGTTCCGCGTACTGCAGACACCGGTCACCTCCGCGCCGAGCGACTTGGCGATCTGTACGGCGAAGGTGCCCACCCCACCCGACGCGCCGTTGACCAGTACGTGCTCTCCCGGCCGGACCTCCCCCGCGTCGCGCAGGCCCATCAGGGCGGTGTTTCCCGCCAGGGGCAGCGCGGCGGCCTGCTCGTACGACAGGCCGTCCGGTTTCGCCTCCACCACACGGTCCGGTGCGCGGACGTATTCGGCGAACGCCCCCTCGGCCTCCCCGAACACGTCGTCCCCGGGACGGAACCGCTTCACGTCCTTGCCCACGGCTTCCACCCGGCCCGCGAAGTCCGTGCCGCGGATCTTCGTCTTCGGCCCGCCGAGTCCGAACGCCAGACGCGCCACGTACGGGTCGCCCCGCATGACGTGCCAGTCACGGGCGTTCAGCGAGGCCGCGTGGACCCGCACCAGCACGTCATGGTCCCCGACGGCCGGTTTCTCGACGTCCCTGAGCTCCAGGACGTCGGGTGAGCCGTACCGGTCCTGGACGATCGCCTTCATCGGACCCTCCTGTGACACATGAGTTCGGTGCGATAGGGGTGGGCTGACCGGTAGTTCAGTACTCCCACGAGAGTAGGCGAGCGACTTCGGCGCGGGTATCGGGGCAGACCCTTAGGTGACGGAGCGGTCCAGGTGACGGAGCGGTCCGCACCACGGCGACGGGAGAACGCGATGCCACTTGAGGGCGAGTACGGGCCGAGTCCGGCGCAGTGGGTACGCGAACAGGTCGAGCTGTACGAGAGTTCGGGCGGCACCCAGGGCACCACGCTCCGGGACACCGGCCTGCCGGTCGTCATCGTCACGATGCGGGGTGCCAAGAGCGGCAGGATCCGCAAGATTCCGCTGATGCGCGTGGAGCACGAGGGGCGGTACGCGGCGGTGGCCTCGAAGGGCGGCTTCCCGCACCACCCGGTCTGGTGCTTCAACCTCAGGGCCGACCCGCGCGTGGATCTCCAGGACGGCCCCGAACGCCGGGGCATGACGGCCCGTGAGCTCGCCGGGGACGAGAAGGCCCAGTGGTGGCGGCGCGCGGTCGCCGCGTATCCGCCGTACGCCGAGTACCAGGAGAAGACCAGCCGCGTGATCCCCGTCTTCGTGCTCGAACCCGCGCACCTGACCGGACCGCCGAACACCCTGGCGCCGACGGCGGACTGAGCCCCGGACCCGCCCGCTCGCCGCGCCTACGGGCCGGACGAGGCGTCCGCCACCTGGTAGCGGGGGTGGCCGGTGTGCCAGAGGTAGGAGCAGGCGATGGACTTGAGGGCCCGCGCGTGGTCGGAGAGCGGGCCCTCGGCGGCGGACAGTTCGGCGATCCGGGCGGCGGCCACCGCGGATCGCCGTTCGCACATCCGGGAGGCCCGTCGGAACGCTTCGTCGAGGTCGCAGCCGTGCTCCCGCATCAGCAGCGCGGGCAGAGTGAGTGCGCTCGGCCCGCCCCGGGCGGTCTCCTTCGCGTACGAGGCGAGGTCGTTGATCCAGCCGGCGAGGTCCGCGACGGCCGACTCCAGTTCTCGGACCGGCTCCGACGACCGGTCCGATTCCGGCAGTTCGTAGCCGAGTGCGGCCTCCGCCGTCGCGACGAGGGTCCGTACGAAGACGGTGTGCGGACGCATCGCGCGGTAGTCGGACAGGGTGATGTGCTCGGCACTGTCGATGTGGTGCGCCTCCCACAGGATGCCGAAGAGGGTGTCCCGCAGGTGCCCGGTGAGCCGCAGGTACTGAAGAGGGGTGGCCCGTGCTCCGAATCGGGCCAGGAGGTCACGGAGCGCGGCGCCGAAGGGGCCCGGGGCGCCCGGTGGTTCGTCGTGGCCGGCGATGAGACGGACGCAGCCGGCGATCGTGCGGGCCAGGCGCGCCGGATCGCGCGCCCCCGCGGCCTCGCCGTGCGCGTCGTCGAACGCGGCGAGCCACACGAAGAGTTCGGCGCAGAGGAAGAGGCCCTCCCGGTCGGCCGTCGGGAACGTACGGGCCACCCCTTGGCCGGTGATGTCGGCCAGGGCGCTCCGTCTGCGCTCCGGGCCGACGAGCGCGTACGTCCCCAGCCACTCGGCGGCGTGCCGCTCGATGTCGTCGGCGTACGCGCTGGCCGGGAAGGGACCGGGGAAGGAGCCGCTCAGGTCGGGCATCGGCAGGACCCGCGGGTCCGCACGGGCCGTGTCGCTCATCGGGCCTGCCCCGCGAGGGTGTGGTGTCTGAGTTCGGGCACCATGCGCAGGGACGAGGGGTGTGTGGTGATCGCTCCGACCGGGCGCACGCGTCCGGGTGTCGGCCGCAGCCGCCAGCGGTGCGCCACCAGCGCGGTGATGATGATCGCCTCGGTCCAGGCGAACGCGTCCCCCATGCACATGCGTTTGCCGGAACCGAAGGGGATGAACGCGCCCTTCGGCGGCTGGGGGCGGTCGGGGAGCCAGCGGTCGGGGTCGAAGCGCAGGGGGTCGGGGAAGAGGCCGGGATCGCGGTGCAGCGCGTAGGCGCTCCAGATCACGTCCGAGCCGGCGGGCAGGGTGAACTCGCCGAGTCTGACGTCCGAGACGGCCTGTCGGGTCACCAGCCACGCCGGGCTGTACAGCCGCAGGGTCTCGCTGACGAGCCTGCGGGTGAGGACGAGGCGGGGCACGCGGTCGGCGGTGAGCGGGCCTTCCGCGAGCACCGCGTCGACCTCCTCGTGGAGCCGGCGCTCCAGGTCCGGGTCCCGGCCCAGTTCGTGGAAGAGCCAGGCGAGGACGACCGCGGTGGTCTCGGAGCCCGCGGCGAGCAGTCCGGTGACCTCCGAGAGGATCTCGTCGTCGGGCAGTGTCGCGCCGGTCTCGTCCCGCGCGGTCAGGAGCAGCGACACGACGTCGTCGTAGGCGTCGGGGTCCGCCCGGTGCTCCGCGATGATGTCGGTGACCGCGGAGCGGAGCGCGGTGCCGGCGGCCTCGACCCTGCGGTTGCGCCGGGTGGGCAGTCGCTCCAGGGCCGATATGGGCAGCAGGGCCCGTTGCAGGGCGGTCCGAAAGACGGTGTCGACGCTGTCGAGGATCGTGTGGGCGGGCTCGCGCGGGGGCGTCGCCGAGAAGAGGGCCGACATGACGACGCCCTGCGTCATGAGCTGCATCTCGGTCTTCAGGTCCAGGGGGCTTCCGCCGTCCCAGGCCGCGATGTACGGGTGGACGGTCTCCCGCATCGTCTTGACGTAGCAGGCGATCTGCTCGCGGTGGAACGCGGGCTGCATCAGCCGGCGCCGGCGCATGTGCGGCTTGCCCTCCGCGACGGGCAGGGCGTCCTTCCCGAAGAGTTTGAGCTTCTCGAAGAGCAGCCCTTTGGTGAACTCGTCGGCCTTGCTGGTGAGCATGGTGTGGATCAGCTCGGGCGAGTTGACCACCGTCAGCGTCTTCGGGCCGACGGTGACGCGGACGACGGGGCCGTGCGCGCGCACGCTCTGGACGAAGGCGAGACGGTCCTTGATCAGAGGTACGGCGTGCCCGATGAGCGGCAGTTTCCCGGGCGCGATCGGTGGCAGGGTGATGCCGTTCGTCATGTGTCCGTCCTACCTTTCCGCGTCTGTGGACGTGTCGGTGCCTTCGGCCGCGGTCGACTCCCCGCCCGGCCGTCCGTGACGGGTCCTCAGCAGCTCGCGTACGGCGAGGACTTCGGCCTCGATCATGGCGCCGGGGGCGTAGAGGGTCTTGTCGTGCCAGAGCGCGGGGTGGTCGCCGGTCCCCGCGACCGCGTCGAGGTAGGTCTCGGCGCGGTCCAGCGCGCGGGCGTGCCGCGGCCCGTGCCGGGCGGTGGACAGGAGGATCTGGGCGCCGTACGCGGTCTCCTCGGCGGTACCGCCCCACACCCCCCAGGAGCCGTCGTCGCGCTGGGTGTCGAGTGCCCAGGCCACGGCGGTCTCGACGGCCGCGGCGGCGTGCTCCGCGCCGTGCTGTACGGCGGCCTCCTTGAGCGCGGCCACGCACCGTGCGGTGGCGTAGTAGGGGGAGGCGTGCCATTTGTCGGGCCAGGTTCCGTCGGGTCTCTGCTGGCCGACGAGCCAGTCGAGCAGCGTCTGGGTCCGGGGGCCGTAGAGCCGCTCTGTCGCGGGGTGGCGGCGCTGGTAGCGGCCGAGCGCCTGGAGGGCGTGGGCGTTGGCGGTGATGGAACCGGTGTCCTCGCCGACGTAGCAGTCGTAGTGGCTGCCGTTGTGGAACAGGTCGAGCGGCTGGGGGCTGTGCGGCAGGCCGACCAGTGAGGACACCAGCACGGCCATGGCGGTGTCGTCGGCGTCGGTCATGAGCCCGGGCGCGCCCCGTACTCCCCGGGGGTCGTAGATGTCGGCGGCCCATCTCCGGACGGTGGGGAGGCTGGCGGCCGGCAGGCTGGCACGGGCCAGTGCGGCGGCGACCCACAGGCGCTCGAAGACGACGATCGGGGCCGCCTCGGGGAAGCTACCCGCGTAGCGCTGTGCGACGGATTCGAGGACGGCGACGGTTCCCGGCGCGGGTGGCGCCGAGGCCGTGGTGGCGCGGGCGGCGGTCGCGGCCGGTGAACTGCCCAGCAGATCCGGTCGGTCGGGTATGAGGCCCCGCGATATGTACCCGGCTATGCCCTCGAAGGTGTGATGCAGCTTGACGGGGAGGCTCCCGGTGGAGGCGTAACGCTTCGCCGCGTACTCGGGCACGCTCTGGTCGTAACCCCGGGGCAGCGCGAGCGCGGGCCCGGGACGCCATCCGTCGATGACGGGTGTTCTCGCGTCGGCGATGAGGGAGAGCTGCTCGTTGATCTTCGCGACCAGGCTCGGGACGAGGATCTCAGCGGCGGCGGTGTCGGGCCAGGGTCCTGCCGTGGGCAGCGCGCGCAGGGCGGCGAGGCCCCCGTCCACCGCCGAGGCGAGCCGGCGGGCCGTCTCCGTGGACGCGCCGCCCCGTCGCAGGACGGCCAGGGCGGCCTCCACGGCGCTGAGCGTGGGCAGCAGCCGGTAGCGCGCCGGGCCTTCTCCCCAACTGCCGTCGGGGGCCTGCTCGTTCAGCAGGTACGCGATCCTGCGTGGTTCGCCGGGCAGCCAGGGGGCCGCCGAGACGACCCGGGCGGTCTCGTACAGGGAGGGGCGGACGCTGCCCCACCTGTCCTGGTCGACCCTCGCCACCAGATCCGCTGCCTGTTCGGAGTAGGTCGCGTGCACGACCGTGTCGCTCATGGGCTGTTTCCACCTCACGGTTGCGGTGACGGCATGGGGACGGTGGTCGGGTGCCGGTCCGTGGCGGCCACGGACGGCGGTCATGTCTGCCGGTCCGTGGCGGCCAGCGCGATCTGGCGCAGCTGGGCGGAGACGGCTTCCGGGAAGGGCGCCTCGTCCAGGGCGGCGAGGGCCTCGTCACGGCGTTCGCTGATCATTTCCTCCACGGTCCACCGGGCGTCGGTGGACTCCAGGATGGCCCGGACCTCGGCGGCCCGGTCGTCGTCGAGGTCGCTCCGGCCGACGAGGCCGCGCAGCGTCTCGCGCTCGGCGGGAGAGGCCCGTTGGACGGCGAGGGCCATCAGTACGGTGGCCTTGCCCTCGCGCAGGTCGTCCAGGACGGGTTTGCCGGTCTCGGCGGGATCGCCGAACACACCGAGCAGGTCGTCGCGGAGCTGAAACGCTTCTCCCAGCGGGATACCGAACTCGGTGCAGGCGTCGAGCACGGCCGGAGCGGCTCCGGCCACCGCCGCCCCGATGTGCAGGGGGCGTTCGACGGTGTACTTGGCGGTCTTGTAGCGGATGACGTGCAGCGCCGTTTCGAGGTCGCCGGTCAGCCGCCCGGTGGTCTGGAGGTCCAGGAGCTGGCCGTACATGACCTCGCTGCGCATGTCGGCCACCAGCGGCAGCACCTGGGCGAGCGTGTCCGGGTCCAGACCCGCCGTGTGGAGGAGCTCGTCGGACCAGACGAGGGCCAGGTCGCCGAGGAGGACGGCCGCGCCCAGGCCGTGTGCCTCGGCACGGCCGAGGGGACCGCCGCTGTCGGTGTACGCGGCGGCCAGCGCCCGGTGCGCGGACGGCTGCCCGCGCCGGACGTCGCTGTTGTCCATCACGTCGTCGTGCACCAGGGCGAACACCTGGAAGAGTTCGAGGCTCGCGGCGGCGCGCAGGGCGGCCGTCATCTCACCGTCCCCGCTGGCGGCCTGCCATCCGTAGACGCACAGCACGGATCTCAGCCGTTTCCCGCTGGTGAGGAACGTACGCAGGGTGGTGGTCAGATAGAGCAGCTCGGCTCCCGGCGCGGCCTGGTCCTTCGCGTCGAGGAATCCGGTCAGGGCCGCGCTCACCTTGTGCCGTACGGACGAGAGGCTCGGCGGGCTGGTGCCGGGACGGGTGTGAGTCATGGTGGTTGATCCCCTTTCGGTCGAGAACCGGTCTGGGCGGTTCCGTTCGGGCAGAGGACAGGGCCAGGACAGTGCTCGTCCCGGGAGTGCCACGGTGGTGCGGGTCCTTCGCCGACGGCACCACCGCGACACGGCATGGGAGGGCAGGTTAGGGAGTTGTCACCGACGCGCGGTCGCCTGCCGTCGAGGGCGACCCGGTGTCCGTCTTCGGACCGGAGGAGCCTCGGCTCCAGGGGGTGACGCCTTCGGCGTCGGGGGTCAGCGGGGTGAACCTGGCGGGCAGCGACGTGAGCGTCCGGTGGACGGGCCCGTCGCGGTAGGTCAACTGATCGGCTTTCACGGCCAGTTCGATGTCCGGCAGATAGCTGGCGAGCCTTTCGATCGCGGCGGTGGCGATCAGCAGGGCAAGGTCACGGGCCGGGCAGGCGTGCGGCCCGGCGGCGAACGCCAGGTGGGCCTTGGTGCCCGAGCGGTAGCCGTCGGCCGGTATGCCCGCGTGCGGGCAGGTGTTGGCGGCGGCGTACGACACCATCACCGGGGAGCCGGCGGGGATGTGCGTGCCGTGGAAGGTGACGTCCTTCCTGGGGAAGTGGAAACTGTAGTTGGCCACCGGCGAGTCGTGCCACAGCGCGTCGTCGATGGCGTGCTGGACGGGCAGACTTCCGGTGGTGAGCGTGCCGAAGTACCGGTCGTCGCTGAGCATCCGGACGCATGTGTTCGCTATGAGGTTGGCCGTCGTCTCGTTCCCGGCGCCGAAGACGATGATGACCTGGTTCATCACCTCTTCCTGGTTCAGCCCGTTGGGGTGGTCCATGAACCAGGAGGTCAGATCGTGGCCGCGCTGTGCGGCCTTGGTCTGGTAGAGGGCCCCCAGGTAGGCGCCGAACGCCTGGGCGCCGGCCGCCTTCCGCTCCGGATCGGTGTCCACCATGGCGGCGAGGGCGTCCACCAGCTTGGGACCGTGCTCGTCCTCCATTCCGAACAGGGCGTTGAAGATCATCAGCGGCAGCTGCTGTGCGTACTGGCTGACGAGGTCGACCTTCCCGGTGTCCGCGAAGTCCTGGAGCAGCCTGTCGGCGTAACGGAACGTCAGTGTCCGGACGTCGTTGGGATCGAGGAGCCGGAAGCTGTCGGTGATCACCTTGCGCAGGTGCGCGTGCTCGTCGCCGTCGGCGAAGAAGAGGCTGGGCCGCCACTCCACCAGGGGCCTGATCGGACTGTTCTCCGGAACCTTCGACAGCCAACTGCGCGTGTCCTTGGTCCAGGTGGCCGTGTCCTGGAGAAGTTCGAGCGCGGCCTGGTAGTCGGTGACGAGATGGACGACGAGATCGGTGTCGATCTCCGCGACGCCGACCGGCCCCTGGCGGCGCAGGAGTTCATAGCTGCGCTGGGGATCGGCGGCGTGCTCGGGCCCGTGAAGGGGCACGACTGTTGGGGCTGGTGGTGTGATGCTCACGAGGCTCCGACTCCGGCCGAGGATATGGAATGGGCGGTCAGTGCGATGAGTGCGCTGAGAGTGCTGTCCATCTCGCGGGCATCACAGGTGACGAGTGGGGTGGCTGGTGCGAGGTCGAGCTTCCTGCGCACGATCTCCAGGTCGTAGTCAGGTGAGTCAGGAAAGGTATTGACTGCCACGGCGTACGGCAAACCGCGCTCCTCGATGAGATCCATCACCTCGAACGATTCGTCCAGGCGCCGGGTGTCGACCAGGACCAGCGCGCCGAGCGCTCCGAAGGCGATGCCCTCCCACAGCGGAAGGAAGCGTCGCTGCCCGGGAGTTCCGTACAGATACAGGACAACTCGGCCGCCCGGCAGGGTCAGTCGGCCGAAGTCGATGGCGACCGTGGTGGTCGTCTTGTCCCGCAGGCCGACGAAGCTGAGGTCGTCGGAGCCGGCCGCCGCGTCCGTCATGACCTCGTCGGTGTGCAGCGTGGGGATCTGGGACAGCGTCTTGATCGCGGTCGTCTTGCCGACGCCGAGAGGACCCGCGACAAGGATCTTGGCTCTCTGGTGGTCCTCCTCGGGGAGGTACACGGGACGCGGGCTAGGCGACACGGAGGGACTGGAGTCCACTCAGCACCTCTTCCATGAGTTGCATCGAGGGCCGGCCGGCGCGCGAGGGTGCCAGCGCGTCCGGCACCGGCACGCTGGCTTTTAACAGGCCGTCACTGACGAGTTGTTCGGCGAGCATCAGGCCGACGCTGGCCGGCAGCCCGAGATAGGCGGCGATCTCGACCGCCGTGAGGGAGCCGTCGGTCACCAGCTCGACGACGCGCCGGTGCACCGGCGTGTGGTACGCGGCGAGCGGCGCGCCGCTGGCACGCAGCGCGGTCAGCGTGTCGAGGGTGGTGGGCAACGCGGCACCGCCCGCTCCGGTCGCCAGGTACGCCGGAAGCAGGCGCCGCTGATGACCGCGGCTCATGACGCGCCGTCGTGACTACGCGCGGAGACGGACATGTGCTGCTCGCCGAGCTTCTTCGCCTGCCGCGCCATCATGTGGACGACCACGCCCATGTGCATCGAGTCGTCGCCCGCGGCCGCGATGAGCGTGTTGGCACCGGCCGGCATGACCATGTAGGTGCCCTCGGCGATCTTCACCGTGACGGTCTCGATGGGGGTGTCCGGTGCGGCGCCGAGCGCCGGGATGACCGCGGCGCGGGAGGCGGCGTGCAGGGCGGAGGTCATGGCGGCCACACCGTCCGCGTCGTCCTTCGACAGGTTCTCGGACCGGGCCTGGACCATCCCGTCGAGGGTCATGAGCAGGGCGTGGTGGACTCCTGGGATCTCGGTGATGGGGTCCAGGTACCAGGTCTCGTTCTCGCCGTTGGGCATGGTCACTTGGTTTCCTCCGAATCAGAACCGGTTCGGCTGCCTTCGAGGCCGTCCTGGAACTCGCTCCAGGCCTTGCGAGACCGCTCCGGGTCCGGAGCACGGTACGAGGGGACGGCGAGACCGCCCGTGGATGCCGCGGGCCCGCGGCGGCGACGCTGCGGCAGACCGTCCGCGCCCTCGGGCGCGGAGGCGCGCGACGTCTCGTCGCTCGGGGCGGTTTCGACGGGCGGGGCGGGCCGCCGCTCCGCCTTCGGTGCCACGGTCGGCTGGGGGGCCATCGCGGACGGCGGCTCGGCCTCCTCGTCGATGGAGGCCAGCAGGTTCGGGGGAATGGTCACCACAGCGCGCACCCCGCCATAGGGAGAGGGATTGTCGATGGAGACGTGAAAGCCGTAGTCGGCGACGAGCCGGCCGATGGCGACGAAGCCCTGGGAGGGCGGGTCGCCCAACTCGGTGAGCATCACATCTTGGTCGGCGGCCGACACCAGCCGCACACCCCGGGCCGCCGCTTCCGCGGTCATGCCCTTGCCGGCGTCGTCAACGGTGATGCTGACGTTGCCGTTTCCGGTCTGGATCAGGCTGACATCCACCGCGAGGTCGTCGCGGGAGTGCTCCAGCGCGTTCGCCATCAGCTCCGCGCAGGCCACGGCGACGGGCTCGGCGGCACGTCCGACGATCCCGACGTTGGTGGCTATTCGCGAGTTGATCTTGATCCGGTCGAAGCCGCGCAGCCGGGAGGAGGCTCCCGTGACGATCTCGGCCACGTAGGTGTCCTTGCGGACGTGTCCCGGCCAGGCCCCGCACACGATCGCGGTCCGCTGGACGAGCCGCAGATTCTGCTCGTTGAGGTGGTCGGCGGCGAGCATACGGTGCGTCAGCTGCCGCGATCCCGTGAACTCCCGCTGGAGGGCGTCGAGTTCCGACTGGAGCCGGTACGAGAGCGCCTGCGAGTCCTGGCTCGCGCCGCGCAGGGCGGCCCTCGCGGCGGCGTCGACGCGGCGACGCTCGGTCAGGACGATCTCCGAGACCTTGGCGAGTACGGAGTCGAGGAGTTCCGCCTCCTCGGGCCCCGTCGTGGTCTCGTGGAGCAGCCCGGGGACGGGGTGGTGGGAGCTGATCAGATTGAGCTTGAGAGCGGGGAGCCGGGTGGAGACGAGATGACCCACCTCGGCGCGGAACCGCTCCTCACGGGCCTCCAGGTCGTCCGTGCGGGATTCGGCGGAACGCGTGCGCGCCTCGGCGCTCTTCAGGGCTGCGTCCATTTCTCTGCACCGTCGCACCTGCTTGCGACGTGAGAGAGCCAGCAGCAGTGCGACGACGGCCATGACGAGCGTCACGGCGCCGAGCACGACGGCGGGTTCTGAGGGAGAGGTCACGGAAAAAAGGTCCTAGGGGTTCGAGGGGGGAATGGGCGGGGGTGGCGACGCTGCCGACGCTCCCCCGCCCCTGGCGGGGGTTACATCGGGCGGTGCCGGGGGCCTGGCGTGCCGAGGGACCGACGATTCGGGGGAGCCGGGGAAACGGAGTCACCGGGCTGCCCGGACCACGAGGGAGGGACGTGTGTCTGCTCACCCCTGGCGGCTCCTCGCGAGACCGTGCGAGGGAGATCATCCGTCCGGTACACAGCAAACGTCCCTTTCCGTGCGTCACAGATGCCGGCCTTCGTCATGCAACGCCCGGACCGGCCGTGATTGCCCAGATTCATCAGTGAGACTCCACGGCGGACAGAGGTCGACACAGTTTGCCCGCGCCAACAAGTGCAGCCGCACCTCGGGTAGGGATCACGCCAAAGCGTCGCCAGCTTAAGGGAGTTGACTTCAAACTTCAGCGCGAGCGGCCAGGCCGTAATGATCTTGCCGGAAGAAACTGGGCCAGGTGGGGAGCAACCGCCGGACCAAGAACAGCCACCACCCCCTGGAACCCCCACCGTTTGTCCTCACGACCGCCGGAAGGCCTTCACCAACGCAGCTCCCCGGCCTCGTCCTGGAAGGTCCCCGTCGGACCGTCCACGCCGAGGGTCGCCAGACGGACGACGGTTCTTGCGCTCTCCTCCGGTGACCGTCCGACCCCGAAGGCCGCGGTCATGTCGGTGGCGGTGGTGCCGGGCTCCAGGGCGTTGAACTTGATGCCCGGCTGGGACTTGGCGTACTGGATCGTCAGCATGGTGGCCGCCGCCTTGGACGCGGAGTAGAGCGCGAGCGGCAGATGGAACTCCGGCCGCTCGGGGTCGGTCACCGCCCAGAACGACCCGGCGCTGCTGGACACGGTGACCACGACGGGATTCGGGGATCTGCGCAGCAGCGGAAGCGCGGCCTCGGTGACGCGCACGATTCCCACCGCGTTGGTGTCGAAGACCCGCAGAGCCGTGGGGCCGTCGGTGGCTTCGCTCCCGAGGACGCCCGCGTTGTGCACCAGGACGTCGAGCCGCCCCTCGGCCGAGTCGATCGTCGCCAGCGCGTCGCTCACCGACGCGTCGTCGGTCACATCGAGTTGCACGAATCGCGCGCCGAGCGTGGCCGCGGCCTTCTCGCCCCGCTCGGCGTCACGTGCGCCGATGTAGACGTCGTGGCCCAACTCCATGAGCTGTCGGGCCGTTTCGAAGCCGATGCCCTTGTTGGCTCCGGTGATCAGTGTGACGGTCATGCGTTTCCTCTCCGTACCTGTGGCCCGGGCGGGCGCGGTGGTGGACGTGGCGGACCCGGCTCAGACCGTTTTCTGTATCCAAAAGTCCAAAACTCGGCCGTGCGGACCCGTCCACGCGCGAGACGCTACCACGTTCTGTATTTCAGAATCCAGAACGAGTGTGGCCGCACCGGAGGTCCGAGGACCCCGGACTCCGTGGCCGCGAGAGGGCGGTTGGTTCCCATTCGGGGGTCATGCATACGTTCGGACTCCACGGGCACTCGCAGTTGAGGCCGCGAATGAATGGCCGACCGACGACTCCGACAGGAAGTCCGACGACCCACGACGGGCGGAGAACATGGCGACGACCAAGAGCACCGACAGCGAGACCGGCAAGAGCGCCGAACGCGGCCAGGGGCGTATCGACGTCGCCACGGCCATGCGAAAGGCGGGCGGCCAGCTCGCGGAGTTGCTCGGGTGCGAGCCCAGTTCCGTTTCCGCGCTGAAAGCCACGGACGACGGCTGGACCGCCGACGTGGAGGTCGTCGAGATCGAGAAGATCCCGGACACCACGAGTGTGATGGCTTCCTATCGTGTCTCCCTCGACGGTCAGGGCCAGCTCATGGGCTACGAACGAATTCGCCGGTACTCGCGTGGGCAGGTCGACCGCTGAGTCGGACCGCCTCCGCGTTCATTGCCGGACCGTGGGAAACAACTCATTGGAAGGAAGGCCGACCATGAGTCTCGTACAGCAGAGCAATGCCAACAACAGCTCGGGCGGAAGTGGATCCGGGAACCTCTACGACGTTCTTGAACTCATTCTCGACAGGGGGCTCGTCATCGATGCCTTCGTCCGTGTCTCCCTCGTCGGTATCGAGATACTCAAGATCGATGTGCGCATCGTCGTCGCCAGTGTCGACACCTATCTCCGTTTCGCCGAAGCCTGTAACAGGCTGGACCTCGAATCGGGCCGCAAGGCCCCCGCCCAACTCACCGACATCGTCGGGGACACGGTCGAGAGCGGCGCCAAGGGCAAGTCGAAGGGCGCCCTGTCGGGCGCGGTGGAAGCCTTCAGCGACTCCTTCAAGAGCGGACGCGACAGTTCGGACGACGACGACTCGGACGAGAAGGAGAAGGAGCGCCGCCCCGCCCGCAAGTCCACCGCGTCCAGTGGCGCTCGCCGTACCTCGCAGCGCCGGGAGGAGTAGCCGATGCCCACCTACATCTACGCGATCACCGGGGCCGATCACCCGTTGCGGCTGGACGGCCTCAGGGGCGTCGGCGATCCGCCGTCGGACCTGCGGACCGTCAGGACCAGGCATCTCGGGGCCGTCGTCAGCGACACACCGGCGGACCTGCGGGCCAAGCGCCGCGATCTGGTCGCCCACCAGAGCGTGCTGGAGCGGCTGATGGCCGAGGGGGCCGCGCTGCCGATGCGGTTCGGCCTCGTCGGTCCCGACGACGACCAGGTGATCGCCGCCCTGGAGCAGGAGCGGGAGAACTACACCGCCCGCCTCGGCGAGCTCGACGGCCGGCTGGAGTACAACCTGAAGGTCTCGCGGGCCGAGGAGAGCCTGCTGCGGGAGATACTCGCCGCGTCGCAGGAGGTACGGCGGCTCAGCGAATTCACGCGGCAGAATCCCGGGGCACAGAAAGAGAAGATGGCTCTCGGCGAACTCGTCTCGCAGGAGATCCAGGCGCGACAGGGCACGGCGGGAAACGAGATCACCGCCACGCTGACCGCCGAGGCGGAGCGTGTGTCGGCTGCCGAGCCCACCAAGGCGCACTTCCTCAACGTCTCCTTCCTGGTGAAGCGCGACGAGGCCGCGAAATTCTCGCAGGCGGTGTACGAGGAGTCCGAACGGCTCGGCGACGACTACGAGTTCACGCTCAACGGGCCGCTGCCGCCGTACAGCTTCGTCTGACGTCACCGCGGAAGCGGCTTTCGACGCCGTTACGGCTTTCCGTGCCGGTACGGCTTTCCACGCCGGCGCCGAAGCTGATCGGAGGAACGTGATGGGGCTGATCACCGGCATTCTCACCTTTCCGCTCGCCCCCGTCCGGGGCACGGCATGGGTGATCGATCAGGTCGTTCTCGCCGCCGAGCGTGAGCTTTACGACCCGGAGCCCGTACGTGGGCAACTGGCCGCGCTGGAGAGGGAACTGCTGAGCGGTTCCATCGACGAAGAGGAATTCGACCGGCGCGAGGACGAACTGCTGGACCGGCTCGAAGAGTGCGAGTCCTACCAGAAACGACTGGAAAACAACTCCTGACCACGGGAGATTGAGGTGTACCGCAGATGACAGGCAATGCGAAGACGGGTATCGCCCTGGTGGGCGGATATCTGTTGGGACGTACGAAGAAGGCAAAGCTCGCGATCGGTTTCGGCATGT
Organism: Streptomyces sp. NPDC058653; assembly: GCF_042716895.1. NCBI lineage: Bacteria > Bacillati > Actinomycetota > Actinomycetes > Kitasatosporales > Streptomycetaceae > Streptomyces > Streptomyces sp. NPDC058653. The sequence goes on along the minus strand of NZ_JBHXRM010000018.1, from coordinate 5,212 downwards.
TCCTGGCCGGCCGGAAGATGAACTTCGACCCGAGGCAGCTCGGCAAGCTCGTGGCCAACTCCCCCGTGCTCGGCTCGCTGAACGACCAGGTCCGCAAGGAGTTGGTGGACGCCACGAAGAGCGCGGCCACCAACGCCCTGACCCACCGGGCGTCCGGCCTCGCCGACTCGCTGCACCGGCGCACCCTCGAACTCGACGGCAAGGAAGAGCCCGCCGAGGAGCGCGAGGACGACGAGCGCGACGCGGACCGTGACCAGAAGGCGGACGACAAGCCGGCTCCCCGGCGTAAGTCCGCGGCGAAGGCGCCCGCCAAGTCGGCCGGCTCGGCCGGCCGGTCCGCGGCCAAGGCCACCTCCGGCGCCCGCCGGACCGCCTCCGGCGGCGCGCGCAAGAAGACGGCAACCCGGGCGCGTAAGACCGCCTCGTCCGCCGGCCGGAGTGAGCGGGGTGGCGACAATGGCTGACACCGCGTTCGGCAGGCTCAAGGACGACGTGGCGAAGAACCCGGCCACCGACCGCCTCAAGGAAGAACTCCGGGAGTACCTCCGGGCGCGCGCCCAGCACGCCGTCACCAACCTCGGGCACCGGCTCGGCGAGGGTGTCGGCAAGCTGGCCGACGGCAAGGACGGACCGGGCGGGGCCGTCAAGAGCCTCGCCAAGGGCGGTCAGGCACTCGGCGAGGGCAAGTCCCCCGCGCAGGCCGCCCTGGCCGCCGGGACCTCGCATCTGAAGGACACCGTCAAGGACAAGGTGAAGGGTCTGTTCGGCAAGGGGCGCAAGGGCGGTGGCGGCAAGTCGAAGAGCGTCACCATCACCGAGGACATCGACGTCGGCGTGCCCGTACGCGAGGCGTACGACCAGTGGACCCAGTTCCAGGAGTTCAGCACCTTCGCCAAGGGTGTCGTCAGCGTCGAGAAGGCGGACGACACCACCAGCAACTGGAAGGTGAAGGTCGCCAAGTCCACACGCAGCTGGAAGGCGAACGTCACCGAGCAGGTGCCGGACGAGCGGATCACCTGGACCACCGAGGGCGCCAAGGGCACGGTGAAGGGTGTGGTGACGTTCCACGCCCTCACGGACAACCTGACGCGTGTGCTGCTGGTCCTCGAATACTTCCCGAAGGGGCTGTTCGAGAAGACGGGCAACATCTGGCGCGCCCAGGGCCGCCGGGCCCGGCTCGACCTCAAGCTCTACCGGAAGTTCATCATGATGCGGGGCGAGGCCACCGACGGCTGGCGCGGCGAGATCCGCGACGGCGAGGTCGTGCTGGAGCACGACGAGGCGGTCGAGCAGGAAGAGGCGCGCGCGGAGGACGCCGCGGATTCCGAGGAGCCGGAGGAGTCGGAGGAGCCCGCGGAGGCGGAGAACGCCGAGGACGACGGCTCCCTGGACGAAGACCCCGAGGCGGACGCCGAGGAGGACATCGATCCCGACGCCGAGTACGTGGACGAGGAGGACCTCCCCGAGGACGAGCGGGAGGAGTACGACGACGAGGCTCCCGCCGAGGACGAGCCCCGCGCGGACGACGGTGACGACGAGGAGCCCCTCGACGAGGTCGAGGAAGAGGTCGAGGAAGAAGAGGAAGAGGAGCCGGCCCGGCGTACCCGGCGCCGTACCGTCCCGGCGGGTCGCTGACCCGCGTCGCCGACAGCACAGACAGGGCTGATTCCACGTGTCCGATTCACTGGCCGGCCGTATGGGGACCTCATCGGGAGCGTCCCCGTACAGCCAGCAAGGCTCCTCCGCCAATCTCGCCGACATCCTTGAGCGCGTCCTGGACAAGGGAGTTGTCATCGCGGGCGACATCCAGATCAATCTGCTGGACATCGAGCTGCTGACGATCAAACTCCGGCTGCTGGTCGCTTCCGTGGACAAGGCCAAGGAGATGGGCATCGACTGGTGGGAGCACGACCCCTCGCTCTCCTCCATGGCCCGCCCCAAGCGGCAGCTGAACGGCGCCCAGGGCGGCTCCGGCGACGACTCCCTCGATCCGTCGGCGGATCGGCTGGCGCTGGAGAACGAGCGGCTGCGGGCCGAGATAGCGGAGTTGCGGGCCGGTGTCGGGGCGGGCGCCTCGCGTACGGAGAGCGAGCGGGAGAACGGGGACGGACGGTGAACCCGGTCACGGAGGCGTCCCCGATGGTGTACCTCTACGCGGTCGGCCGCGCGGGAACACCGCTCGACACCGGGTTCGCCGGCCGGGGCGGTATCGGGGACGGGCCGCTGCGGACGGTGCGTGCCGGTGAACTCGTCGCGCTGGTCTCGTCGGTCCCGTACGACTCCTTCGGCGCGGACGCCCTCAAGGCGCGGATGGAGGATCTGGCCGAGCTCGAAGTGCTGGCCCGCACGCACCACTCCGTGGTCGAGGCCGCCTACGAGCAGGCGACAGTCCTGCCCATGCGGCTCGCGACGGTCTATCTGGACGACGCGCGGGTGACGGCGATGCTCAACGAGCGGGGCGAGGAGTTCCACGCGCTCCTGTCCCGGCTGGAGGACCATGTCGAACTCGGTGTGAAGGTCTACGCGGACCCGCGCGCGGCCGTCGTACCGGCCGAGCCGGAGCAGGAGCCCGAGATGAGCCCGGGGCGCGTGTATCTGCGCCGGCGCCAGACACAGCGGCGGGGCCACCGCGACTCCTACGCCGCGGCGGGAGCGGTCGCCGCGGAGATCCCGGCGCGTGTGGCGGGCCTCGTCGGCGGCCGGGTGGCGCACCGGCCCCAGCAGGGCGATCTCGCCCAGGGGCAGGGCGCCGGGGAGAACATCGCCAACGAGGCGTATCTGGTCCCGGCCGCGCGCGTCGCCGACTTCCGCGCGGCGCTGGCGGGGCTCGGCGAGGAGACGCCGGGCGTACGGGTCGAGATCACCGGCCCCTGGGCGCCGTACTCCTTCGCGACACCGCCGCGGTCGGCGGGCGGCGACGGTACGGACGGTGTGCCCCGGTGAGCGACGGACCGGGCATCGCGCCGACCGACGAGGGGTCCGTCGAATCGCTCGCGGGGCGCCAGGTGGCGCTCGTAGACCTTCTCGACCGTCTTCTCTCCGGAGGCGCCGTCCTCACCGGCGATCTGGTGCTGTCCGTCGCCGATGTGGATCTGGTGCACATCAATCTCAGGGCCGTCATCCGCTCCGTCACGGCCGACGAACCGGGGCCGTGGTGAACGGACCGGTGGATGGAACGGCGAGCGCGCCCGTGAACCGGCCGACGGCAGCCGGGACATCCCGCACCACGCCGTACGAGGAGCACACCATGGCTGACGACGACGCGAGGTTCGGGGAGGTCGCGCGGGCCGCGGCCCGCGCCTTCGATCTCGTACCGACGGGCCCCGACGACCCGGCCCCCGGACGCGGAATCGCCCAGCGCCTGGAGACGGATCCGGACACGGTGGAACGTGACTTGATCAAACTCGTCCTCACCATCGTCGAACTGCTCCGCCAGCTGATGGAGCGCACGGCACTGCACCGCGTGGACGAGGGCGATCTCCGCGAGGACCAGGAGGAACGCATCGGTATGACGCTGATGATCCTCCGGGACCGCATGGCGGAACTCTGCGAGCGCTACGACCTCACGATGGAGGACCTGAACCTGGACCTCGGCCCCCTCGGCTCGCTGCTGCCCCGCGATCCCGGTTGAGACTCCGCGGCCTGCGACTCCGCGGCTAGCGGGTCCGTGGGAGGGTCAGCGTGCGCGGGGTTCTTCGTTGCCCTGGTCGTCCGAGTCCGGCAGGTGTACGTCGAGGACGTCGATGTTCACCTCGGCGACCTCGAGGCCGGTCATGGTCTCGACGGCGTCGGCGATTCCCGACCGGATGTCCTCGGTGGTCCGGGTGATCGGATAGCCGTACTCGACCACGACGTCGACATCCACCGCGGCCTGCTTCTCACCGACCTCGACCTGTACCCCGCGGGTCACGTCGTCGGAACGGCCCATCTTGTCCCGCGCGGCCCCCAGGGTCCTGCTCATCGCGCCGCCCATCGCGTAGACGCCCGTCGCGTCACGGGTGGCGATACCGGCTATGGAGGCGACGACCGAGTCCGCGATCGTCGTCGTTCCCTTGACGGCCCCGTGGTGGTGGCCGTTCGACATTGCTGTTGACGTGGCTTCTTTGACTGCCATGACCGACTCATCTTCCTGGTGTAGGGAGCGATGTCGCGAGTGATTGCACAGCCGCCGGAGCTTTCCCGGGTCGGCCGTACCCCCTATCCACTGTGCTCCGCACATCCCCGTCACGCCATTCGGGTGAGCCGCGGCGGGACGCTCAGCGGCGCGCGTGGCGGATCTTGAGACGGCCGAAGCCCATGGTTCCGGAGATCCGGATGGTCGGCCCGCCGGTGCCCGAGCGGCGCGGGGGCTTGTAGCGGGTGTCCTTCCAGCCCGTGGCCATGTTCTCGAACTCGACGATCGCGTCGCGGGGCACCGTGATCCGGGCCCTGCCGGTGCCGAGCTGGAGTTCGATGTCGATCACCGGGTGCTCGATGACCGCCCGGGAGAGATCCAGATGGACGTTGCCGAAGGAGGACTCCACCTTGAGGGTCCGGGGCACCCGCCACGCGCCGCCCCGCTGGATCCGTCCGGTATGGACGCCGATCGTGGACGTGGTGGGCGGCTCCTCCGCCGGGAGCGAGACCAGGGCCTCCTCCAGCGCGCCGTGCGTCTGCGCGGTGAGTGCCTGGCTGAGGAGTCCGTCCATCTCCTCGTGCGAGAGGTGGCCGTCCGCGTAGGCCTCCTGCAGGCGCCGTACGGCCGTGTCGCGGTCGGCTTCACTGATCCGTTGCCGCCGGTTCTCCGGGAGGGAAGTCACCGGTTCACTCTAATGCCGGTGCCACGCCGGTCGGAGGCCCCGCGACGAGGTCGGACCAGGCCCGGGACCTTGAAGACGGCCAGGAACTGTAAGGAAGGCGTCAAGGCGGAGCCCACGGCCGTAAGAGAAGCGTCAGTGAGAGGCGTTTCCGCGAAAACCCGGGCTTTCCTCTAGAGGTCCATGATTTCCCGACCTCTTTCAGGAGCTCACGATGGCCGATCTGGCCTTCGTCGTCACCACGATCGCGGTGTTCGCGTTGGTGGCTTTCGTTGCCAGGGGGGTGACGAGGCTGTGACCGTGGAGAACATTGTCGGTCTCGTCATCGCTGTTGTTCTGCTGGGCTATCTGGTTCTCGCCCTTCTGTTCCCGGAGAGGTTCTGAGTCCTGATGAGCCCCGTTCTTGCCGGTGTGCT